>JAKPQT010000436.1 GCA_029555885.1 Chloroflexota bacterium | reverse complement strand
GGAGGAGCTGCAGGTGTTTGAGCAGGTGGTGGCGTCGTTCGAGGCTGTGGAGTGACCTCACCCCCCGGCCCCCTCTCCTGAAGAATGAAAAGCGGTTCTTCAGGAGAGGGGGAGATGCCGCTGGTGGCTCCGGAAATTCCACGCGTTATGATAGTGTGCGTATCTCTGCTATAATAGCGGGGATACGCACATTTATTCTAAGCAGGTTGGGTATGACCGAACGCGCAATCTCACCCCAGGGGCGGCCGGAGGAAGTGGTCGTGGACGCGGCGCTGCGGCCGCGCACGCTCGACGAGATGTTGGGCCAGGATCGCCTGCGGGAAAACCTCAGGATCCTGATCGACGCCGCGCGCGCGCGCAAGGAGCCGCTGGACCACGTGCTGTTCTATGGCCCGCCCGGCCTCGGCAAAACGACGCTCGCTCATGCCCTCAGCAACGAGATGGGCGTAGGGCTCAAGGTGACGGCCGGCCCGGCGATCGAGCGGGCGGGCGACCTGGCGGCCATCCTCACCAACCTGCGCGCGGGCGACATCCTGTTCATCGACGAGGTGCACCGGCTGGGCCGGGCGGTCGAAGAGGTGCTCTACCCCGCGATGGAGGACTTCGCGCTCGATATCGTCATCGGCAAGGGGCCGAGCGCGCGAAACATCCGGCTCAAGCTGCCCCGTTTCACGCTCATCGGCGCGACGACCCGCCTTGCGCTGATGACGGCCCCGCTGCGCGCCCGCTTCGGCGCGGTCTACCGCTTCGACTTCTACGAACTGGACGCGATGGAGGCCATCGTCAGCCGGGCCGCGCGGCTGCTGCAGGCGCCCATCACGCCGGACGGGGTGGCGGAGGTCGCGCGCCGCGGCCGGGGCACGCCGCGCGTCGCGCTGCGGCTGCTGCGCCGGGTGCGCGACTATGCGCAGGTCCGGTCGGACGGCGTCATCAATCAGCAGATGGCGCACGAGGCGCTCGCCCTGCTGGAGATCGACGAGCTGGGGCTGGACGCGCTCGACCGGCAGGTCATCGGCCGCATCATCCGCGACTTCCGGGGCGGGCCGGTCGGGCTGGAGACCATCGCCGCGGCCCTCTCGGAGGAACCGGACACCATCATGGACGTGGTGGAGCCGTACCTGCTGCAGCTCGGCTTCCTCGAACGCACCCCGCGCGGCCGCGTCGCCACCCGCCGCGCGTACGAGCACCTGGGCGAACCGTACCCAGAGTCAGCAGAGCAGCCTGGGCTATTCCAAGAGGGGAAGTGAAATAGAACGCTGATGTGCCAAGCTGCGCTTGGCCCTGATGAACGCTGATTTATTTTTTATGTGGGTATAGAGCTTTCACAGAAGTGCGTGACGGTCAAAAACGAAAAAGAGTCAGCGAAAATCAGTCTAATCAGCGTCATCAGCGTTCTATTACTCACAGTGAAACATGAAGACGAGCGAGTTTGATTATCACCTGCCGCCGGAGCTGATCGCGCAGACGCCGGTCGAGCCGCGCGACGCGTCGCGGCTGCTCGTTATCCACCACGCCACCGGCGCGCTGGAACACCGGCTGTTCCGCGATGTCGTGGAGTACATGCAGCCGGGCGACCTGCTGGTCGGCAACGACAGCCGGGTCATCCCCGCGCGGCTGCACGGCACGAAGTCCACCGGCGGCGCGGTCGAGCTGTTCCTGCTGCGGCCCCTCACCCCTTCACCCCTCTCCCCAACTGGCAGTTGGGGAGAGGGGCCGGGGGTGAGGGGAGAGACCTGGGAATGCCTCGTGGGCGGCAAGGGGCTGCGGCCCGGCGTTCGGGTGATTGTGCTGCACCGCGACGGCGGCCCTGAGATAGTTGCCACCATCATTAGCGAGACCGAGACGGGCAGCCGCATCGTCGCGTTCGACCCGCCCGCCAGCGAGTGGCTGTGGGACGTGGGCGAGACGCCGCTGCCGCCGTACATCCACACGCCGCTGGCCGACCCCGAACGGTACCAGACCGTGTACAGCCGCATCGAGGGCTCGGTCGCCTCCTCCACCGCCGGACTGCACTTCACGCCGGAGCTGCTGGTCGCGCTGCGCGAGCGGGGCGTCAACCTGGCGTTCGTCACGCTGCACATCGGGCTGGACACTTTCCGCCCGGTGCAGGCCGAGGACATCGAACAACACCACATCCATCGCGAGTGGGCCTCGCTGAGCGCGGAGACTGCGCGCGCGGTCAACGAGACGCGGCTCTCCGGGGGGCGGGTCATCGCCATCGGCACGACCGTCGTGCGCACGCTGGAGAGCGCAGCCAAAATCGCGCTCGGTTACAAGCCCTGCGACGATATCCCGGAAGGCGCCGTGTGCGGCTGGCAGACCGTCGCCGCGTTCACCGGCGAGACCGACCTGTATATCACCCCCGGCCACCGCTTCCGCGCGGTGGATGCCATGCTGACCAACTTCCACCTGCCGCGCTCGACCCTGCTGATGCTGGTCAGTGCGTTCGCCGGCAAGGAGCTGATCGACCGGGCCTATGCCGAGGCCATCCGCGAGCGTTACCGCTTCTACAGCTTCGGCGACGCGACGCTGATAATCTGAACCGCGAAGACGCCAAGCACACGAGGAAACCAGTAAGAAGTAATGAGTCACCTTGATTACTTGTTACTCGTTACTCGTCACTCATCACAAAGGACACCCCATGCCAGCCCAGAAACTCACCATCATCGGCGCGGGCAGCGCCATGTTCACCCAGGGACTCGTCGCCGACATGATCCTCTCCCGCCGGCCGTGGCAGCTCGGCCTGGTGGACATCGACCCCGCTGCGCTGGCCGTGGCCGAGGGGCTGAGCCGCAAGATGGCCGCCGCGCGGGAAGCCGATATCACCATCACCGCCTCCACCGACCGCCGCGACGTGCTGCCGGGCAGCGACGTGGTCGTCACGACGATCGGCGTCGGCGGCCGCCGCGGATGGGAGAGCGACGTCCTTATCCCCCGGCAGTTCGGCGTGTACCAGCCTGTGGGCGACACCATCATGGCCGGCGGCATCTCGCGGGCGCTGCGCCTCGTGCCCGCGATGGTGGGCATTGCCGCGGACGTCGCGCGGCTCTGCCCCCATGCGCACTTCATCAACTACGCCAACCCCATGTCGGTCATCTGCCGGGCCGTGCGCAAGACGACGGGCGTGCCGGTCGTTGGGCTGTGCATCGGCGTGTACCACGTCTGTGCGGAGCTGGCCGACTTCATCGGCGCGCCGCGCGACGAGGTCACGTGCCTGGCCGCGGGCGTCAACCATTTCACGTGGGTGTACGACCTGCGCTGGAACGGGCAGGACGCATGGCCGCTCGTCCGGGCGCGGCTGGCGGACGCGGGCCACCCGGTCACGCAGGCGGCGCGCGAGCACAATCCCTTCTCGTGGTCGCTGTTCGAGGCCTACGGCGCATACCCGGCGGTGAACGACCGGCACGTCACCGAGTTCTTCCCGGAGCGTTTCCCCGGCGGCGCATACTACGGCAAGACGCTGGGCGTGGACGCGTTCTCGTTCGAGGGCACGATTGCCTGGGGCGACAAGATTTACGAGGCCATGCGGGTGCAGGCGCTCGGCGATGCGCCGCTCGATAGCCGCGTGTTCGACCGGGATGCGGGCGAGCACAGCCAACTGCTCGAAATCCTTGCCGGCATGGCGGGCGACACCCGTCCGTTCTTCACCGCCAACCTGCCCAACCGAGGGATGGTGCCTAACCTGCCGGCGGACGCCATCCTGGAGGTCACGGCGACCGCAACGGGTCGGGACATCCGCGCACTGAACGTGCCCGACTTCCCCGACGCGCTGGCCGTGCCCCTGGTGCGCAAGATTGCGGGGCAGGAACTCACGGTGGAGGCAGCGCTGCGCGGGGACCGCAGGCTGTTCGTGGAGGCGCTGCTGATGGACGGCTGTGTGAGCGATACTGCCACCGCGGGTAAGCTGGCCGACGCGCTGCTCCAGGCGCACCGCAAGGACCTGCCGCAGTTTGCGTAACAGCCACAGAGGTCACAGAGGAAGCAGAGATGGTTTTCGCCACGAATTGCACGAATGAGACGGATGGTCTGATGATAAAATAGAACACTGACTAAACTGATCGAACTGATCGAGATGATTTTCTCTGATATCATCTTGACAATCAGTCAGATCAGTTCAATCAGCGTTCATCTGCGTTCTATTTTATCCCGCCATTATTCACACAGCGCGATGAGGTCGTCGACGTGCGCGGTGGCGAGGCACTCGACCGTGTCGGCCGCGCCGTAGTAGATCTTGACCTCGCCGTCGTCCTCGAGGATCATGCCGCCGGGAAAGATGGTGTTGTTGCGAAAGCCGCCCGCCACCTCATACGAGGCTTCGGGCGCGAGCAGCGGCTCGCGATACAGGCCCACGACGCGGCGGGGGTCGTCCAGGTCGAGCAGCATGATGCCCGCGGTGTAGCGCTTCGTCCAGCGGTCCTCCCAGCCGTTCTTGCCCCGCGTGGGGTCGATGTCCACCGCGTGGAAGGTAGTCAGCCAGCCGGCGCGTGTCCTGACCGGCGGCGCGCCCGGCCCGATCTTGGCATTGGCGAACGGCACATCCTCCACCGCCAGCACCAGGCTCGACCCGCCCCAGTAGCGGAGGTCCGGCGAGTCGGACAGCCAGACGTCGAACCGCTCCTGCCAGCCCCGGCTGTAGACCGGGAAGGACCGCTCCAACCGCACGTACTGCCCGCCGATGCGCTCCGGGAAGAGGACCATGTTGCGGTTGTCGGGCATGCTGAGGCTCAGGATATCGTATTCCACGAAATCGTCCGTCACGGCGATCCCGCCGCGCACCCCGTGGCGGGTGTCCACGGCAAAGCAGAGATAACAGCGCCCGTCCATCACCGTGAGCCGAGGGTCATACGCGCGCAGGATCTCGGCGTCGTGCAACTCGAAGCAGGGCTGCGGGCTGACCTGCCAGCTGATGCCGTCGGCGCTCGTTGCCAGGCCCATGTTCGTGCCGTCGAGCCGCCCCTCCTCGGTGGAGCCGTAGTCGTTGCGGAACACCATCACGTACTGCCCCTGGTACTTCGTCACGCCCGCGTTGAACACGAGCGTCGCATGATAGGGCACGTCCGCGGCGGTCAGGACCGGGTTGGCGGGCGAGCGGCGAATGACGGGGGCGGAAGTAAGCACATCTGTCATAGCTGGGCCTCCGGGTGGTAGAATGGCAGACAGACTGTCTGTTCAGTTCAACGTAGGAGCAACTATATGCCAGCACAGCACGAACGGCCTAATGTCGTCTTCATCCTGGTGGATGATATGGGCTACGGCGATTTCAGCGCGTTCAACGGCGGCCTGTCGCGCACGCCCACGCTCGATCACCTGATGACGGAGAGCGTCTGCCTGACGCAGCACTATGCGGGGTCCGCCGTCTGCAACCCCTCGCGCGCCGCGCTGCTGACGGGCCGCTATCCTCACCGCACCGGCTCGCTGGACACCCTCGAATGGTGGGGGCTGGAGCGGCTCGCGCTGCGCGAGATCACGCTGGCGGACCTGTTCCAGGCCGCAGGTTATGCGACCGGGCTGGTCGGCAAGTGGCACCTGGGCGCGTTCGACCCCCGGTATCACCCGAACGCGCGCGGCTTCGACGAGGCCGTGTGCTTCCGCGGCGGGATGCACGATTACTACAACTGGCGGCTGGAGTACAACGACCGGGTCGTGCGCGCGGACGGCCGCTACCTGACCGATGTCTGGACGGACGAGGCCGTCGCGTTCATCGACCGCCACCACCGCGAGCCGTTCTTCCTCCACGTCACGTTCAACGCGCCGCATACGCCGCTCGAAGCTCCGCGGGAAGACGTGCGGCTTTTCACCGACACCGGGCAGTTCAACCTCGGCGTGAGCATGGTCTATGCGATGATCTACCGCATGGACAGCGGCGTCGCCCGCATCCTCGACGCGCTGGCGCGGCACGGGCTGACCGAGAACACGGTGCTCGTCTTCACCAGCGACAACGGGCCGCAGTTCGGCGGGCCGGGCGAGCACAACACCACGCGCTTCAACTGCCAGTTCCACGGCGCGAAGGGCACGGTATACGAGGGCGGCATTCGCGTTCCGGCGCTGGTCCGCTGGCCCGCCGGCAACCTGGCGGGCGGCCGCTACGACGGCATGGCCCACACTACCGACTGGTTCCCGACCCTGGCTGCGGCTGCGGGCTTGCCGCTGCCCACAAACCGCAAGCTAGACGGCGCCAACCTGCTGCCGGCGCTGGCTGGCGAGCCGGCGGAGGGCGTCACCCAACGCTTCTGGCAGTGGAATCGCTACACACCGCTGGTCGAATGCAACGCGGCGATGCGCGATGGCAACTGGAAGCTCGTCCGGCCGGCCATCCGGGAGGCGATGGCGGTGCCGGATGTGTACTGGCTGTGGGTGTCGATGTACGGGCCGGAGCACTTCATCGAGCACGGCATCCTGACCGGCCCGTATCCCCCGCGCGACGTGCCGCCGCCCCCGCCGCCAGAGCTCTACAACCTCGCAGATGACCCGCTGGAGCTGCACGACCTGGCGGGCAAGCAGCCGGACCGCGTGACGGCCATGCTGCGCGGGCTGGAGACATGGTTCGAGGAGGTCGAGGCGGAGCGGCGGACGGTTGCGGACTGAGGCTCTTACACCCTGCGCGGCCCGCTCAGCAGCCAGCGGACGCGGTCATAGGACACGGCATAGTGGATGAGCACGACAATGGCGAAGACCCAGCCGTAGACCGGCCTGACCGTGAACAGGCACCAGGCGGCGAAGTCGAAGAACACCAGCTCCAGCAGCAGCCGGACGAAGCCTGACACCGGGACGGGCGCGCTGCCTGCGCTGCTCGTGTCGCCGGGCACGCGGAACGTGCCCCACAGCGCGGCTGCCACCAGGGGCACACCGAGCGCCAGCGCAAAACGCAGCACGCCCTCCCCCTGCCGCCAGCCCCACATGCCCATCGCGATGAGGCCGGCCATTTCGAGAATGAAGCGCACGCCCAGGTTGATAGGATGTTGGCTCATGGATGCCTCATTTCAGCGTTCATGCGGCACATAGTATCATAGAATTGCTGAATTAATGCGAAAAAGTGACCTGTCTTCCCTCACCCTCCTTGCCAACCCGGGCCACGGCAACGGGCCGATGGTCGGCCTGCTGCTGGCAGCGGAGGCGTGCGCGCGCGTGAGCGGCGCACCAGCGGGCGGTGCAGGCCGCGGCCCTGGCGTAGATAATCACGCAACACCGCCACACAGGCCAGGACCAGGATGGCCGCTGTGCGTAGAGGCTGGCAAATCATCGCTCGATATGCTATTATCGGTGTATGCGAAAGTATGTCTCGCACAGGGCGCGCAAGAAATCTCAGATCGAGAGCTTTCAGAGATGCAAGGCCTAAACAGAATCGCCAAAGTCGTCCGCCGTTTCAAGGCAAAGGAGCAGCCCACGGACTTCGCCTACTGGCAGGGACAGCCTTATCAAGTCCGTCTACGCGCCCTTGAGGACATCCGCTGCGAGTACCACGACTGGAAATATGATGCTGAACCAAGACTTCAAAGAGTTTATTCAGTCACTAAACGCTAACGGCGTGCGTTACCTTGTTGTAGGAGGCTATGCAGTGGCTGTCCATGGCCACCCGCGCTACACCAAGGATATGGATGTTTGGATTGCGCGAGACGAGGAAAATGCGGCTCGGATGGTACGCGCGCTTGAAGACTTCGGGTTTGGTTCTCTCGGCCTGCGTGAAGTAGACTTCCTCGAGCCTGACCAAATCATCCAACTTGGTTACCCTCCGGTACGCATCGATGTATTGACGACCCTGGTCGGCGTCGATTTCGAAGAGTGCTTCCCGACAAAACTCGAGGTGCCTGTTGACGACGTAGTCGCTTACTTTATAGACATCGAAAACCTCAAGAAAAATAAGAAAGCATCAGGACGACTGCAGGATTTGGCCGACCTCGAGAACCTACAATAATTGGGCGACGCCGCATTCCACCTGATGCTTTCCTTGTCCTCCCTCACCCTCCTTGCCAACCCGGGCCACGGCAACGGGCCGACGGTCGGCCTGCTGCTGGCAGCGGAGGCATGCGGGCGGGTGAGCGGCGCGGCCGTCAATCTCACCTTCCCGGACCTCGCCGCGCTAGACGGCGGGCGGCAGCGCACGGTCATCCGCAACCGCCGCAACCCGCGCCTGCCCCTGCGCATCTTCTTCGACCGCACGCTCGGCGGCCTGCTGGCCCAGGTCACGCTCCAAGACAACGACTTCGCGGCCAACGTGGTCGCGCTGGCAGAGCGGCAGCCGGCGGTGCAGGCGACGGCCCTCGCATACCTGGCCGGCGGGCTGCGCGGCCTGACCGAGCTGCAAGCCGAGGGCACGGAGGTCGAGAGCACGGTCGAGTTTGCACCGGACGACATAACGTTCGAGTTGAGCCACGGGTCACGGTTGCGCTTCCTCGATACGCCGCGCGCATATGCCTTCTTCCCCTGCCTGCTGTCCGACCTGCTGAGATATGCAGTCTCCGAAGGGAGACCTCGCAGCGGTGGCCGCGATTTGAATCGCCCGGCCACGGTCGCCCTCCGCCACGTCCAGACGCTGGAGGCCGGTTACCGACGCATCTTCCTCCCTGCCGTCCACACGTTTTCCTGGGATGCGGGCTGGCGCGCAGCGCCGAACGTCGAGTTCACGCCCTTCCCCCGGCCCGCGCCATCCTTCGACTCCGCTCAGGATGCCTCCCCGGATGGCGGAAGCCCGCGGGTTAGCCCAGGCATCTACCTCATGCCCAGCGGCGTCGGCAGCGCGGGCGACGCGTTCATCGTGCAGGCTGCTGTCGAGCTCCTGGCCCAGGCCGCGCAGCCGCTGGCCGTGTACATGCCGCCTACGGACCGCCCTCCCAAAGCCTTCAGCGCAGCCTTCCCCCATGCCGTCCAAATGCCTGCACAGCACATCGCCCACCCCAACATCCGCTGCGTCATCGGCCGCGCCGGGTGGGGCACGCTGTGGGAGTGCCTAAACACCGCTCAGGTGTTCGTTGCCATCCCCGCCCTCCCCAGCGACGATCCCGAGATTGTCCACAACCTGCGCACGCTCCAAGCGACCGGCCTGGCGCTGACCTGGGAGCCGGGAACTGCGACCTCGCTGTGGCGGGCCACGAGTGATGTAAAGGCACGCATCCAGCGCACGCTTGCGGCATTCGAGGCACAGTACGGCACGGTGGACGGGCTGGAGGCCATGACGCGCGCCATCCTGGCGGACCTCCGAAACGGTTTGCCCGGCTGACCCACTGCACGTATAATCCAGGCATGACCGACCTGCAGCTCACCGATAAAGTCGTCCTCATCACGGGTGCGAACCACGGCATCGGCGCGGCCACCGCGGAGGCGTTCGCCGCGGAGGGTGCGGCGGTGTTTATCACGTATTACATCGGCCCGACCACATTTTCGGCTGATGAGCTGGCCGCGGCGCGCGCGGCCGGGGTGGGCGGCCCGGCGCTCTATGCGGCAATGCAGCAGCAGTCCGCCGAGGGGTTGATTGCGCGCATCCGAGCAGCAGGCGGCCGCGCGGCTGCGTGGCCGGCCGACCTGGCCGATGCAGCGATCATTCCGGCACTGTTCGACCGCTGCGAGGCTGAGCTCGGCCCGGTGGACATCCTGGTCGCCAACCACACTCACGACCAGTTGGAGACGTTCGACCCGGCGCACGTGAGGGAAACGGGCTTCCCCGTCCGCCTGCCCACTGCGGAGAGCATCGACGCGCACTTCGCCATCAACGCGCGCGCGGTCGCGCTGCTGATGACCGAGTACCTGGCCCGCCATATCCGCCGGGGTGCAACGTGGGGCCGCATCATCAACATCAGCACGGACGCAGCCCATGCGCACCCGGACAACATCAGCTATGCCGCGAGCAAGCACGCGATCGAGTCGTACAGCCGGTCGGCCGCGGCGGAAATGGGACGCTACGGCGTGACGGTTAACGTCGTCGCGCCGGGCCCGATCCAGACCGGCTACATCTCGCCGGAGCTGGCAGCGGAAATCGAGCGCGGCACGCCGCTGGGCCGGGTGGGCGAGCCGCGCGACGTGGCAGACGTGATCGTGCTGCTGGCCTCGGAGCAGGCGCACTGGCTCACCGGCCAACTGCTGTACGCCGGCGGCGGCTGGCGCATGTCACAGTAGTGTTATTGGACAGGATTTACAGGATAAGAGACATAAAATCCAGTCAATCCTGTAAATCCTGTCCCAAGAGGTAAACATGACTTCAGCCGCTCAAACGCCCATTCGTGCAACCCTGACGGCACGCACCGTCATCGGCTTTCTCGTCTACTCGCTGCTCACGCCGGCAATCCTGTTCCTGGCCGCGGGCACGCTGGATTGGCCGATGGCCTGGGTCTATGCGGTGATCAGCGTCGCGGCCGCAGTGGCGAGCCGGATGCTGATCCTGCTCAAGCAACCGGACCTGGCAGCGGAACGCGGGCGTTTCACGGAGGGCGAGGGCGCTAAGGCGTGGGATCGCAAGCTCGTGCCCATCGTCGCGCTCTTGCTGCCAACCGTTGTGCTGATCGTCTGCGGGCTGGATTACCGCTGGCAGGCTTCCGGCCCGGTGGCGCCCTGGCTCAAGTGGACGGCACTCGTCCTGCTCATCGCAGGCTATGCCTTCAGCCTCTGGGCGCTGATTACCAACCGCTTCTTCTCCACGGTAGTGCGCATCCAGCGCGACCGGGGGCACACGGTCGTCTCGTCCGGCCCGTATCGCTTCGTGCGCCATCCAGGTTATGCAGGTGGGCTGCTCTATTACGTGATGACGCCGCTGCTGCTCGGCACGCTGTGGGGCTTCGTGCCGGTGCTCATCGAGGTGGCTCTCCTGGTGCTGCGCACCGCACTGGAAGACCGCACCCTGCAGGCCGAACTGCCCGGCTACGCCGACTATGCCCGACGGGTAAGGTACAGGTTAATACCTGGTGTGTGGTAACAAGAATTAGGAATTACGAATGAGGAATTAGGAATGCGTAACGATGAATCGAAGGCACTCTCCTTACTCGTTACTGGTTACTCATTCGTAATTCGTAATTCCCAATTCACTCGAGGTTCTGCATGCTCGACTTCAAACCCGACTACGAAAAGTGCAAACAGCGCATCGACGCCTTCTGGGAGTGCGAGCTGATCGACCGGCCGCTCGCGCAGTTCGGGCTGGCCCGGCCGCCGGAGGAGTGCGTGCCGCTGCCGCCTTCGCATCACGCGACCCCGCGCGACCGCTGGATGGACGCCGAATACCAGGCGGAGCTCGCGCTCGCCAGCATGACCAACCACGAGTTCCTGGGCGACACCATGCCGGTCGCGTTCCCGAACCTGGGGCCGGAGGTGCTCAGCGCGTTCTACGGCTGCCCCATCGAGTTCGGTGACTACGGCACGAGCTGGACGCTGCCCATCCTCGACGACTGGGCCGACGTTGACAAGCTCGTGCTGGACTGGGACAGCCCCTATCTCAAGAAGCTGCACGAGATGACCGACGCCTTGCTGGCCGTCGGCCGAGGCAAGTTCATCACCGGCATGACCGACTGGCATCCGGGCGGCGACTGCCTGGCCGCATTCCGTGACCCGCAGCGCCTCGCCCTGGACATGATCGAGCACGTCGATGAGGTCAAGGCTCTGCTCCCGCGCGTCGAGGCAGACTACTTCGCCCTGTACGATATCTTCTACGACAAGCTGCGCGCGGCTGGCCAGCCTATCTCGTCGTGGACGACCCTCGTATGCGACGAGAAATACTATATCCCTTCCAACGACTTCTCCGGCATGGTCAGCCGCCGGATGTTTGAGGACGTCTTCCTGCCCGGCATTATCCGCGAGTGCCGCTTCCTCGACCGCTCCATCTACCACGTGGACGGGCCGGGCGCGCTGCGCCACCTCGACACGCTCCTCGCCATCCCCGAGCTGGATGCCATCCAGTGGGTCCCCGGCGCGGGCCGCGAGGAGTTCGCGCGTTGGATTCCGGTGTACCAGCGGGTGCAGGCGGCGGGCAAGGCCGTCCAGGTGCTCTGCAAGTTCTCCGAGATCGACACGATCATCGAGGCGCTCGACCCGCACGGCGTCCTCCTCTCGATTGGCGAGGTGCCGTCGCGCGAGGCCGCGGAGGATATGCTGAGGAAACTGGAGAAGTGGGCCGCACGCCGCGCGCATTGAGACGCGCCTGAACCGCAAAGACGCTAAGAACGCCAAGTTCTATGTTCTTTGCGTTTCTTCGTGTCCTTCGCGTCTTTGCGGTGAAATAGGAGACAATGATGGAAATCTCAGACCTGCACATCGGGGAGCCGGAGCGTATCGCGAGCGGCTTCCAGTTCACCGAAGGGCCCGTGTGGCTGCCGGACGGCTTCCTGCTGTTCAGCGACATCCCGGCCAGCCGCATCTACAGGCTGACCGCAGACGGCGACATCAGCGTGTGGCGCGAGCCGAGCGGCCACAGCAACGGCCTGACGCTGGACCGCCAGGGCCGGCTGCTCGCCTGCGAACACGGCAACCGCCGCGTGTCCGTTGCCGACATCGTGGAGGGCCACGACGGCGGCGCGCGGACGCTGGTCGATAAGTACGGCGGCAAATGGCTCAACAGCCCGAACGACGTCGTCGTGCGCTCCGATGGGCTGGTCTACTTCACCGACCCGCCGTACGGCATCGAGCCGGCGCAGCAGGAGCAGCCCGTCAACGCGGTGTACTGCGTCCGTCCCGGAGGCGAACCGGTCCTGGTCGCCTCGGACTTCAACCGGCCCAACGGCCTGGCGTTCGCGCCGGACGAGTCCGTGCTGTACGTCGGTGACTCACGCGCGTTCCGCGTACAGGTTTACGATGTCGCAGCGGACGGCACGCTGCACAACAGCCGGCTGTTCGCGGATGTGGCGCACCCGGAGCCGGGCTCGCCCGACGGCATGAAGGTCGATGTCGAGGGCAACCTGTACGTCACCAACGCGCTCGGCATTTGGACCTTTGCACCCGACGCGACCTTCCGCGGGCTGATTCCACTGCCCGAGACGCCGGCCAATTGTGCATGGGGCGACGACGGCCGCTCGCTGTACATCACCGCGCGCACGTCGGTCTACCGCATCCGCACGCGCGTCGCGGGCCGGCCGCCTGAAATAGAACGCTGATGACGCTGATAATCATGATGAACGCTGATCGTCTATCATGACCATCAGCGTTTTCAGCGTTCTATTCGCCCTGAATGAGAGTAATGCATGGATAGGAATGAGTTGTTGGCGGTTTTCGACCGGGAGCAGCGCCGGGATGTGACGTACTACGGCACACGGCGCGAGGTCACGCCGGAGGTCGTCCGCCACGTCCCGGACGAGAACGGGGGGCTTGGCGGCGGCGCCATCCTCTATTCGCAGCTCGACGAGAGCAACGCCGACCGGGTCATCGCGGAGCAGCGCGACTACTTTGCCGCGCTGGACATGGAAGTGGAGTGGAAGCTCTACAGCCACGACCGGCCCGCCGACCTGCCGGCGCGCCTGCTGGTTCACGGCTTCGTGCCCGACGAGCCGGAGTCGGTGATGGTGCTCGATATGGACGTCGCGCCCGCAGTCTACTGGCAGCCGGTGCCGCCGGAGATTCGCCGCCTCACCGAACCCGCGGGCATCGCGGACGTGGTCGCGCTGGAAGAGGCCGTCTGGAACGAGGACAAGTCGTGGCTGGCGGAGATGCTGACGCTGGAGCTGAACGCGCCGGGCGACATCATGCGGCTGTATGCGGCCTATGTGGACGGGCAGGCTGTGTCCGCCGCTTGGATCCGCTTCCATCCGGGGACGCAGTTCGCATCGTTGTGGGGCGGCTCGACGCTCGCTGCCTACCGCCGCCGCGGCTATTACACCGCGCTGCTGGCCGTGCGCGCGCAGGAGGCCCGAGCCCGCGGATTCCGCTTCCTCACGGTGGACGCCAGCCCCATGAGCCGGCCCATCCTGCAGAAGCACGGCTTCATCCACCTCACGACTGCCACCGCGTACAACTGGCAGCCCGCTACAGACGATGAATAGAACGCTGATAACGTGCCAACCTGCAGTTGGCCCTGATCGTCATGATGTACGCTGATATTTGCTCTAATGAAAGAAACAGAAAGATCAGCGTCCATCATGACGATCAGCGTTCTATTAACCCTTCAATGAGACAAGTGCATGCGTGATGTCATTCTGTTATTCCTGAAGCTCGGCCTCATCGGTTTCGGCGGACCGGCCGCGCACGTCGGCATGATGCACGATGAGGTGGTCGTGCGCCGCCGCTGGCTGGATGAGCAGAAGTTCCTCGATCTGCTCGGCGCGACGAACCTGATCCCGGGCCCGAACTCGACCGAGATGGCGATCCACATCGGCTTCCTGCGCGCGGGCTGGCCGGGGTTCATCGCGGGCGGCGCAGCGTTCATCCTGCCGGCCATGAGCATGGTGCTGGCCCTGTCGTGGGCCTATGTCCGCTTCGGCGCGCTGCCCCAGGTGGGCTGGCTGCTCTATGGCGTCAAGCCCGTCGTCATCGGCATCATCGTGCAGGCGCTCTGGCTGCTGGGCCGCAAGGCCGTCAAGGACATCTGGACCGGCCTGATTGGGTTGGCAGTCATTACGTTTTACTTCGTCGGGGTCAACGAGCTGCTGTTGCTCGCTGCGGGCGGCCTGGTCGTCATGTTGGGCAAGAACGCTGCACGCCTGCGCAACCGTGGGGGAACGCTGGCTGCGTTCGGCCCGGTCGCGTTGCTAGCCGAAGTGGGCAGACACGCAGGTCTGCCCCTACTGGCGGTTGTGCCATTCAGCCTGCCGATCCTGTTCACCTCCTTCCTCAAGATCGGCGCGGTGCTCTACGGCGGCGGCTACGTGCTGATCGCCTTCCTCCAGGCGGAGTTCGTCGAGCGGCTGGGCTGGCTGACTCAAGCGCAACTACTGGACGCGGTCGCCATCGGCCAGGTCACGCCAGGGCCGCTCTTCACGACCGCGACGTTCATCGGCTACATCCTCGGCGGCGTGCCGGGCGGCATCCTCGCGACCGTGGGTATCTTCCTGCCTGCCTTCATCTTCGTCGCAGTCAGCAACCCGCTCATCCCCCGGCTGCGTGCGTCAGTGTGGGCAGGCGCATTCCTCGACGGCATCAACGCCGCCTCGCTGGGCCTGATGGCTGCCGTGACCTTTCAGCTCGCCCGCGCGACGCTGCTCGATCCACTGACCATCGTCCTGGCCGCCGCCGCAGGGGCGCTGTTGTTCCTCTTCAGGCTCAACTCAGTATGGCTTGTGCTGGGTGGCGCAATCGTTGGGCTACTGTCCGGGCGGCTCCTGTGGTAGAATGAGCACACTTCTTCCAATTCGACAGGATTGACGGGATGATCAGGATTACGGGTATGCTCATCCTCTCAACCCTGTCTGACAGGCGGCTGTAGTACTCAGGTAAAGGAGCCTGGCATGCAACCCCACGAAACCTACTCGCTGCGTGCGCGCGATGTGATGAACCGCAACTACGCCCTGGTGACGCCCCTGGCGACCGTCCAGGAGGCGGTGGACGCGATGATGGCCTGCGACTGCCAGGTCGCCATCGTGGATCGCGCCGACGAAGATGACGCGTACGGCATTCTCACCTTCCAGGAGATTGTGTACCAGGTCATTGCACGGTCGCTGCCCGCGACGCGCACGCGGGTGGCCGATGTGATGATCAAGCCGCTCATCGTGGTCAATCCGACCCTGCGGCTGCCGTTCGTCGCGCAGCTTTTCTCGCGCTTCCGCATTCAGAACGCCATCGTCATCGAAGAACACCAACTGGCAGGTGTGATTTCCAGTTCCGATCTTGTCAAGGCACTCGCTGCCCGGCGCGATTACGACGATTCATAAAGCGAGCGCGGCAACTGATCAGCCTCACCGCTGGCAGTCCCCCGCACCCGTACTTCAAGGAGGAAGGCATGGATTTCGGTTGGACCAAAGAAGAACAGATGTGGCGCAAGGCCGTCCATGACTTTGCGCAAAAGAAAATTGCCCCGCGCACGCGCGAAATCGACGACAACAGCCACATCCCCGAAGACATCATCAAGGCAATGGCCGATATGGGGCTGTGGGCGCCGACGGTCTCGGAGG
>JAKPQT010000419.1 GCA_029555885.1 Chloroflexota bacterium | reverse complement strand
TTGCTGTTTGATGTTACAAGTGTTACGCTATCAGTTCACTGGTGATGTAGAACGATCGCTCCATGTGGAAGGAAGTGTAAGTCGATGTCGTACCGCTCCTGGTTCTGTGGAATCGCCATCCTCGGCCTCACGCTGACGATGCTCGCGGGGGCGTCTGTCTCAGCCGCGGCCGCGCCCATTCCGCTCGCCGACGCGGAGGCCATCTGGCTCGACGTAGGCACCCTCGCCTGGCATGGCACGTTCGCCTCCAGTTACAAGCTGCTCTACGACCCGGATGGCGGCCTGGAGACGGCGGCCGCGGATACCGCCTGCACCTTCCCTGCACCGACGGCCCCGTGCTTCGTCGCGCTGACGCCGGAAGGCTCGATCCCGGACGGCGCCTTCCCCAAAAACCCGAATGCGGACGGCCTCCTGCGGCTGACGGCCGGCCTGACGCCGGAGAACGCGAAGGATCTGCTCAAGGGCCAGACCGCCGTCGCCAGCTACCGCAATGGTGGCCGATTGGCAGAAGCGAGCCGCACGCAGATACAGAGCGTGCTCGATGCCCTGTACGCGGCCGCCGCCCGCACACAGACGCTCGGCGTCACGTATGCAGGCGCAACGCCCTCCGTGAGCCTGTGGGCGCCCACCGCCCGCTCCGTCACGCTGCGCCGCTATGCCGACGCCACGACGCTGAGCTTCACGCCGCACCCGCTGGCGTTCGCTCCGACCTCCGGCGTCTGGTCCGTCACCGGCGAGGCAAGCTGGGACCGCCAGTTCTACCTGTTCGATGTCGAGGTGTATGTCCCGTCCGCAGGCTGGGTCGTGCACAACATCGTCAGCGACCCGTATGCCGTCAGCCTCTCAGCGGACGGCCCGGCAAGGGACGATGTGCGCAGCCAGTTCGTCAACCTGGACGACGCGGACTTCAAGCCGGCCGGCTGGGATACGCTCGTCAAGCCGCCGCTGGCCGCGTTCGAGGATATCAGCATCTACGAGATGCACATCCGCGACTTCAGCATCAACGATGCGACGGTGGCGGAGGCGGATCGCGGCACGTACCTGGCGTTCACCTACGACGGCGACGGCCCCGACCCCAACACCGCGCGCTCCGACGGCATGAATCACCTGCTGGCCCTCGCAGACGCCGGACTGACGCACGTGCACCTGCTGCCCGCATTCGATATCGCATCGGTCCTCGAGAACAACGTGCCCCGCAGGGTGGAGCCTGAGCCGGCGGGCCTCCCGCGCGACAGCGAAGAGCAGCAGGCCGCGGTCGCTGCTGCGCGTGCCAACGACGGCTTCAACTGGGGCTATGACCCGTATCACTACGGCGTGCCGGAGGGGTCGTACAGCACGGACCCTAACGGCCCCGCCCGGATCCTCGAGTTCCGGCGCATGGTCGCCGCGCTCAACGGCAACGGCCTGCGCGTGGTCATGGACGTGGTCTACAACCATACCGCGGCCAGCGGGCAGGACGACCATTCGGTGCTCGACAAGGTCGTGCCCGGCTACTACTACCGTTACACCCTGGACGGCGCGCAGTACTCGGATAGCTGTTGCTCGGACACGGCGACCGAGTATGACATGATGGAGAAGCTGATGACCGACACCGTGCTGCGGTTCGCCACCGCGTACCGGGTGGACGGCTTCCGCTTCGACCTGATGAACTTCCACACGCGGCGCAACATGGCGAACGTGCAGGCCGCGGTGCGGGCCCTCACGTCGGCCGCGGACGGGGTGGATGGGAGCACGATCTATCTCTACGGCGAAGGGTGGGACTTTGGCTCGGCGCAGCACAAGGGCTTCACCGACTGCACCGACGGCTGGTGCTATGCGGGCAAGTACAACATGACCGGCTCCGGCATCGGCGCGTTCAACGACATCCTCCGGGACGCCGCGCACGGCGGCTACAGCCAGGACGACCTCGGCATCCGCAAGCAGGGCTTCATCAACGGCCTGAGCTACGACTGGAATGGCTTCGAGTACAGCGGCCGCTTCCAGGCTGATCTCTGGAGCGCGACGGACAGCCTGCGCTCCGCGCTGCGCGGCAGCGGCACGGACTGGAACGGCCGGGGCGCGCCCTTCACCGACGACCCCCAGGAGTCCGTATCTTACGTCGAGAAGCACGACAACGAAACCCTGTTCGACCAGAACGTCTTCAAGTTGCCCGTGCAGACGGCCATCGCAGACCGCGTGCGGGCACAGAACATGGGCCAGAGCCTCGTCGGGCTGGCGCAGGGCATCCCGTTCTTCCAGATGGGCAGCGACATCCTGCGCTCCAAGTCGCTCGACCGCAACACCTACGATTCAGGCGACTGGTTCAACCGGGTGGACTGGACATATACGACCAACTACTTCGGCAGCGGTCTGCCGCCTGCGTGGGATAATCAGAGCCGGTGGGATATCATGGCCCCGCTGCTGGCGAACACCGCGCTCGATCCCGCCCCGGCGGACATCGCGTTTGCCGCTGCACAGTTTCGCGAGATCCTGCGCCTGCGCTACTCTTCGCCGCTGTTCCGCCTGCCAACGGAGGCAGAGGTCAACGCCCGCGTCAGCCACTACAACACGGACAACAGCCGCGACGCGCTGATCGCTATGCGCCTGTCGGACGAGACGGGCGCGGACCTGGATTCCACTTACGAGAACATCCTGGTTTTTTTCAACGCCAACAAGCTGGCGCAGAGCCTACGCATCGACGGCACGGCCGGCTTCAGCCTCCACCCGCTGCACACGGACGGCGTGGACGACGATCCGGTCCTGCTGGCTGCAACCTTCGATGACGCCAGCGACACCTTCACCATCCCGCCGCGCAGCACGGTGGTGTTCGTGTCCGAGCAGGCCATCGGCGCGGCCGCAGCGCCGAGCACGCTGGACTGGGTGGGGCAGATGTACCCGCGCGGCGGCGTCAGCAGCGCGGTGAACGAGGGCGCGTTCAGCACGCCCGCGTTCGATGTGTATGTGCGGGTCTATGAGCAAGGCTGGACCGAGGGTGAGGGCGGCAATCCCAACATCGCGTGCTTCCTGCACTGGGGCCGCTATGGGGACACCTGGACCGACCTGCCGATGACCTGGACCGCGCAGTACGGGAATGACGACGAATACAAGGCCGCCATCCCACAGGTGACGCTCAACGCGCTCGCGCCCGGCACCTACGGCTACACGGCCTACTGCCGGAAGAGCGGCGAGGCGGGCCAACTGTGGAAGCAGGACGCCTACGACATCGAGGGCAACCCGCTGGAGGACGACCAGGGCGACGGCATCCTCACCGTGATTCCGGCTGCCGACTCTGCCCCGCAGCTGGAGGGCGGCGTGTTCGTGCATCTCTTCGAGTGGCGGTGGGCCGATATCGAAAAAGAATGCAGCTACCTGGTGGAGAAGGGCTACAGTGCGGTGCAGGTGTCGCCGCCCAACGAACACCTCGTACCGATCGAGAACCAGGGCGGCCAGCAGGCCAGCGACTACCCCTGGTGGGTGCGCTACCAGCCCGTCTCGCATGACACGACGAAGCTGGACAGCCGGAGCGGCACGCTGGCCGAGTTCCAGAGCATGGTGCAGGCGTGCAACAAACTGGGCGTCGCCATCTACGTAGATGCAGTCATCAATCACATGGCCGACATGGAGACGGGCGAGCCGCCGACAGGCACCGCGGGCACGGAATACGAGTCCGACATGCCGGGACGGTTCTACGGCACGGCCTACATCGCGGCGGACTTCCATCCTGACTGCCCCATCACATCCTACCTGGATCGCAATCAGGTGCAGGAGTGCATGCTCAGCAGCCTGCCCGACCTTGACACCGGCGCGGCGAAAGTACAGGAGCAGGTGCGGGCCTACCTGCAGGCGCTGCTCGACATGGGCGTCAGGGGCTTCCGCATCGACGGTGCCAAGCACATGGCCGCGCGCGATCTCGCCGCGATCCTCGACGGCCTTGCGCTGCCGGACGGCGGCAGGCCGTACATCTATACCGAAGTCATCGACTACGACCAGAACGAGCGCGTGCGGGACTGGGAATACACGCCCTATGGCGATGTATCGGAGTTCGAATACAGCATCACCGCGATGGGCGGGAAGTTCAACTGCGGCGGCTCACTCAGTGACCTGGAGAACATGCCCGGCTACAACAACATGCTGCCCGACCGGTTCGCCGTGGTGTTCACGGACAATCACGACAACCAGCGGGGGCATGGGCCGGGCGGTAGTTGCATCGTGGATCACCGCGACGGGCCGGTGCATACGCTGGCGAACGTCTTCACGTTGGCCTATCCCTACGGCTACCCGATGGTGACCTCCAGCTTCTACTGGAACAAGAACCCGGTTGGCCAGGTCGGTGACAGCAAGGGGCCGCCGAGCGCAGAGCCGCCCTTCACCTCCGGCAGCGGGCCGGAGACGCGACCCGTCTACGCCGAAGGTCAGGCCGCGGGCGACGTGCCGGCCAACTGCGCGGCGGCGTTCGAGGACGGCAAGTGGGCCTGCGAGCACCGGCAGACGGCCATCGCCAACCTGGTGGAGTTCCGTCAGGTGACCGCAGGCCAGCCGGTCACGCATTGGCAGAACGTCGGCGGCGCACCGAGCAACCATATCGCGTTCGGCCGGGGCAACCTGGGCTTCGTCGCGATCAACCGCACGGATCGCGCGGCCACCACGACCTACCAGACCGGACTGGCCGCAGGCGTCTACTGCAACGTGGCACAGTTCGATTACCTGGCTGCGGAGAGCCGGTGCGTGCTGCCCGGCACGACGACCGACGCGCCCGCGGCGGATCTCATCACCGTGGACGACGGCGGGCAGATCGTGGATCAGACCCTGGCCGCGATGACTGCATTGGCAATCCACAACAACGCCCGGCTGACCGTGCGCAGCTTGCAGCCACAGGCCACCGTTGAGCCGACCATGACCGCCGAACTCACCGCGACCCCTGAGACCAGCGCCGCCAGCGCAGCCAGCGAAGACAGCGCGCCGACCGAACCCTCCGGGGAGGGCCGTTCGCTGTGGTTGACCCTGGTCATCGCGCTCCTGGTGCTGGCGGCGATTGCGTTGGTCGTGTGGTGGTTCTGGCGCAGGCGGATGGAGGGGACTGGTTGACCCCGCGACTGATGCCGCCAGTGCGCGTGCTGCTGCTGTCGGCGGTCGGCACGCGCATCAACCCGTACATCGGTCTGCTGCGGGACGGGTTGGCCGCAGCAGGCGCGGATGTGCGGGTGAGCGACGGGCTGGAAGTCGGAAGCCGGAAGCCGGAAGCTGGAAGCTGGAGGCTGGACGGCTGGAGGCTGGACGGTTTCCAGCCGCACGTCGTCCATCTCCACTGGCTGGACCGGTATGAGCTGCCCCCTGTGCTCCGGTTCGCGGGCGTGCGGCCGCGCCTGCTGCGGCGCATGCTCACTCGCGGGGGCAACCTACCCGTCATCTATGCGCTGAGGCGACGGGCGCGACTGGCCCGGCTGTTGCGCCGGTTGGCCGCGTTTCAGCGCGACGGCGGCATCGTCGCTTACACCGTCCACAACCTCGAACCCCACGAGGAGGCAACCCGGGTTGAGCAGTGGGGCAGCGCGCGGCTGGTGCGCCTGGCAGACGTGGTGCACGTCCACGATGAGAGCACCGCGGCGGAGCTCGCCGCACGCTATGGCCGAACGGCAGGCGTCGCGGTCATCCCCCACGGCCACTACATCGGCTGCTATCCCAACACGCTGTCCCGCGCAGAGGCGCGCGACCGGCTGGGCCTGCCGCCGGATGCCTTCGTCTATGCCTGTATCGGGCTGCTGCGGCCTTACAAGGGGCTGGAGGAGCTGGTGCCGGCCTTCCGCAGCCTGCCCGACGCGCATCTGCGGCTGCTGCTGGCGGGCAAGCCGGGGACACCTGAATACGGGCGGACGCTGGCCGCGCTGGCGGCGGGGGATGCGCGCATCCGTCTCGATCCGCAGTTCGTGCCGCCCGAGGAAGTGCAGACGTACTACAACGCCGCGGATGTCTGCGTGCTGCCGTATCGCCAGATTACGACCTCCGGTGCCGCGCTCCTCGCCTTCTCCTTCGGCCTCCCCATCGTTGCGCCCGCGATCGGCGCATTCCCCGCCCTCGTCACGCCATCCCGCGGGGTGCTCTACGACCCGGCGCAGCCCGCGGGCCTGACCGTCGCGCTGATGGCCGCGCAGCAACACGACTGGCAGGCCGCGCGGCCGGAAATCTTGACCTGGGTCAGGCAGTTCGATTGGGGCGAGATCGGCGCGCGGCTGCTCGCGGCCTATAAAGGGAGTAGTTCGTAGTGGGCGCTTATGCGCTTTGACAGAATGACTCGGTGGTCTGCCGCCCCCACCCCTAGCCCCGGCCCGCTAGCGGGGGCGGGGAAGCGCTGTTGAGTGGGGTTTTTGGGCCGCTTTGCGGCCCAAAAACCCATTTTAAGGACTCCCCTCTCCCACACCGCAGTGTAGGAGAGGGGGCAGGGGGTGAGGGCAACCCCCGCGTCACTACCGAGCTAAATTGTCAAACTACAACAGCACCGTCTGGTGCCTGATGCGGCGCTGAAGCGCCCACTACGAACCAGCGTTGCCAGCCGCCATCACGCGAAGCGATACACCAGCACCGACAGCGCCTGGCCGGTGGACCGGAAGCCGAGGGATTCGTATAGCCTCCGCGAGACGCGGTTGCTGGCCTGGGTGTTGAGCGCGAGGCCGGGGGCATCGGCCGCGTAGGCGTGCTGCAGGGCGTCGAGCACCAACTGCCGGCCCACCCCGCGGCCCTGGAAATCCGGGTCGGTGGCGATGCGGATCAGATGGGCATAGTTGCCGGGCAGTCCGTCCGTGGTCAGCGCGAACCCCGCGGGCCGGCCATCGACATAGGCCAGCGCCGCGCGGTCCGCGGTCAGCAGCCAGCTCAACACGACAGAATCATCATACTGCCAGAAGGGGGCGAACGCCCGCGCATTGATGGCAAGTATGGTGTCCGCGTCGCCCGTCCCGGCTGCACGCAGCCGCGCGGGTTCCGGCACGGCGTCCAGGCGATGATGGTGGTGAACGTAGGTGATGACCTGGTCCTCCTGCCGGAACCCGGCATGCACCAGGCTCTCCTGCAGCCAGGACAGGCTTGTGAGGCAGATCAATCCACTGCAACCGCGACGGCGGAGGAGGGGCAGCACCCATTCCAGCAGGGTTGGCAGGACGCGCTCAGCCCGGCGGTCGGGGTTGACAGCGACTAGGTCGACATCCACCCAGGTTTCCGCGGGTCCACGCGGAGCAGAGCTGGCGGCGGCCCGCTGCGACAGGCCGAGGAAGCCGACGGTCTCGTCGTGGGCCACGGCAAGCGGGCTGATGCCTGCCTGCAGCAGCGCGACCTGGTCTTCCGCGGCCAGGTTCCCCTGCCGCCGCCAGGTGCGCGCAAGCAGCGCGGCGACCGCGGCGCGGTCCGCCGGCCCGGCCAGCCGCGTCGTGAGTGGTTCCTCACGCAAATGATGCCAGAAGCCCATGCGGTGAAGTATGCCACAAGGGGGAGCGGAAAACCAACCTTCCACCGCACGCACTCAGGAAGTCCAAATGAAATGGAGTCGAGGCTTTAGCCGGTCAGGCTGGCGGAATGCGTACCCGCCCCAACCGGCTGAAGCTTCGACTCCGATTCTGTGTAGCATCGTATGTGAAAGTGTTACAACCTTATTCCTCCCCCGTCCGCTGCACCCGAATCTGGCGGCTCTCCAGCGTCCAGATGGTCGTCGCCAGCCGTTCGATGAAGTACCGGTCGTGGACGACGGCCAGGACCGACCCCTGAAAACGCGCGATGGCGCGCTCGAACCGCTCGCGCGAGGGGATGTCCAGATGGTTGATCGGCTCGTCCAGCAGCAGGAAGTTGCACCCCTGGACGGCCAGCAACGCCAGTGCTAATCGGCTGCGCTCCCCGAAGCTGAGCTTGCCGACGGGCACGAACACCTCGTCGCCCGCAAACAGGAAGTAGTGCAGGAAGCTGCGCGCCTCCGTCTCGTCGAGCGGCGCGGCCCGTCGGATCAGGTCGAAGGGCGTCGCGGCCATGTCCAGGGTTTCCTGCTCCTGCGCCATGTAGCCGATCTGCACCCCGCGGCCCAGCCGTATCTCGCCTGCCCAGGGCCGCAGCTCCCCGGTGATGAGCCGTAGCAGGGTCGTCTTGCCGATGCCGTTCGGCCCGATCAGCATCGCGCGCTCACCGTAGCCCAGGTGCAGGTTGACGCCGTCGAGCAGCAGCTTGCTGCCGGGGCCGTTGCGCAGGCCATAGCCGAAGGTGAGGTCGTGGACCATCAGGACGTCCTGGCCGCTGCGTGGGGTGTCCACGAACTCCAGCTTCATCTTCCAGGTTTGTCCCGGCTTATCGACCATCTCTTCGCTGTCGAGCATCCGCTCCAGCCGCGCCTTCTGCACCACCGCGCGCCGTGCGAGGTCCTTGGCGATGCGCCGCCAGTGGAAGTGGATGGTCTCGCCCTCGATGTTCTTGGCCTGCCCGCTCAGCCGGCGGATGGAGCTCTCCAGCTTGCGGACGCGGTCTTGCTGTTCGCGATACGCGGCCCACTGCTTGTCCAGTTCGCGATCGATGCTGTAGGCGTAGTCGCTGTAAGTCCCGGCATGTTGCTTCAGCGTGTGGGTGACGTCGTCGAGCGCCAGGATGTGCGTCACCGTGCGGTCAAGGAAGGCGCGGTCGTGCGAGACGATCAGCACCGCGCCCGGATAGCCGTTGAGGTAGGTCTCCAGCCAGTCCAGCGCGACGATGTCGAGGTGATTGGTCGGCTCGTCCAGGAGCAGCAGGTCCGGCTCGGACAAGAGCAGCCGTGCCAGTCCCAGCCGGGTCTTCTGCCCGCCGCTGAGGCTGCTCACGAGCCGCGTCTGCGCGACGTCGGCCATGCCGAGGCCCGCCAGCACGGCTTCGGCATCCGCGTAGCGTGCGCCGCCGCCGAGCGCCTGGAAATCCGCCAGCGCGGTGTCGTATTCCGCCAGCGCGATGGCCAGCGCCTCGCCTTCTGCCGTGGACAGCGCCTCGGCCAACCGCGCCAGCCGGACTTCTGCGGCTTCCCGCTCGCCTTCTGCCGCGCGGAGTACATCCGCGACGGTCGCGCCTTCGGCAAACTCCAGCGCCTGGGCCAGGTAACCGACGCGCAGCGAAGCGGGCGAGAGCTGCACCGTGCCCTGGTCGGGCGGCAGTTCCCCGATGAGGACGCGCAGCAGCGTGGTCTTGCCGCTGCCGTTGGGCCCGATGAGCCCCCCCCGCTCCCCGCGGTTGAGGTTGAAACTGACCCGGTCCAGCACCTTGAGGTCGCCGTACCACTTGGTTACATCACGAACTTGCAGCATGAGGCAAACTCCAGAAAACAAAAACGCCGCAGACAACGTGCCTGCGGCGTAACATAACTTTCGGTATCCAGCAACAGAACAGCAGGCGCGCGGCCCCGCCGCGAACCTGCCGCGCTGCGCCCGATGCGCGAGCGGCCAGGTGGTTTCCCGGTGTGCCGGGAAGCGGGGCAGACCTTATGCTGCGATTGTGCGTGTCACTCGGGGACCTCCAAACTGGCGGTAGTATGCCACAAGGCCACACAGAGCGACAAATCTGGGGGTAACTGTTCGCCGCCACAAACCCGGTTTGTGGGCTTGCTGCCCTTGTGTTACGAGGCAGCGCGGAGCGGCAAATCCGGGGGAGAGGTTGCCGTCTTTTCGGCCTTCTGTTACACTCGTACCCATGTTCACAACGCTCATGTACCGGGCGCGTGTGGTAGCCGGCATGTTGTTGGGCCGGCGCGACATGAGCACGGAAGACCGCAACTACCGTAACCTGCTGCTCAGCGGCCTGTGGTTCGGCCCGGTAGATGGCGGCATCTACAATTTCCTGGGGGTCTTCCTGGCGCGGCTGGGCGCATCCGCCCCAGTGGTGAGCCTGTTGACCTCCGGCCCCGCGCTACTCAGCATGCTGGCGTACATCCCCGGCGGCGCGCTGGCCGAGCGTTCCTCCAACCAGATGCAGTTGTTCGTGCGCGTCACCGTGATATCGCGGCTGTCCTATTTGCTGATTGCCGGCCTGCCCCTGCTGTTGACCGGTTCTGTGCTGCCGCTGGCGATCGTGCTCGTCTGGACGCTGGCGGCCATCCCCAATTCCATCGGCCAGCCCGCCTGGACTTCCGCAATGGCCCAGGCCGTCCCGCCGAGCCGCCGCGCCACCCTCAATGGCACGCGCTGGTCGCTGATGAGCCTGTTGTCGGGCGCCTCGCTGTTGGTGTTCGGCCTGTGGCTGGATCGCGGCCCCTTCCCGTTGGCCTACCAAGTCGTCTTTCTGCTCTCCTTCCTCGCCGGACTGCTCAACCTCTATCACTTTTCGCGTGTGGTCGTGCCACCCTTTGTGCCGGCGCCGCGGGCTGCATCAAGCGTACGCCTGACCGCGCGCCTGGCAGACTTCTTGCGCCCGCTTGTGGAGAGCAAGCCCTTCGTCCGGTACAACATTGCCAGCATCGGCTTTCGCCTGGCGATTGCGCTGCCCGCCGGGCTGTACAGCATCTACTGGGTCAACGATCTGCAGGCAACGGATAGCTGGATTGGGTTGCGGGGCACAGCCGGTTACGCGGCATTGGTGATAGGATACTGGTTCTGGGGACGGGTCGCGAACCGGATCGGCCACCGGCAGCTCTTGCTGGTCTGCGGTGCGACGTTCGCCCTGTACCCGGTCGTGACGGCGTTGGCACCCTCCGTAATCTGGCTGCTGCCTGCAGCCGTACTGTGGGGCTTTGCGGTCTCCGGCATCGATTTGGGGTTGTTCGATATGCTGTTGGCAGTCTGCCCGGAGGGGAAGCAGCCGCGCTTTGCGGCCGCAGCCAACACCCTGTCGAGCATCGCCATCACGTTAGGCCCGATCCTGGGCGCGGGGCTGGCCGAAGCCATCACGACGCGCGGCGCGCTGTTTGTCAGCGGCGCGTTGCAATTTGCAGGCACGTTCGCGTTCCTGCTATTGCCAAAGCACGAACATGGGTAGGAAACCAGGCCGATTTGTGGCATAATTGGCTAGTTTATATCGCAGCGCAAAGTTGAAGGAGGACATCGGTGGCTAAAGAGTTGTCCAAGAGCGAGCTCCTCGAGCTGTACCGCCAGATGGTGCTGATCCGGCGGTTCGAGGAAAAGTCCGCCGAATTGTACGCCGAGGGCAAGATCGGCGGGTTCCTGCACCTGTACATCGGCGAAGAAGCGATCGCCACGGGTGCGTGCCAGGCCATGCGGCCGACGGACCATCTCTTGACGGCCTATCGTGACCACGGCTGGGCCATTGCGCGCGGGCTCGACCCGCAGGCGGTCATGGCAGAACTGCTGGGTAAGGCGACGGGTGTCAGCGGCGGCAAGGGCGGCTCCATGCACCTCGCCAGCGCCGAGCACCGCTACTGGGGGGGCCACGCCATCGTCGGTGGGCACCTGCCCATCGCGACCGGCGTCGGCATCGAAATCCGCTATAACGAAAAAGAAGACGCGGTGCTGTGCGTGCTGGGCGAAGGGACCACCAATATCGGTTATTTCCATGAGTCCCTGAACCTGGCGGCCGTGTGGAAGCTGCCGGTCGTGTACCTGGTGGAGAACAACCAGTACGGCATGGGCACCGAGGTCGGCAAGGCCTCCGCGGTCGCAGGTATCTTCCAGAAGGGCTGCGCCTACGATATGCCCAATCGCCAGATCGACGGTCAGGATGTCTTCGAGGTCTACGAGGCGCTGGATGAAGCCTTCTCCTATGCGCGCTCGGATGGCCCCGTCCTCCTGGAGGCGATGACCTACCGCTACGTGGGCCACTCGATGGGCGACCCTGAGCGCTATCGCAGCAAGGCGGAAATCGAGGAGTGGCGCGCCCGCGACCCCATCTTGCGCCTGGCGGGCAAGCTGAAACAGAAGAAGACGGCAGAACAGGGCGAACTGGATGCCATTCATGCGCAGGTGGAAGAAGAGCTGGCCGAGATTGTGAAGTTCGCTGAGGAAAGCCCCGAGCCGGACGATGCCGCCCTGTGCGAATTCGTCTATGTCAACCCGATGGGCCACCGCTAGGAGGATGGTTTTGCTATGGCACGCATGACAGTTCGTGAGGCGATCAGCCAGGCGCTCCGCGAGGAAATGTATCGCGACGAGCGGGTGTTCATCATGGGTGAGGAAATCGGCAAGTGGGGCGGCACCTATGCCGTAACGCGCGGCTTCCTGGACGAGTTCGGCGAGCGCCGCGTCAAGGACACGCCGATTGCCGAAGGCGTGATTGCCGGGGCCGCCATCGGCGCGGCAGTTGCGGGTCTGCGCCCGGTTGCTGAGATTATGACCATTAACTTCGCCTTCCTGGCGATGGATCAGATTGTCAACCACGCGGCGAAGTTCTATTATATGTTCAACGGGCAGATCAAAGTGCCGCTCGTCATCCGGACGGTCGGCGGCGGCGGCCGCCAGCTCGGCGCGACGCACTCGCAGACACCCGACGCAGTGTTCGCCCATTTCCCCGGCCTCAAGGTTGTCTCGCCGGGCACGGCAGCGGATGCTAAGGGGCTGCTCAAGGCCGCCATCCGCGACGATGACCCGGTGCTGTTCATCGAGCACGCGACGCTGTATCAGCAGCGCGGCGAAGTGCCGGATGACCCGGATTTCATCATCCCGATCGGCGAGTCAGACGTGAAGCGCCAGGGCGACGACGTCACGATTGTCTCCTACTCGAAGGGCCTGCAGATTTCGCTGGAAGCGGCGGAGAAGCTGGCGGAACAGGGCATCCAGGCCGAGGTGATCGACCTGCGGACGCTGCGCCCGCTGGACACGCGCCCCGTCATCGAATCCGTCAAGCGCACCAACCGCGTCGTCATCGTGGAAGAGGGCTGGCGCGCCTACGGCATCGGCTCGGAGATTTCCAGCCGCATCCACGAGCTGGCCTTCGATTATCTGGACGCACCGGTCCGCCGCGTGGCCCAGTTCGAGGTGCCGCTGCCCTATAATCGGCGGCTCGAACAGATGGCGCTGCCGCAGGTGGCTGACGTCATAACGGCCGTCAAGGACGTGATGTATCTGAAGTGAGTCGTCGGCAGGCTGTATGCGTGTATAAGCGTAATGAGTAACGAGTAAAAACTCTTACTCATTACTCGTTACTCGTTAGCAAGGAGGAACCTGTGGCTGAGCTGATAACGATGCCCAAGCTGGGCTTTGACATGGCCGAAGGCAAGTTGAGCGAGTGGTTGAAGCAGCCGGGCGAGGTGGTCGACCAGGGCGAGACGATCGTGCTCGTGGAGACGGATAAGGCCACCGTCGAGGTGCCCGCGTTCCGTTCCGGCACACTGCTGGAGATTCTGACCGAGGCGGGCGAGAGCGTGCCCATCGGCACGCCCATCGGCGTTATCGGGGAAGCCGGCGAGAAGGTCGACCGGGCCGCGTTGGGCCTGGGTGGGGCGGGCGCGGCGGCTGAGAAGGCTCCTGCCCCAACTACCCAGCAGGAGCTCGAGGGCGCGCCGGAGGCGCTGCCCGAGAGCGGCGTCAAGCCCGACCAGCGCACCGGCCCCGCGACCGGCGCCGGCGAAGCGCCGGAAGGCGCGGTGGAGGGTGAGGGCGGCCGCCTGGCCGCATCGCCGGTTGCGCTGCGTATGGCGGCCGAGCTGGGCATCAATCTGCGCGAAGTGAAAGGCAGCGGGCCCGGCGGGCGCATTATCAAGCGCGACATCGAAGCCTTTGTGGAGGGCCGCGCGAAAGCGCCGGCGGCTCCGGAGGCTGCCGCGGCACCGCCCACGGTCGAGGCGGCAGCACCCGCAGCGGCCGCACAGCCCGCGGCTGCACCTGCGCCCGCGGACGCCGAGTTCACCGTCGAACCGTTCACGGGCCTGCGCCAGACCATCGGCAAGCGCATGACCGAGAGCAAGCAGCTCGCGCCGCACTTCTACGTGACCATGGACATCGACATGGCCGCGGCGATGGCGCTGCGCGTGCAGCTCAACGGCTTCGTCTCCGAGGCGGACAAGATTTCGGTGAACGACCTGGTGCAGAAGGCTGCGGCCATCGCGCTGCGCGAGTTCCCGCACATCAACGCCGCGTGGTCAGCCGAGGGCATCCGTGTATTCAACCAGGTGAACATTGGTCACGCGGTGGCGCGCGAGAACGGATTGGTGACCGCAGTCGTGCGCGGTGTGGATCGGAAGACGCTGGGCCAGATTGCGAAGGAAACGCGCGACCTCGTGACCCGCGCGCGCGAGGGGCGGATGAAGCCCGAGGAGATGACCGGCGCGACCTTCACCCTCAGCAACCTGGGCATGTTCGACGTGGACGAGTTCATCGCCATCATCAACCCGCCGCAGGCTGCAATCCTGGCTGTCGGCGCGGTGCAGAAGGTGCCCGTGGTCAACGCAGAGGGTGAGATTGTGGTCGGCCAGCGCATGAAGGCGACCATCTCCGCGGATCACCGGGTGACGGACGGCGCGGAGGCCGCGCGCTTCATGCAAGCGTTCAAGAAGGCATTGGAAGAGCCGATGCGGCTGCTGCTTTAGCGGTAATGCCGATAGCGTAGGTCAAGAAACCCGGTTTGTGCCACAAACCGGGTTTCTCGTTTCATGGCGTCACTTCACCGCCCCCCGGTACTGCACGCCCTGTTTCTCCTCGCTCCGGTCGGTCGCAGGCGGCGGCTCCGGGCCGAGCGCGCTGATCTCCGCGCGCTGCTCTGCGGACAGGTCGAGATCCGCTGCGGCGAGCGCGGGTTCGAGCTGCTCCGGGTTGCGCGCGCCGATGATCGGCGCAGTGATGGCCGGGTGTCCTTTGACCCACGCCACGGCCAGCGTGACCGGGTGGACGTTGTTCGCGTGCGCGTACGCGATGAAGCGATCCGTGACCTCGTGGTAGGTCTGGTCGCCGTAGCGCGAGTGATACACCGGATTCGCCACGAGGCGGGCCGCCTGCGGCTCCTGCCCCCCGCGATACTTGCCGGTCAACAGGCCGCCGCCGAGCGGGCTATAGGAGATGACCCCCAGGCCTTCCGCCTCATCCAGCGGGAGGATCTCCACTTCCGCCTGCCGCTTGACCAGGCTGTACATCGGCTGGTTGACGGCAAAGTGGGCCAGGCCATGCAGTGCGGACACACCCAGCGCGCGGGCAATCTGCCACGCCGCCCAGTTGCTGACGCCCAGGTAGAGCACCTTGCCCGCGCGCACGAGGTCATCGAGCGCCCGCAGCGTCTCTTCCATCGGCGTGAGGGGGTCGAAGGTGTGACAGAAGTAGACATCGATGCGGTCGGTGCCGAGCCGCCGCAGGCTGCCCTCGACCGACTGCTGGATGTGCCGCCGCGAGAGGCCCCGCTCGTTGTCGCCCGTACCCATCGCGAAGCCGACCTTTGTCGTGATGACCAGCTCGTCGCGCTCGCCGGCCATCAGATGGCCCAGGATTTCTTCCGCGCGGCCCTTCTGGTAGACGTTCGCGCAGTCAAAGAAGTTGATGCCCGCGTCCCGGCAGCGCCGGTACATGGCCGCGGAGGTTTCCTCATCCGCGTCGCCGCCGAACGACATCGTGCCGAAGCATAAGCGCGATACGGTCACGCCCGTCCGTCCCAGTAGACGATACTCCATGCTCAATCCTCCCATGCAGGTTTTTCAGATGACTGTCCCCCGTATCTTACCCGCGATGTGCGGTTTCTGTCCATTGCGCGGCCGTGTGCGGCTCCATAAGGTTGCCATAAGCTTGCATTAAGCGCAGTGCCATTAACATGTGCCCTCAGATAGGGTATGATTCGGCCATATTGTGATACCGCGACGCAAGTCAACGTCTGATTCATTCTTTTATTCCATTTATTCGCGTTGACCTGCGTCGTTTTGTTTTCCCCGACTTGCACAACCGGTGCACATGGGCGTATCATCGACGATTAGTATCTCCCGCCACATCTCTGCCATCGCGCCGCTCAGGTCCTGACCTCCGGCGTCTCACCCTTGCGAGGGCCCTGTCTTGACGACACCTTATCTGCTTCCGCTCGATTCGCCTGCTGCTTCGCTGGAGATTGCGGGCGGCAAGGGCGCGAACCTCGCCCGTCTGATCGAAGCCGGTTTCCCCGTGCCCGGCGGCTTCATCGTCACCACGGCCGCCTACCAGGCCTTTCTGCAGGAGAACAACCTCGCGCGGGTCATCGAGGCTGCGCTGGCGCGCCTCAAGCCCGGCGATCCGGCCAGCCTGGAACTGGTCTCCCGGGTCATCCGCGAGCAGTTCGGCGCGGGCCGCGTGCCCGCGGCGCTGGCCGCCGAGCTGCGCACGACCTACCTGGCCCAGCCCATCGCGCACATGGCGGTCGCGGTGCGCTCGTCGGCCACCGCCGAGGACCTGCCCGATCTCTCGTTCGCGGGTCAACAGGACACCTTTCTGAACGTCGTGGGCGAGGAGGCGTTGCTCAGCGCGGTCATTCGCTGCTGGAGCAGCCTGTGGACCGCGCGTGCCATCGGCTATCGCGCGCGCAACGGCATCCCCCACGAGGGCGTCGCGCTGGCGGTGGTCGTTCAGACGATGGTCGAGGCGGAGGCTGCGGGCGTCCTCTTCACGGCCAACCCGCTGACGGGCCGGCGGACGGAGACGGTCATCGACGCGGTGGCCGGGTTAGGCGAGGCGCTCGTCAGCGGGCAGGTCACGCCGGACCATTATGTCGTTGGTCCGGCGGGAGGCCAGATCGTGACTCGGCAGCTCTCCGGCGAGGTCGCGGTGCTGCCGGACGACGTGATCCGCGAATTGGCTGCTCTGGGCGAACGCATCGCCGCGCATTTCGGCATGCCACAGGACATCGAGTGGGCGTGGGCTGAGGGCACGCTGTGGATCGTCCAGGCGCGGCCCATCACCTCCCTTTACCCGCTGCCGGACGGGATGGACCCGGCAGGCGGACTGAAAATCCTCGCGTCGATCGGCGCATTCCAGGGCGTGCTTGCCCCGTTCACGCCGTTGGGTTGTGATACGCTGGCCGCGTTCGTCGCGCGCGTGGGCCGTTACTTCGGCTATGACCGGACGTATGCGACGCAGACCGCACTGTTTACCGCAGGCGAGCGCCTCTTCGTGGACCTGACGCCGCCGCTCCGCAACGGCACCGGGCGCAAGGTTATGCTGGCTGCGCTCAGTCAGATCGAGCCGGGTATCGGCCAGGCCATCAGCCAGGTGCTTGTAGATCGCGGCGTCGTGCCGGTGCGGCCGGGTTTCTCGCTGCGCTTTCGCGGCCAACTGGCGCGGTTCCTGCTGCCGCTGCTGCCTCGCGCCATGACGGCGCTGGTGCGGCCCGACTACAGCCGCCGCATGGCGCAACAGGCCATCGAGCGGGGCGTTGCGGATTTCGACCGGCGCGCCGGTGCCAGTGTCACCCTGGCGCAGCGGCTGGACCTGCTGGAGGACATCGCTGATTTCCTGCGCCGGTATATGTTTTATCATCTCCTGCCCAGCTTCGCGCCGGGATTGGGTTGCCTGAACATCCTCTATCGGCTGGCCGAGCAGACGCCCGCCGGCCCCACCCTCGCGCTCGAAATCACGCGTGGGCTGCCGCACAACGTGACGACCGAAATGGACCTCGCGCTCTGGCACGCCTCCCGCGAGATTGCCGCGGACCCGGACGCGCAGGCGGCTTTCGAGCAGCCCGATGCGGCGCTGGCCGCGGCTTATGCCGCGCGCAGCTTACCGCCGGTGGCGCTGGCGGTGCTGGATGATTTCCTGGCGCGCTATGGGATGCGCGGGGTGGGCGAGATCGACCTGGGCCGCACGCGCTGGCGCGAAGACCCAGTGCCCGTCATCGCCGCGCTGCGCAGCTATCTGCAGATTGCCGACACTGCGCAGGCGCCCGATGCCGTTTTTGCGCGTGGCGCGGAGGCGGCCCAGGCTGCGGTGGACCGGCTGGCCGCGGCCGTCCGCCCGCTGCACAGGGGATGGTTCAAGGCTCGGCTGGTGCGCTGGGCTGCGCGGCGCGTGCGCGCGCTGGCGGGCCAGCGGGAGAGCCCAAAGTTCACCATCATCCGGCTGTTCGGCCTGGCGCGCGAGGGGCTGTTGGCTTCCGGCGCGGACCTGGCGACCGCTGGCGTGCTCGAACGGCCGGAAGATATCTTCTACCTCCGCCTGGATGAACTACACCAGCTTGCGGACGCGGAGGCTCGCGGTTTTGGCGCGTACGACTACGGCGCTCTGCGCGGCCTGGTGCGGGAGCGCCGGGCACGCTTCGACCGCGAGTTGCATCGCCGTCAGGTGCCGCGCGTCCTGCTGAACGATGGGCAGGCCTTCTACGAGGGGATGACCGAGGAGGCACCGGCGGCTTCGGTGGACGATGCCGCGACGCTGACGGGCAGCGCTGTGTCGCCCGGCGTCGTGGAGGGTCGCGTGCGGGTCGTCCTGAATCCCACGGCCGCGCACCTTCAGCCTGGAGAAATTCTCGTCTGTCCCGGCACGGACCCCTCGTGGACGCCGCTCTTTCTCGCCGCGGGCGGGCTGGTCATGGAGGTCGGCGGCATGATGACGCACGGCTCCGTCGTCGCGCGCGAGTACGGCATCCCGGCGGTCGTAGGGGTGACCCGGGTCACACAGCGGCTCAAGACCGGCCAGCGCGTGCGCGTGGACGGGTCCAGCGGGCGGGTGACGATCCTGCCGGACGCGTAGACTTGTTGCCTGAAGGTAGAACCGATAGTCAATCGGACCGCCGAGCACCAGCTCGGCCCCTCGGATTCCCTACGGTCCTCGCTCTGCGCGCCGGCCTATTTCGCCAGCGAGCGGACCTGGTCCAGGTCCAGTTCGCCTAGCGCACCCCAACCGCGCTTGCCTTCCGGAATCGACGGCCGGAACTCCTCGTACAGGTCATACGCCCGGCCCGCCAACTCCGCAGGTGTGTGGGCCTCGGCCAGCGCGGCCATCGCTTCACGCACAGCGTCCAGGTTTTCACCGAACTTCTGCCGGAGGTACTTCTCCACGCTCTCCGGGCGGATGACCTCCCCGCTGACCGCCGCGCGCAACCCCTGCGGCGTCCTGACCGCGGGGATGCCGCGGCCGAGGAGGTCAATGAACTCGGTTTCCCGGTCACCTTCCGCCTTGCGCTCCCGCGCCTTCTCCTCGTCCGACTTCGCCTCGTAGATGCCGAGCCGCCGTCCCTTCGACTGCGCGTTTAGCCCCGCAACGGCCTTGCCGAGGGTCAATGCGGTCTCGCGGTCATAGCCCAACCGCTCCGCCACCACCGTGGCCCACAGGGTCAGCACCGGCGCCCGATTGATCTTGATCCTGTTGTCTGCCATTGCCAACTCCTTGCATTTCCGATTATGTGACGCGTGGTGGTGTGGCGCAGTAAGAGACATAACTGTTGGGCCCGTTACGCTGTGGTATACTCGCGGGCAAATAGCACAGGAGGGCATTATGGCCTGGAACAAACTCACGCCGCAGGAGGAGTACGTCATCGTCCGTCACGGGACCGAGCGGCCCTTCACCGGTGAGTACGATGACTTCTACAAGCCCGGCACGTTCATCTGTCGGCGCTGCAACGCGCCGCTGTTCTCATCCGAGAGCAAGTTCGACGCGGGCTGCGGCTGGCCCGCGTTCGATGACAGCTACCCCGGCGCGCTCCGCCGGCTGCTTGACCCGGACGGCCGGCGCATGGAAATCCGCTGCGCCCGCTGCGACGGCCACCTGGGGCACGAGTTCGTGGGCGAGCGGCTGACCGCGAAGAACACGCGCGAGTGCGTCAATTCGCTCTCCATCCGCTTCGTGCCGGAGGGTCAGCCGCTGCCGGAGGTACTGAAGCCGTAAGAACGCGATAGCGGGTCAGGTCGCGACCTTCTTCACAATAGCTCGTACTGTGGTACAGCCAACCTGAAGGAGGAACCATGACCAAAGACATCCTGACCCCCATCTGGCAGCATCCCTGGGCAGGTACGGCGGCGACCGTCGTGCTGGCGGCGCTGGCCGGCCTGCTCGTGGCCCTGACCATGCCCTACGGCCCCACGACGGCCGGGCGGGCCATCATCATCCTGGCGCTAGGCCTGGCCGTGGGCCTCGCCGCCGGCCTGCTCATGCGCTCACGGTGGGCGCTGCTCGTGGCGCCGCTGGCATATATGGCGGCAGTCGAGCTGGCCCGCCGCGGCCTGGCCGGTCCGACGGTCGGGCCGATCCGGCTGGACCAGACCTTCGGCATCCTGGCCTTCATCCTGGGCCGCGGGTTCCACGGCTTGGTCGGTCTGTTGCCCATGCTGTTCGCCGTCGGGCCCGGCATGCGGTTGGCGCGGCATTTGTCCGGCCAGGCCGCCTGGCCGGACAACCTGCTCGGCTGGCTGCCCATGGCTACCGCGGCGGTCGTGCTGGTTGCGCTCGTGGTCCTGATCCTGCTGCCGGCCCGCACCACGCCGATCCTGGATGCGACCGGCAAGCGACCGGCGGGCAGCATCGCGGAAGTGACCACCGTGCCCATCGGCGGCAGGCCGCAGGGCGTGCTCATGCGCGGCCAGAGCGTCGATAAGCCCGTCCTACTATACCTGGCCGGCGGGCCCGGCCAGAGCAGCCTGTCGCACCCGCGTGTCATCTTCGAGGACCTGGAGCGGGATTTCATCGTGGTCGCCTGGGATCAGCGCGGCACGGGCAAGTCCTATACCGCCCTGCACCCGACGTCCGACATCACGCCCGCGCAGGCCGTGGCCGACACGATCGAATTGACGGAATACCTGTGCGAGCGTTTCGATGAGGACAAGATTTACCTGCTGGGCGAGTCCTACGGGACGATCCTGGGGTGCTGACGGTCCAGCAGCGGCCGGACCTGTATCACGCGTTCATCGGCAGCGGCCAAATGGTGAACGTGGCCGAGACCGACCGCCGCATCTACCAG
>JAKPQT010000396.1 GCA_029555885.1 Chloroflexota bacterium | reverse complement strand
GACGGCGTAGCCGTGGCGGTCGCCGTGGGTGTGGCCGTTGCCGTCGGCGTGGCCGTGCGCGTAGGCGTCTCCGTGGCGGTGGCGGTGGGCGTGCGCGTCGGCGTGGCAGTGCGCGTCGCCGTCGGCGTGGCCGTGGGCGGCGGGAAGATGATCGGGGCGGCGCCGTTGACCAGCTTGCCCCAGTTCTGGTTGTAGCTGTTGGTCGAGGCATCGGCCCAGAACATGTGCGTCTGGCCGAACGGGGTCCCCAGGTCATCGTCCCAGAGCGCCCAGGTGAACGGGAACTCCTGGCCCGCGCTCAAGGTCGCGAGGCCGAGCGCAGAGACCGGGATCTTCACCTCCAGACTCCAGCCGCCGGTGACCGTCTGCGTGGCGACCGTCAGTGCGGTGATTTCCGTGCCGTGGTAGGCCTGGCGGCCATCGACGGCCACGGTGAACTGGTGCGTCGTCGTGCCCGTGCGGATGCCCAGCTCGAGCGTGTCGTCGCCCCAGATTCGCTCGCTGTTCTCGCCGATGAGCACGTCGTCCGTGATCTCCGCGGCGAAATAGAACGCATCCGGCGCCCAGGCCGCAACCAGGCTGGCGGAGAGATCATCCGTGTCATCCGGCGGTATGCCCTCGATGAAGCTGGCCGTGTCGGCGTCGAGGAACTCAGGGGTCGCGGCCTGCCATTCGTCGAGGTCGCCGTCCAGCGCGGGGCTGCCTGAGGCCTGCAGCGCGGTCATCGACCTGTTCAGGCCGTCGGGCGTGACGGTCAGGGTCGGCGTCGTGGTCTGCGTAGGCGTGACCGTGTGGGTCGGGGTTGGGGCGGCCGGCTTCGCCGTGGGTGGTGAGGTCGGTGTCGGGACTGCGGTTGCGCCTGCAGGGGGCGCGGCGGCCAGTGTCAGGACGATCATCAGGCCAACGCTGAGTGACATGCGCAGAGGAACGTTGAGTTGCATCGCGGATGCCTCCTTCTAATCGGATGGTATCGGTCGTGCGCGCGTAGTATACACCCGATTCGCCTTTCTGTGCGGGCGGTTTTCCTGTTGGGGGCGCGGCCATCGGGGATAAACGGATGCGCTTGCGCGCCACGAATACTCGAATCGCGTGCGTTGCGGCGGAATATTCGTGTATTCGTGGGTGATTCGCGTATTCGCGATGGCCCACGTTCGCCCTTTCTCTGCGCCGGCAGGTTATGCCGTTGCCCTCCACCTGGTGTAGAATGACTTGACCTCGCAATCATCCCAGCGGCACGACAGGTGACTTGATGCGGACGGATACCGCCATCTCAACGACACAGGGTGTACTGCCCCTCTCGCACATCGCGCGCGCGTGGTGGCCGCTGGCTGCAAGCTGGCTGCTGATGAGCGCGGACCAGCCCGCGCTGAGCGCGATCGTCGCGCGGCTGCCCCAGCCGGAGATCAACCTGGCGGCGTATGGCGGCATCGTCTTTCCGCTGGCGCTCATCATCGAATCTCCTATCATCATGCTGCTCTCCGCATCCACCGCGCTGAGCAAGGATACGGACTCCTACCGGCTCATCTACCGCTTCATGATGATTGCGGGCGGGCTGCTGACCGTCCTGCACGCGGCCGTGGCCTTCACGCCGCTCTACTACGTGGTCGTGCGTGATATCCTCGGCGCACCCGCGGAAATCCAGGAGCCGGCGCGCCTCGGCCTGCAAATCATGCTGCCGTGGACGTGGTCCATCGGCTACCGGCGGTTCCACCAGGGCGTGCTCATCCGGTTCGGCCAGTCGCGCGCGGTCGGCGCGGGTACGTTGGTGCGGCTGGTTGCCAACCTGACTGTGCTCTTCATCGGGCTGGCGGTCGGCACCGTCCCCGGCATCGTGGTCGCCACCCTGTCGGTGGCCGCGGGCGTGATCAGCGAGGCAGCCTTTATCGGGCTGCGGGTGCGGCCGGTGCTGCGCAATGACCTGCCGCTGGCCGAGCCGGTGCAGCCGCCGCTGACGTACGGGGTGTTCTTCGCGTTCTACATCCCGCTCGTCCTGACCTCGCTGCTCTCCTTCCTCGCGCAGCCCATCGGCAGCGCGGCGCTGAGCCGGATGCCGTCCGCGCTCATCTCGCTGGCGGTCTGGCCGGTGCTGAACGGGCTTCTTTTCTCGTTGCGGAGCGTGGGGCTGGCATTCAACGAGGTCGTCGTGGCGCTGCTCGACGAGCCGGGCGCCCGCGCGGGCCTCTGGCGCTTCACGCTATATCTTGCAGCCGGGTTGACCGCCGTCATTGTCCTGGTGACGGTCACGCCGCTCAACCGCCTGTGGTTCGAGCAGGTCTCCGCGCTGGCGCCCGACCTGGCGGCGCTTGCGCGCAATGCGCTGTGGCTTGCGTTGCCGCTGCCCGCGCTGGCTGCGCTGCAGAGCTGGTACCAGGGCTCGCTGCTCCATGCGCGGCGGACGCGCGGCATCACGGAGGCGGTGGTCATCTATCTGGTGACGAGCGCTGTTGTTCTCACGCTCGGCGTTATCACGGCGCGGGTCGCCGGAGTGTATGTCGGCGTGCTGGCGCTGATGTTGAGCCTGGTTGCGCAGACTGCGTGGCTGGGCTGGCGCACTCGTGACAAGGTGACAAGGTGACAAGGTGACGGGGTGAAGAGGTGAACAGGTGAGCAGGGGATCTGAGCGTCAGATTCCGCGTAGTCCGTGTCTTCCGTGGTTGCTTAGTCGTCAATCGCACTTCGTATCAGTTATTCTGCAAAGGAGCATCATGGCACAACGACCTTTCCCCTGGGCACGCACGTTCATTCTCGGTTTCGGCTTCTTCGGCATCAGCATCATCTGGCCGCTGTTCAACAGCCTCATCCCTCCCATGTTGGAGGACCTGGGCCTGACCGCCGCGCTGACGGGGTTCATCCTGACCTGGGACAACATCATCAACATGTTCCTCCAACCGTGGGTCGGCAGCCGGTCGGACCGCACGCACACCCGCTTCGGCCGGCGTAAGCCGTGGCTGATGCTCGGCGCGCCGCTGGCTGCGGTCTTCTTCATCCTCGTGCCGTTCGTGCGCGAGAACTTTGCCCTCATCGCGCTCGCCATCCTCGGTACGAACCTGGCGATGGCCCTGTTCCGCTCGCCGACCATCGCGTACCTGGGCGACCTGTTCGAGCCGGGCGAGCGCAGCAAGGCCAACGGGGTCATCAACCTGATGGGCGGCGTCGGCGGCGCGATCGCACTGTTTGCGGGCGGCGCGCTGTACCGGATCGGCGTGCCGCTGCCGTTCATCGTCGGCGCAGGCATCATGCTCATCGGGATCGCCATCGTGCTGTTCGGCGTGAAGGAGCCGCCCGCGGCCATGCAGCCGCCTGCCGCAAAGGAGCCGGGGCTGTGGGCCAACGTCCGCCAGGTCGCGACCAACCCGGACCGCAGCGGGCTGTTCCTGCTGGGGGCCATCTTCTCGTGGTTCGTCGGCTGGAATGCGACCGAGGCGTTCTTCACCCTGTACGCGCGCAATATCCTGGGCATCGAGGTCGGCACGGGCACGCAGATGCTCACCGCGTTCGCCGCGATGCTGATCGTCTTCGCCATCCCATCCGGCCTGATCGCCACGCGCGTGGGCCGCAAGCCGACCATCATCACCGGGCTGGCGGGCATGACTGTGGGCGTCCTTGCCGCAATGCTCATCCGCAACCCCAACATCCTGCTGGCCGTGCTGGCGATCATGGGCGGGTTCTGGGCGCTGGTGAACATCAACTCGCTGCCGATGGTGTATGACCTGGCGAAGTCGGGCAGCATCGGCGCCTACACGGGCCTGTACTACTTTGCGTCGTCGCTCGCCGCGATCACCGGCCCCATCGTTGCAGGCTGGCTCATCGACCGGACCACGCACGCGGTCATCTGGCCGTTCACGGCCGTGTTCCTCGTGCTGGCGATCGTGTGCATGTCGCAGGTGCGGCCGGCCGTGACGAGGTG
>JAKPQT010000392.1 GCA_029555885.1 Chloroflexota bacterium | reverse complement strand
CCTGACCGCGGCGGCTCCGCGGTTGAACTCGAGATAGCGGCCGTACAACCCCTCCTTCGCCAGCACCTCGCGCCACGGCAGCAAGTTGGCCTTCGGCACCCCGCGCAGATGGGGCATCACCAGCGCGCGCACCTGCTGCTGCTGGTGCACGAGCGGCTGCGTCGCGTCGATCACCGTTAACCCAAACTCCTCGACCATCCCCTGATATTGGCCCAGGATGCGCTTCTGGAACAGCCGAAAGCACTCGTAGGGATCGGGACTGAGGCCCAGGTCCATGCCCGCCTCATACCACTTCAGCATTGGGCGGCCAACCAGGATGCGCCGCAAGGCCTCTTCGAGCGGAACCTGAAAGTAGAACGTAACTGTTCAGCGTTAGGGTAAGGGAATCTAGCCGGAGGCGATCGCGGCGGGTCGCTGTAAGGCAGCCAGGCATTCGGTTAAGGGATTGAGCTGGCGGGCAGCCCAGGTGCCGAGCAGACTGGCCAGGGTCAGGCGCGTTTTTGACCCTGCTGCAGAACGGCTGCCGCCACTGATCTTGCGCATGATGACCAGGGGGCGGAGGCTGCGTTCGGCCAGGTTGTTGTCGGCGGGCAGGCCCGGCGTCAGGACGAACAGGAACAGTTCCTCTTGATGGCGCAGCAGGCGTTTGGCTAGCGCCCAGCAGGGGTGCGCACCCGCGAACGCGTACTGCTGGCCCAAGTGCCAGGCGCGTTGGTACAATGCGTCGTACTGCTGGCGGCGCGCGGCGGCCGTGGCGGTTGGGTGGGCCGCCAGCCACAACTGGGCGTCGGCATAGACCTGGCGCACCTGCTGCACCCACTGGAGCACGTCTGCGCGGGCCGCCTGCTCTTCCTTGAGTTCATGCAGATCCCGCAGCAGATGCACCCAGCAGCGTTGATGCAAGCCCGGGATCAGGTTGTACGCCGCGTAGAAGTCGCTGACCAGGACCCCCCGGAAGTGCTCGCCCAACAAGCGCAGCGGCACCTGATGGCCGCGGCTGGCCGCGTACTCGTAGTAGCGCACCGCCGCCGGCCCGTCACTGGCCGTCACCCAGATGTAACCATTCTGCCCGTTCTCGCGCCAGCCGGTCTCGTCCTGATGCACCACCAGCTGTTGGCGCACCTGCGCCAGTAACTGGTCGGCGTGCCCCTGCAACTGCTTGCGCACGGCATGGGCTAACTCGACAATCTCGCCCACACTCAAGTGCAGCCCATGCAAGGTCGCCAGATAGGCCTGCACCTGGCGCACGGGCAGCCGCAAAGTCGTCCGCAGGTAGGCTACCAGCGCCGCCACGCGCACGCCGATGCGCCCTTGCCCCAACACCTGCCCGCTCAGGTCCAACTGCGGGCTACGCCAGCACTCGCAATGCGGACACCAGCGCTTCACCACCTGATGTTCGATGACTTCCACTGGCTGGGGCGGCGGCAACTCGATGACCTCCCGGCGGTAGTCCAGGCTCTCGCCCTGCAACCGATACTGGCACTCCGGACAGTGGTCCAGCGCATGCCGTTCGATCCGCGTCGGCTGGCTCCGCTTACGCGACGTGTTGTGCTCCTTGGCGCGTTTCCTGCGCGGCTGTGGCTCACCGGCCGCCGGCTTCGGGCGCGCCGGTTTCACAAAGGCTGGCGGATCATTGCGCCCCGGCAACTGCGCCTCCAACTCAGCAATCCGCACCAGCGCGGCCGCCAACTGCGCCTGCACCTCAGCCAAGGACTGGCGCAGTTCCGCATTCTCGGCCCGCAACCGCGCGAACTCTTGCTCTTGCTCCAACGTCATGACGTAATCATGCCACAGCCTGTCAAGGGTAACGCTGAACAGTTACATAGCCTATAATCTTGCCCGACGAATAGAACATCCGTTCAGGTTGGTGATCGCGGTGGAAATCATCTCCTTCAGCGCTCCTGCCTATATCAAAGACCTGCTGCGGTTGCGCGCGGCCGTCCGCCGCACCAGCCTGAGCGCCCTGGTGCGCGAGCTGGTGCTGCCGCAAGTCCATGCGCCTACAGCGGACGAGCGTCTTTTTTTGCCTTCAAGCGGTTACGAAGTTGAACAATATGTTCAAGTTAGCGAAGTATGCCGAACAGGCC
>JAKPQT010000385.1 GCA_029555885.1 Chloroflexota bacterium | reverse complement strand
GAAGCCCGCGCCGCCGGTAATCAGTATACGCATTAATCCTCCCGGTTACACAACCCCAACGCTATCACAAACAGTCCCATCAGGTCGGGCAGGAAGAGCGAGTTGTCAATGAGCCCGTGGAGCACCGTCGCGGCCAGCCCGGCCAGCAGGCCGAGCGCCAGCGGCCAGGCGTACGCGCTGCCGCGGCGGAACGACCGCCACGCCGACCGGAATGCCACTGCCAGCGCATACAATCCCGCAAGCACACCCACCAGCCCCAGCCGCGTCCAGAGGTCCAGCAGCAGGTTGTGCGGGTGGCTCAGGTTGAGCTCTTCCCACGCGGCCGGCAGCACGTAGTGCGAGCGGTAGGCGTAGAGGAAGTTGTACGGGCCGACGCCGAGCAGCGGATGATCCAGGGCCATCTGCCACGCGGCCTGCCAGAGGCGCACGCGCAGGAAGCTGGTACCCGTCTCGAAGTTGAAGAGGTCAGCGAAGCGCGGGGTGCGGAAGAGCAGCATCAGCCCGGCCAGGCCGGCCAGGACCGCACCGCCCAAGACCCAGAGCGGCCAGCGCCGTCCGCTGCGCCGCGCGCCGAGCAGCAGCACCAGCGCGATCCCGACCGGCAGCCCCAGCAGCAGCGCGCCCTTGCTGAACGTGGCGACGCACGCCAGCAGCAACGTCACGGTGACGAGCGCCAGCCCGGCCCGCAAGATGCGCCACCTGCCCGCCAGCGGCAGGAATGCGGCCAGGGCCAGCGCCAGCGGCACGCCGCGGTCGAGCACGAGCGCCAGGTTGTTGGGCGAGCCATACAGCGCACGAACGCGCCACACGCCCTCCACGTCGATCCGGCCCTGGCCGGTGACAAGCTGCCCCAGGCCGACCAGACTGGCTGCGACCATGCCTGCCAGCAGCCCGGTCACGAGCGGCCACGGCGACAACCGCGCTGCGCCCGGCCGCGGCGGCACACGCGTGATGAGCAGGTAGAACAGCCCGCCGAACAGGAAGACGATGCGGAACTCACGCCAGGCAACCCCCTGCTCCGCCGCGACCAGCGTCGATAGCAGGCCGGACGCGACCAGCACCAGCACTGCGAGGTCGGAATGCCAGGAGGATGCTTTCCGGGCTGCCCTCTCCCCCTCTCCTGGCCGCGGCCAGGCGCAGGGGCCGGGGGGTGAGGCTCCCACCGCCAGCAGCCACCGCGCGACGAACGCCAGCAGGGCTACGGCGAGGAAGAGCTCCGCGTGGCTCAACCCCCAGCGGAGGATGTGCTTGGGCGACTGCCAGAAGGGCAGCGCAGCCGCAATGAACGGCAGCGAGAGATCAGGCCGCGTAAGAAACAGCAGCCCCAGTCCGGCCAGCGCGGCGAGGTCCACGACGGCCCAGCGCGAGACGACGAACAGCAGGGCCAGCGCGATAGCTGCAACCCACAGGGCGGCATCGGGGAGCCGCGCGGCGCGATCGAGCAGACGCCGCAGCCACGCGGCGAGCCGCTGCCAGGCATGCCACCAGAGCGCCAGCACGGCGAGACTGACCGCGAGAGCAGCCGTCAGTCCGGCCACAAGCAGCCGGCCGCGCGGAGCCAGGCCCCGCTCCTCGCCCTCTACGACGACCCCTTGCAGCGCCCACTGGCCCCACCCGCCCTGCGCCTCGACCGTGACGCGGTGCTCCCTCGGCGGAAGACCCTCGGCCACCGTGACCAGGCGGATCGCCGCGGCCGGGTCGTGCAGGACGAGGTAGGCCGCGCCGGTCTCGTCCACGGGGAGCGCGTTGGCCGGCGCGCCGTCCACCGCCACGCGGTAGTAGGCCCAATAGGGCCCGCCCTGCACGCGCAGCGCGAGCGCAGTCCCGTAGAAGGTAAACTCCAGGGTATCGCCGTCTGTGGACGGGTCCGCGGCGCTGGCCGTCACGCGCCAGCCGCGGCTATAGTGCAGCGCGGGGTGGGCTGGCGCATGGCTGCCCGGCGGCAGCACAGCCTCCGTCGGGATCGCCGTCAACGCCTGCCAGGCAGGGGTCCCTGTGCCATCGGGATTGCTCAGCGCGAAGCCGCGCAGCGCCTCGTCGTCTGCTCCGACGGGACGGAACGCGGGCCAGAACAGCGGCCCCAGCCAGGGCCACTCGCGGCGCGCCAGCGCAAGGGCTTGCCCGGTATATTGGACCTGTTGTTCCTGAGTGACGGATTCCCAGGGCGACGCCGCGTTCGGCTCGCCTGTGGGCTGCACATGCCACCCGAAAGCCACAGCCCACAGGGGAGTCGCGACGTCGCCGTGGCGCAGCATCACGTCGTGCAGCAGGCGCGCGCGGCCGAAGTTCAGTACTGCCGGGTCTGTCGGGTCATCCGGCGGCCGCGCAAAGCCGTAGGGCTGCGCCGCGACGACATCGAACCATGCCGCGGCGTTGAGCGTGTAGAGCGCATCCAGGTAAGCGATGTCGCTGAGGTTGGCCCCGCCGCCTTCAGTCGTCGGCGCGAGCGCGGCGAGCACAACGACCGCATCGGCATCCGCCGCGCGCAGATTGGCTGCCGCCTCGCGCAGCAGGCCGAGGTAGTCCGCGGGATCGACAGGCCGTGCGCCCCAGTGGGGCGCGATGTTCGGCTCCTGCCAGACCTGGTAATAGCGCAACTGCGCGCCGTAGCGGGCGGCTACGGCGCGCACGAAGGCCCCATAGTCCGCCCGCTCGTGCGGCGGGGCCAGGGGGTTGTCTGCGTCCGCGGCCGCGCGTGCCCAGGCGGGCGAACGGTCGAGGACGACGACCGGCAGGAGCGCAGGAAACTCCGCCAGAGTGTGCATGACTGCATCCCAGCGGGCCCACTTGAACTGTCCCCGTGCTGGCTCGATATCATCCCAGGGCAGCGTGAAGCGCAGGGTGCGGACGCCGGACTGCTCCAGTGTGGCGAGGGTGCCTGCCAGAGCAGGATCGTGCAATTCTGCTGCACTGAGATTTACGCCAACTGCGGCGCTGTACGCCGGATTCACCGGCTGTGCATCGTCCGGCGGCGCTGGCCGTGCGAGACCGCGCGCCAACAAGAGCGCGACCAGCCCGCACAGGGCCAGGGGCACAAGCAGCCATTTGACGGGGTGGAATGGGCGGATTGCTGGCATATCTATGCGTGCCATGCTAACATAAGTGCCTATTTTGACGAAACCATGCACCTGCGCTAAAATGCATGGTTGTATTTATCGGCCCGGCATCTGCCGGGCTATTGCTTGTAACTCAATGTGAACAATGACCGGAGACCAGCGTTTCGGCTCTGATCCGGCGTAAGCTGCCTGTGCCAGCCAGGGCTGGCAACAGCAAGGAGAGAATAGAACCATGGAGAAACTCGTTCTGAAGGCTGAGCCGCGCAAGACCGGTCGCCATGCCAACCGCGAGCTGCGTGAAGGCTCGCGCGTCCCGGCCGTCGTATACGGCAAGAACACTGAGCCACAGGCCATCTCCACCGACCGCAAGGCTCTCGGCATCGCCCTACACCAATCCGGCGGCGGCCTCATCGAAGTAGAGCTGCCCGGCCAGCCCACGCTCCACGTGCTGGCGCGCGAGATTCAGCGCCACCCGACCAAGCACTATGTGCAGCACATTGACTTCTACGCGGTCGCCATGAACCAGTTGGTCCGCCTGCAGGTGTCCGTCGTGCCGACCGGCACGGCCCCTGTGCTGGAGGATAGCGATATGGTGCTGGTGCGCCAGAGCGACTCTGTGGAAATCGAATGCTACCCGGGCGACATTCCGGAACACCTCGCCGCGGACCTGAGCATCCTCGCCACCATCGATGACTCCTTGAGCGTGAAGGACCTGCAGGTCCCCGCGGGCGTGAAGATCCTCACCCCAGCCGAGCACGTCCTGTTCTCCGTGACCGCATCGCGCGCGGCCCTGGAGGAAGAGACTGAAGAGGCTGAGGAGCCGGCCGCGGACGAGGTCGAGGTCATCCGCAAGGGCAAGGAAGAGGAAGAAGAGGAATAACCCCCACTCCGGGTGGTTATCCTGCTGCAAGGGCGGTCCTGAGGACCGCCCTTATTTTGTCCACTGCAGCGGATCGACCGGCAGCCCGTTGACCTGCAACTCCCAGTGCAGGTGCGCGCCGGTGCTCAGGCCGGTGCTGCCGACCTTGCCCAGTTCCTGCCCTGCGCTTACCTGCTCCCCGACAACGACGCTCAGCTCCGACAGATGCCAGTACCCCGTGTAGACGCCGTGCCCGTGGTCGAGCACCACCGCATTGCCGCGCACGAACAACGTCTCAGCCAGCACGACCGTACCGGCCGCGGGCGCGTAGACCGGCGCCCCCGGCGCGGCGCTGAAATCCTCGCCCGCATGCGCCGACACGGCCGGGCTGTTGCCGTAGGTCCGCCGCGAACCGTACGGCGCAGTGCGCGGGAACTCGCCCACCAGGGGCAACTCAAACCGGCTGCGGCTGGTCCATGATCCGGCGGTCCAACCGGAAAATAGCGCCGCCATGCGCTGCGTCTCCGCGCGCACTTTGGCCGCTTCGGTGAGGATGGCGTCGCTCGTAGACGCGGGGATGTTGTGGCTGGGGAAGCTGCCGGCAACGACCGGAACGGCGATGTGCAGTTCGCTCGCACCTACCCGCAGCGTCAGCGGCTTGCTGCCGGGCGCCGTCAGCGGCGGGATGGGGATGAGGGCCCACGTCACGGTCCCTGCCCCGGCTATTTCCTGCGGCAGCACCGGATAGGCCCGGCCCTCATAGGTCAGGCTTGCGGTCACCGGACTGCGAGTGCGCAGCCACACGACGAGCGTCTGCCCCTGCGCCGGCGGCCAGGGCCAGAACTGTAGCCGTGTGACTTCGCCCGCCGTCAGGTCGGGCAGCTTGGGACCGAAACGCGTGGCTGCGGCCCCGCCCACCTCCAGGACCTGCCCGGCGACAATGCGGTTCGGGTCAGCGATACCGTTCGCCGCAGCCAGCGCCTCCGGCGTCACGCCGAACCGCTCCGCGATGGCGCCCAGCGTATCGCCGGGCTGCACCGTGTATCTCGCCGCGCTGCTGACCGGCCGGCCCGTCACTGCCGGCGGACGCAGCGGTGCAGGCGACAGCTCGGCTGCGTCGCGCTGCCAGCCTGTAATGCCGGCGGTGCGCCCCTCGATGACCAGGCCGTCCGCCGCCACCGGCACGGCGAGCAGGAAGCAGCAGGCCAGGCCCAGCAGCAGACTCCCGATCCGTCTATCCGTTCTCATCCGTTGCGCCGCCGTACACTTCCGGCTTCAGCACCGCAATATAGGGCAGGTTGCGGTAGCGCTCCTGGTAGTCCAGGCCGTACCCCAGGACGAACTTATCCGGGATGTCGAAGCCGATGTACTTGACCGGCACCGCGATCTCCCGCCGCGCGGGCTTGTTCAGCAGCGTGCAGATTTCCAGCGATGTGGGCTGCCGTGCGCGCAGGATGCGGACGAGATAGTCCAGTGTGCGCCCCGTGTCGATGATGTCTTCGACGATCAGCACGTTGCGGCCCTCGATGGAGATATCCAGGTCCTTGAGGATGCGCACGACGCCGGATGACTCCAGCGCGTTGCCGTAGCTCGACGTTGCCATGAAGTCAATCGCGTGCGGCGTCGTGATGTTGCGCATCAGGTCGGCCAGGAAAAGCACGCTGCCCTTCAGCACGGCAACGAGCACCAGCTCTTTCCCGGCATAGTCCGCGCTGATGGCTGCGCCCATCGCGGCGATACGGGCCTGCAACTTGTCCGCGGGGATCAGAATCTCGGAAAGGTACGACGGATCGATCATGAGACACCTCGGTGGATGAGTGACGGACGACAGACGGACGTCAGTATAGACTCCAGCCGCCCCACCGGCCCACCTCGCGGCCGGGCGGCGGCGGCGGCGCAAAGGTCGGCCGCGGGGTCGGCGTCGGCGGTGGGTCAGTCGGTTTCGGTGTCGGCGGCAGCGGTGTGGCTTCGACCGGAGCCTGGGGCGGTTCCGGGAGTGCAGCCGTCGGCTGCGGCGCCGGTTCGAACGCGGGCGGCGGCGCTGACCCGCGGAAGGCCGCCGCCCACTGCGCGGTCATCTCCAGATAGCGCGTGCCGTAGGCCGCGCTCGGCTCGATGTACGTGCCCTCGCGCCACTCGTTGAAGCTGTTGATGATGATCCAGTCCGGCGACGCACCGATGGCGGCCTGCCAGGAGCGCACGTAGTAAGCGCCGTCCTCGCGGCCCACGGCGAACGCGGCCCCGCGGCCCGTCTTGCGGTCATCGTAGCCGGGCATGACCGTGGCAACGTAGACCTTCGGCGCGCCAAGCGCCGCCGCCCTGGCCCGCACGAGCCGTGCAAACTTATTGGCTGTGTAGCCCATGTCCGTACGGTTCGCCCAGGTGACGCTGTACAGGTGATGCCCGTCGAACAGCGACAGCGGCGAGACGTCCGTGCCCTCCTCGATCCACAGGCTGTTGCGACCGGGGTCCACCGCGTTGCGGATGGCAGCCCACCCCTCCGTGCTGAGGCGGTGGTTCTGGTGATAGAAGAAGATAACCGGCTTCCCTTCGACCTTGAGATACGCACCGTGTTGCGCGTGGGTACTGAGCAGGTGGGCCATCGCGGTCTGGATCGCCCCCGCGCTCCGCAGGTAAGGCGAGTTCATATCGACGTCCACCGCCAGGCGGAAACCGCGCGCGGCGGCCTCATCGAGCATCGCGCGCAGGTTGGTCTCGGTCTGGTTATCGTCCTGCGGACCCCACCAGTTCACGACCAGCGCGTCGATGCCCGCGGATTTGGCCTGGTCAATGTGGCGGCCCATCGCCCCGCGATCACGCGACACATACGGCTCCGCCGGCATATCGGGCACCATCTGCGCAGTCCAGGTATTCTCATCGAACCAGTTGTAGTAGAACGCCAGCACCAGCCGCTCCGGGCTTTGTGCGGCAGCCGGCACGGTCGCGGCCGCGGTCGACAACAACAGCGCGGCCGCCATCAGCAGGACGGCCGCGCGGCGGCAGGCTCGAACGAGCTTTGCTCCACATATATGCATCAAAGAGTCTCCACAGATTCACCGGCGAAGGGGCCGTGAGGCTCCACCCGGTGTAAGTCATCGCCCAGCCCGTGGTCCAAGTAGTTCGCCAGCGCATTCATCACCTCGCGGAGGGAAGCAAACCCCCGCCCGTGCCGCGCGTCGAGCAGCCACTTGGCTTTCATGCGTGGGCTGTTCAAGTTGATGGCGCGCTGCACCCGGACCTTCGGCAGGCAGAACAGGTCCACGATGGTGAAGAGCACGTAGGGACGATCCTCGCGCGTGGCATCGTGGAACAGGACAAAGGCACGCGGGGACACAGCCAGCAGTTTGCGCGCGGCGACCTCGTCCAGGGTCAACAGCTCGGCTTCCGGCACGCGGGCCAGCTCGGCCCAGCGCGCCCGGTACACCTGGCGCTTCTCCTTGAGTTCCAGCGCGGCCTGCACCGCCCGCCCGCGCACCTGGCGCGTGAAGTACAGGTCGGCCCGCTCGTGGGCGGTCGTGTTATCGGTGTATGACCAGCCCAGCAGGTCGAGCTCGGCCTTGACGGCCTCCTCGAACTCCCGGTCCGCCAGGTCCCGGTCCCAGTACTCCGGGCGGCGTTCAAACAGTGATGGCATGCTATACCGCTCTCACCAACAGCCCCTTCAGATACTCTCCCTCCGGAAAGCTCAACAGGATAGGGTGGTCGGGTCCCTGGTGCAAGTGCGCGATGATCTGCGCATCGCGGCCCGCGTCCACGCTGGCGCCGAACACGATCTTCTGGAACAGGTCGGGCGTCACCAGGCCCGAACAGGAAAACGTCGCCAGCAGCGGCGCGGCCGGCGACACGCCTGGCGGGGCCAGCAGCTTCAGCCCCAGCAGGTTGATGTCCTTGTACCCGCGCGTCGCGCCGTCCAGATCGGCCTTGTTGCGTGCAAACTTGGGCGGGTCGAGGATGACGAGGTCGAACTGACGTCCCTCGTCGCGCAGTGCGCGCAGCACCTGGAACACATCGCCCGCAATGCCCTCGGCCTGGCGATCCGGGTCGAACCCGTTGAGCCGCAGGGCGTCTTCCGCGCCGGCCAGCGCCTCGTAGGAACTGTCCACGTTGGTGACGTGCGCCGCGCCCGCGGCCAGCGCATAGACGCCGAACGCACCCGTGAAGCTGAAGGCATTCAGCACCCGCTTGCCCGCCGCATGTGCAGCAACGATGCGCCGATTCTCGCGCTGGTCCATGTAGAAGCCGGTCTTCTGCCCGCCCAACAGGTCCGCCGGAAAGCGCAATCCATGCTCACGGATTTCGAAGTTTGCACCCGGCGCCCGGCCCGCGGCCAGCCCGCTGAGCAGCGGGAGGCCCTCCTGCCGGCGCACCGCTGCGTCCGACCGCTCGATGATGCCCGCCGGACTGAACTCCGCCTGGAGCGCCGCGAGCAGCTCGGCGCGGCGGATATCCACGCCCAGGGTGAGGAACTGGACGACCAACCAGTCGCCGTACCGGTCCACGACCAGCCCCGGCACGCCGTCGCTCTCCGCATAGACCAGGCGATAGGCCGTGGTCTGCGGCTCCAGGTGGAGGTCCTGACGCGCCGCGCCCGCCGCGGCCAGCCGCCGCTGCCAGAAGCCTGCGTCGATGGCCTCGTGCCGGTCCCAGGTGAGCAGGCGGACGACAATCTGCGAGCGCGGGTTGAAGTAGCCGCGGGCCAGCCATGCGCCGCCCGCGTCCGCCACATCCACGATGTCACCCGCCGCGGGGCTGCCCGTCGTGCGCCCCACCGCACCGGAGAAAATCCAGGGATGGCGCTGCCGGACGGGTCTCTCCTTGCCCGGTAACAGATAGAGGGTGGCCGTCAATCCTGCTCTCCCGCCGGCGCTGTGCGCTCGAATATCACCTGCCAGATGGCCGCGGTCGCCGGCCTGATGGCGGCGTGCTCATCGAGGCGCAGGCCGCAGGCCCAGGCAATGCCAGCACGGCCCACAAGGATCGGCCAGCCCGCCCGTGCGCCGCGCGGGACTTTGAGATTGATCATCAGCTCATTCAGCCTCACGCTGTGTCCGCCCATCCCTTGCGGTTGCATCCGGTCGCCCGGCTCGCGCGGGCGCAGTACCAGGTCCGGCCCCACCGCATCCGCGTCCAGCCATGCAACCCACGGGTCTGCGTTCGCCGCATACGCATCGGGCAGTTCAGCGCGCGACAGCCGAGCGACTGCCACCTGCCAGCCGCCGTCCAGCAGAGTGATGCCCGGCGCGGCCAACACATAGCGCTGCGCAATCTGTGGAAGGTCGACACTTGCGGGCGGCAGCGTGCCCTCGGCCGCGATGCGCAGCCGGTCGGCCCCGACCTGTAGCTCCAGGCCCGCGGCCAGCGTTGCTGCCTGGCCGGGCAGCCCCTCCCGGCCCAGGCGCACGGCCCGCTCGATATGCTCCCAGTTGATGTTGCGCAGGTGATGCCGCAGCCGGTGGACGGCCTCGCGCACGAGCGCCCGCTGCAACCCGGCGGGCAGGCCGCGCCAATACGCGCGGTCGAACTGCACCTCATCCGGCGCAGTGGGCCGGACGGCTGTCGCCCAGGTCCGGTGGAGCTCCGCGACCAGCACCTCGTAATCCCCGGCCAGCACTTCAGCGGTATGTGCCAGGACGGTACGAATCGCCGGATTGTAGGCCTCAAGCACGGGCAGCAGGTCGTGCCGCAGGCGGTTACGGTAGAAAGTCGTGTCTTCGTTGCTGCGGTCGAAGCGGTACGCCAAGCCCTGAGCCTCGCAATAGGCCAGGATGTCGGCGCGGGAAATGTCGAGCAACGGGCGGACCAGCCGCAAGCCTGCCGCGGAACCGGAAGCATCCTGAGCGGAGTCCCGCCGCAGGCGGGACGGAGTCGAAGGATGCCCTCCCTCCGCCAGCCGGTACTCGGCCAGTTCGGTCACGGGCAGCATCCCGCGCAGCCCTGCCACGCCGCTGCCGCGGAGGAAGTGCATCAGGACTGTCTCAGCCTGGTCGTCCGCGTTGTGGCCCACGGCTATTACGCCCGCGCCCGCAGTCCGGGCGACAGCGGCCAGAAAGGCATAGCGCGCCTGCCGCGCGGCCTCTTCGACCGAGAGGCCCGCCCGCCCGGCCAGCGCGGCCACGTCTGCGCGGCCTACGGTACAGGAAATCCCCCAGGCCTCGGCCAGCTCAGCAACGAATGCGGCGTCCGCCTCGGCCTCCGCGCCGCGCAACTGGTGGTTGAGATGGGCCGCGTGCACGCGCAGCCCCGGCATACGCTGGACCAGCTGCGTGAACAGGTGGAGCAGGCAGACCGAATCCGGTCCGCCTGAAACACCCACGACGACCGTCTCGCCCGCTGTGAACAGGCCGCGCTGCCGCACATACGCGTCGACCCGCGGCAGAAGATCGCACATAGGCGGGATGATAGCACGCGAACGGGGAAAACCGGAAACAGCGCGCCGTGGTTTCCGCTTTGACCCGCAGCGGTGTATAATGCAGGGCAGCACCCGAAGTCCGCCGGGCATTTTGGCCGTTTGTGAAACCGGGTGATATAATCTTCTACTTGTGCGCGCCGATCGCGCGCCTTTGAATACGACGCAGGAGCACACCGCGTGGTTAGCCCACTCAACTGGCTTCTCGGCCTGTTTTCGCTCGATATCGGTATTGACCTCGGTACAGCCAATACCCTCGTCTATGTCCGCAATCGCGGCATCCTGATCAACGAGCCTTCGGTGGTCGCCATCGACCGGCGCACCAAGAAGGTGCTCGCCATCGGGTCGGAAGCGAAGGAGATGGTCGGGCGCACGCCGGGCAACATCGTCGCCATCCGTCCCCTGCGCGATGGCGTCATCTCAGACTTCGACGTGACGGAGCAGATGCTCCATTACTTTATCGACAAGGTGCACCACCGCATGTTGCTGCGCGTGCCGCGACCGCGGGTGGTCGTCGGCATCCCCAGCGGCGTGACAGAAGTCGAAAAGCGCGCAGTCTATGATGCCACCATCAGCGCGGGCGCGCGCGAGGCCTACCTGATCGAGGAGCCCATGGCCGCAGCCATCGGGGCCAGCCTGCCCGTTGCGGAAGCCCTGGGCAGCATGATCGTGGATATCGGCGGCGGCACCACCGAGGTCGCGGTGACATCCCTCGGCGGAATCGTCGTGGCCCGCTCGATTCGCGTCGCAGGCGACGAGATGAACGAGGATATCATCAACTACGCCAAGCAGAAGTACAACCTGCTGATCGGCGAGCAGATGGCCGAGCGCGTCAAAATCGAGGCCGGGTCGGCCTACCCGCTCGATCCTGAAATCACGGTCGAGTTGCGCGGGCGCAACCTGGTCTCCGGCCTGCCTGAGGGCATCGAGGTCAGCAGCGTGGAAATGCGCGAGGCGCTGCGTAATTCGGTCAGCACCATCATCGACACGGTGCGCCAGGCCATCGACGAGACGCCGCCCGAGCTCATCGCGGACCTGATGGAGCATGGCATCGCCCTGGCAGGCGGCGGCGCGCTGCTCAAGGGCCTGGACCAGCGGCTCAGTGAGGAAACGAAGATGCGCGTCTACGTTGCCGAAGACTCGCTCAGTTGCGTCGCGCGCGGTTCGGGCATGGTTCTGGAAAACTTCGACGTGCTGCAGAAGACGCTTGCCAGCATGCAGCGCGGGAGCACGTTACACTGATAAAGGACGGAAGACGGAGGGCGGTCGACCGGCGAGCATCCCGGCTACATATTGATTCCTCGCCCATCGCCCGGCATCCGTTGCGAACATGACACGCGTATCCGGCCGGACGACGCTCTTTTTCATCCTCGCGGGCATCAGCATCGCGCTGCTCATCCTGTCCAGTTCCGGGCAAATGGCGCCCATCGAGAGCGCGGCGAGCGTCGTCACGCGCCCGTTCCTCAATGCCTTCAATACGATCGGCCACCAGTTCAGCGAAGTCGTGACAACCGCGCGCGAGTTGAGCACGCTGCGCACGCTGAACCAGCAGCTCAAAAGCCGTGTTGACACCCTCACTATTGACAACCTGCGCCTGACCGAGGTCGAGGCCGAAAACCAGCAGTTGCGCGAGCTGCTCAGGTTCAAGCAGTTGAATCCGACCTACGATTATCGCGGGGGGCAGGTCATTGCGCGCGTCATCAGCCAGGCGGAGACGAACTATCTCTCTAGCCTGTCCATCGACCTGGGCTCCGAGCAGGGCATTGCGCGGGGCATGCCCGTCGTGAACGAGCAGGGCCTGATCGGGCGGGTGGACAAGGTGGGGCCCAACTCGGCGACGGTGCTGCTCATTATCGACCCGTCCAGCGGCGTCCAATCCCTGGTCAAGCGCAACCGGGCCGTCGGCGTGGTGAACGGCCGCGCGGGCGCATTGCCGGTCATGGAATATATCCCGATGGATGCGGACATCAGCGTCGGCGACGAGGTGATTACCTCCGGCCTGGGCGGCAATTTCCCGAAGAACGTCGCCATCGGTCAGGTCATCGAAGTCATCCGGCATGACTACGATATGTATCAGCAGGCGGTCATTCGGCCCACGGTCAACTTCGTTCGCCTGGAGTTCGTCCTCGTCATTACCAACTTCAAGCCACTGCCCGGCCAGCCCGAAGAGCTGGAGAGCGTTGGATGACGAGTCGGGTGAGGTCGCGAGGCGTGGGCGGGCAACGGCCATGAGCAAGGGCGGACGGGCCGATCTCTACCTGGGGCTGGCAATCCTGAGCCTGGTCATTCTCGTCCAGGGCACGTTGCTATCGCGTGTGCGTATAATCGGCGTCGGCGCGAACCTGCTGCTCGTAACCGTGGTCTGCTGGAGCCTGACGCGCAACGTGCAGGAAGGCCTGGTGTGGGCATTTGCCGGGGGCCTGGGCATTGACCTGGTGTCAGGTCTGCCGCTGGGCACATCGTCGCTCGCTCTGATGCCCACCTGCTTTCTCGCCGGCATCGGGCGCAGCAGCATCTATGCGCAGAACATCTTCTGGCCGGTCCTGCTCGTCATCCTGGCAACACCGCTCCACGGCTGGCTGATCCTGCTGACCCAGCAGTTGCGCGCGGTGCCGGTCGATTGGGTCGGCAGCACCGTGCGCATCATTCTGCCAGAGCTGGTGCTGAATATCGTGATAACGCTCCCGGTCTATCCGGGTTTGCGCTGGCTGGCAGGCCGCATCGGCGTGCCGGTCATGGATGTCTAGGCTATGCGCGGAACACCATCACCGAGCCGCACCCCCGCGTTCATGCGCTTGCTGTTGCTGCGCGGGATCATCGTGCTCGCGGCGGTCATCCTCATCGGCCGGCTCTGGCAGATCCAGATGATTGCGGGTGAGAAGTACCGCCTGCTCTCAGACCAAAACCGGCTGCGCGATGTAGACGTACCTGCGCCGCGCGGGGTAATCTACGACCGGCAGGGCGAAATCCTGGCCCGGAACCGGCCCAGCTTCACGGTAGTCATCATCCCCGGCGACCTGCCCGAGGACCCCGAAGATGAGCCGATGGAGGAGCAGGATACCAACTCCGCGGCCACCGCAGTGCTGGACCGGCTGCTCGCGATCCTGAACGAGCCGGTGCCCGATCTGCGCGCTTCGCCTGCGCCATCCCCCACCGTGGACCCGCAGGCGACGCCCACGCCCGTGCCGCCCAGGAACCCGACTCCCAGCCCTACGCCGCTCCCGATTATGGCGATTCCGGAGCGCCAGCCGTGGATCATGCCGCGCGCCGAAATCGAGCAGAAGATTCAGGATGGCCTGCTAGGCGGCGCTTATCGCCCTGTCGTTGTTGCACGTTATGTCAAAGAGGCAACTGCCTTCCGTATCGCGGAGGACGCGGTCAATCTCGAAGGCGTACAGATCATGCTGCAGCCGATTCGCGACTATCCGAGCGGCGCACTCACTGCGCACATCATCGGCTACATGGGCCACATCCCGGAAGGCCAGATTGAAGAGTATGTCGCCGAGGGGTATCAACGCGATGACCAGGTCGGCCTGACCGCGTTGGAAGTCTGGTTCGAGAAGGAGTTGCGCGGGCAGCCGGGTCACCAGACCATCGAAGTCGACGTGCACGGTCGCCGCATCCGCACAGTCGGCGAGACGACGCCCGCTCAGCCGGGCTACAATCTGGTGTTGAGCCTCGATCTGGAGCTCCAGACTGCGGCCACGCAGGCGCTGCAAGAGGCATTCGACGCATCCTCCGGCTTCACCAAGGCCACTCAGGGCGCGGTCTTGGCGCTCGACCCGCGCAACGGCCAGGTCCGCGCGCTCGTCAGCCTGCCCAACTATGACAACAACCTCTTTGTCAAGGGTATCACCGGCGAGGCCTGGAACGCGCTCACCACCGATCCGAATCTGCCGCTCTTCGATCGCGCGGTCGGCGGGCAGTATCCGCCCGGCTCCGTCTTCAAGATAGTAGTGGCAGCCGGTGGGCTGGCGGAGGGGGTTATCAACGCGCGCACGCCCCTGGGCGATGGCTTCGACGGGAGCAACGACGGCATCATCTGGCTGCCCAACCAGTACTTCCCCTGGGATCGTTCTCTGGCGACGCCGTTCTATTCCTGGATTCACAAATACGGCCGGGGGCACGGCTCCGTCGGCGTGCGCGACGCGCTGGCCGTCTCCGACGATATCTACTTCTATATGTTGGGCGGCGGCTATCCCGACCGCTTCGAAGGGCTGGGCTCCAAGCGGGTCGGCCAGTATGCGCGGGCGTTCGGGTTGGGCGCAATTACCGGCATCGAGCTGCCGGGCGAAACCCGGGGGCTGGTCCCCGACTCCAAGTGGAAGCGCCTGAACTATGCCGAGAACTGGCTGACCGGCGACACGTACAACATGAGCATCGGCCAGGGTTATATCCTGGCGACCCCGCTACAGATGGCTAACGCCACCGCAGCCGTCGCGAATCGCGGCAAGCTCTGGAAGCCCCAATTGGTGGACTACATGACGGATGCGGAAGGCAAGGTGGTCCGCCCGTTCGAGCCGCACCTCATTCGCGAAGTGCCCGTCGCGCCCGAGCTGCTGGACATCGTGCGCGAAGGCATGTACGGTGCGATCAACTGGTCGCACGGCACGGCCACGCGTGTCAAGGTGCCGGGCGTCGTCATCGCAGGCAAGACCGGCACGGCAGAGTTCGCGCGCGACGAGGATAAGGACGGTCAACCCGATCGCGACAAGGACGGCAACCTGCCCACCCATGCCTGGTTCTCAGCCTTTGCACCCTATGTGGAGCCGGAGATTGTCGTGACGGTCTTCGTTGCCAACGGCGGCGAAGGCTCGGCCGTGGCCGCGCCCATTGCGCAGAAGGTCTTGCAGGCCTACTTCGATATCCAGGCGCGCCTCGCTGCCGAGGCGGCAGCCGCAGAGGCCGAGGCCCTGAGCATCGAAGGCACTGCGCCCGTGCCGGTGGAGGCGCAACCGTAGCGTATGAGACTCGTTTTCAATCGCCGCTTCGATTATGTGCTGCTGAGCCTCGTACTCATCCTGAGCGGGTTCGGCGTGCTGATGATTGCCAGCGCGCTGGCGGGCAACCAGGTGCTCAGCTCCTGGCCGTGGCGTCAGGCCGCGTTCCTGGGCTTCGGCCTGATTTTGCTGTTCCTGGCCGCAGCCGTGGACTATCGCCTGCTGGCGAGCCTGGCCTTTCCGGTATACTTCGTCATGCTCGCGATTCTGGCAGCCATTGCCGTGGTCGGCACGGTGTCCGGCGGTGCGCAGCGGTGGTTCGAGCTGGGCGAGTTCCTGCTCCAGCCCTCCGAGCTCATCAAGGTGGTGCTCATCGTCGCGCTCGCACACTACCTGTCGAGCCGCGAGGAAAAGATGGAGAGCCTGCTGACGCCCATCGGCGCGCTGCTGCTCATTGCGCCGCCCGTGGTCTTGATCTATCTCCAGCCCAACCTGAGCACTGCGCTCTCCGTGGTCGTCATCGGTGGGGCGATGCTCCTGATGAGCGGCCTGCGCTTCCGGCACATGGTGCTGTTCGGCGTCGCGGGCGCGGCTGCGGCCGTGCCGGCCTGGAAATTCCTGCTCCAGGACTACATGCGGGAGCGCGTCCTGATGCTGGTCAACCCGAGCGGGGCCTCGCCCGACGACCTGTACAATGTCGAGCAAGCCATCATCGGGATCGGGTCGGGCGGGTGGCTGGGCCGAGGGTTGTTCCGCGGCTCGCAGAGTCAGCTGCACTTCCTGCGCGTGCGCCACACCGACTTCATCTTCTCGGTGACAGCCGAGGAACTGGGCTTCATCGGCGCCGCGCTGCTGATCCTCCTGTTCGGCGCGCTGCTGCTGCGGCTGGTGCGCATCGCCGGGCTGGCACGCGACACCTTCGGCATGTTGATTGTCGTCGGCGTCACCACCATGATCTTCTTCCAGGTCGTCGTCAACATCGGCATGAACCTGCGCATCCTGCCGGCCACCGGCGTCCCGCTGCCGTTCGTCAGTTACGGCGGCAGTTCGCTCTGGACCATGCTCATCGGCATCGGCCTGGCCGAAAGCGTCATCCTGCAGCACAAGAAGATCGGGTTTGACCGATGAGAGACGAGTGACGAGTAAAGAGTAACGAGTAAGAAGTAAACTCGCTCGTTACTCATTACTCGTTACTCTTTACTCGTTACAGATACCCATG
>JAKPQT010000369.1 GCA_029555885.1 Chloroflexota bacterium | reverse complement strand
GGTCCGCGATCATCTCGTGCATCCGCTCCTCGTATTGGTTCGAGCGGTTCTTCTGCGCGTCCATGGCCTTGCGCACGTCCTCGCCGGTGACCAGCGCATGGCCCGCGCGGCCGGCCCAGAAGGCCGCCTCCTGGATGAGATCCGAGATCAGGGCGAAGCGTGTGCTGAGCTTGTCCTGGTCCTCCACCCGTCGCGCGCTGTACTCCACCACCTCGGCCACTGCGCTCATGTCGAAGTGGGGCAGCCCCAGCTCATCGCAGCGGTTGCGGATATACTGGACGATCTTCTGCTCGTTCTCGTCCGTCCAGTCCATCTCGACCGAGAAATCTGCGCGCACCTTGAAGAGCTTGGAGAACTGCTCGTCCAGCGCGTAGAGCGCGTAATAGGTCTGCAGGTCGCCGATCAGCACGACCTTGAGGTCCAGCGGGATCGGCTCCGGGTTGAGGGTGGTGGTGGCCAGCACGCTGACCGGTTGGAGCATGTCCTCGATGCGGATGCGGCGATTGCGCAGCGCCTGCTTGAGCGCCTCCCACGCCATGGGCTGGCGCAGCAGCGCCCGGGCATCCAGCAGCAGGTAGCCGCCGTTGGCGCGGTGGAGCGCGCCGGACTTGATGTAGCGGTAATCGGTGACCAGCGCACCGAGCTGCGCGCGCATCTCTACGCGGCCAACCAGGTTGCCGTAGGTCGGGTTGGTTTCGACGATCACCGGCGCGCCGTGCAGGCCGCTGTTGTCGACCAGCACGTTCAGCCGGTAGCGGTCGAAGGGCGAGCTGGGCTGCCCGCGCAGCCAGGGCGGCGTTTCATCGCCGGCTTCTGCAGGCGTCTGTGGCGGGTGCGCCTGTCCGCGGAAATCGGTGTTGTTTGCCGCGATGTGGCTATGCACCCCCAGGAGGTAGGCTGTCACCGTCTCCCAGTCCGCGTACTCTTCCAACAGCCGCTCGAACAGCGGCTGGATGGCCGCGCCCGCGACCTCGCGATCCAGGCTCGCCAGCCGCTCGCGCGCGGCCTCTTCCAGCTCCTGCACCTGGTGGACCGTTCGCTCGAGCAGCTCCTGCACGGCCTGGCCCTGCTCGTTGATGGCATCGCGGTCGGCCTCGGGCAGCGCGGCATACTGGTCAGGGGTGAGCTCCTTGCCGTCCCTGACCGGGGTCAGCATGAACCCGGCCTCCCCGCGCGCCAGGGTGAAGCCGCGCTCCTTCACGATCGCATCCAGGGCCCGGAACCGCTCGGAGCGCACCTGGTCCAATTGGCGGCCCAGGGCGTTGCGGCTCTGCACGTACTGGTCGCTAACGAAGACCGTGTCCAGCGTCTCTGCGACCTGCGTCAGGAGCGTGTTGACCTGGTCTCTTAGCACGTTGCCGCGGCCGGGGGGCAGGCGCAGTGCGATCGGGCGGTCCGGCTCCGCGAAGTTGTGCGCGTAGCCCCAATCGGGCGGCACGGGCCGGGTCGCGGCCTTGTCCTCCAGGTAGCGGGTGATGATGCTCGTCTTGCCTGCGCCGGTGGGCCCGGTGGCGAAGACATTGAAGCCGGGGTAGGGGATCTCCAGCCCGAACTCGATCGCGCGGGAGGCCCGATCCTGGCCGATGATACCCTCCAGGTCGGGCGCGTCCGCGGTGGAGGCGAAATCGAAGCGGGCCGGATCGAACCTCCGGCGCAGTTGGCTGGCACTGAGCTCAACAGCTGGGGTCATGCAGGACTCCTATCTTCCTTTTTCCTTCTTCC
>JAKPQT010000356.1 GCA_029555885.1 Chloroflexota bacterium | reverse complement strand
TCGGCCATCCGCAAGTCGCACGAGAACCCCTCGATCATCAAGCTGTACGAGGAGTTCCTGGGCGAACCGGGCGGCCATAAGGCGCACGAGCTGCTGCACACCGAGTATTAGGGCGTGTAGGCAAAGTCGTTTCGTGCGGTTGAAACCGCTGCCACAGCTTCGAAGCCTGCCTGCGCAGGCTGTTTGTCAGCAGCCAGACAATCGGCGTAGGCCGACTTTGCAATGGTGGCCGCGACTTATAGTCGACGGGTGACATTTCGCGCACACGCTCCAGGCTCCTTCAACCGCCCAATCAAAAGAGCCCCGGCAATCCCGGGGCCCTTTTGGTTCAGGACGAAGCGCACCTATACGTCCAGGTTTCTTACCTTCTTCGCGTGGCTCTGGATGAACCGCTTGCGCGGGGCGACCTCGTTGCCCATCAGCATGTCGAAGGTGCGGTCGGCTGCGGCCGCGTCTTCCACCGTCACCTGCAACAGCACGCGGTTCGTCGGGTTCATGGTCGTCTCCCAGAGCTGCTCCGGGTTCATCTCGCCCAGGCCCTTGTAGCGTTGGAGCGTGATGCCCTGCATCCCGCCGAACTCCTTGATGATCTGGTCGCGTTCGGCATCCGCATACGCGTACTTGGCCTCTTTCCCCTTGCGGATGAGATATAGCGGCGGCTGCGCGATGTAGAGATGCCCGTTCTCGATGAGCGTGGGCATGTAGCGGAAGAACATCGTCAGCAGCAGCGTGCGGATGTGGCTGCCGTCGACGTCCGCGTCGGTCATAATCAACACGCGGTGATAGCGCAGGTTGTTCAGGTCGATGGCATCCCCGATGCCGCTGCCGAGCGCCTGCACGAGCGCCTGGATTTCCCGGTTTGCCAGCGACTTGTCCAGCCGCGCCTTCTCGACGTTGAGAATCTTGCCCCGCAAGGGCAGGATGGCCTGGAAGCGGCGGTCGCGGCCCTGCTTAGCGCTCCCCCCCGCGGAGTCTCCCTCCACTATGTAAAGCTCGCACTTTGCAGGGTCTCTTTCTGAGCAATCTGCCAATTTTCCTGGCAGCGTCAGACTTTCCAGCGCGCTCTTGCGGATGACGAGATCGCGCGCCTTGCGCGCCGCGTCGCGTGCGCGGCTCGACGTCACGCACTTCTCGACGATCTTGCGGCCGTCCTTCGGGTTTTGCTCCAGCCAGGCCATCAGCGCTTCATTGACCGCCGACTCGACCTGGGTGCGGATTTCGTTGTTGAGCAGCTTGACCTTCGTCTGCGACTCGAACTGCGGGTCGGGCAGCTTGACGCTCACAATGGCCGTCAGGCCCTCGCGCGTGTCATCGCCCGTGAAGCTGGGATCGGATTCCTTGAGCAGGTTCTGGCGCTTGGCCCACTCGTTGATCGTGCGGGTCAGCGCAGCGCGCAGGCCGGTCAGGTGTGTGCCGCCGTCCGGCGTGTTGATCGTGTTGGCGAAGGCGAACACCGACTCGTTGTAGCCGTCGTTGTACTGGATGGCTGCCTCGATGATGTTGCCGTCGATTTCCTTCTCGATGTAGACCGGCTCGTGGAGCACTTCGCGGTTCTTGTTCAGATAGCGCACGAAGCTGCGCACGCCGCCTTCGAAGTAGAAGTTCATGTAGCGCGCGCCGTTGTCGGTGCGTTCGTCCGAGAACTCGATGGTCAGCCCGCGATTCAGGAAGGCCATCTCGCGAAACCGCTGTTCCAGCGTCTCGAAGCGGAACTCGGTCTCCTCGAAGATGGTATGATCCGGCATGAAGGTCGTGCGCGTGCCGCTCTCGTGCGCGGCGGCAGGCCCGATGACGGCCAGGTCGGCCTGGGGGATGCCGCGCTGATACCGCTGGAAGTGCAGCTTGCCGTCCTGGCGCACCTCGACTTCCATCCAGTCGGACAGGGCGTTGACCGCGGACACGCCTACGCCGTGCAGACCGCCGGAAACCTTGTATGCGCCGCTGCCGAACTTGCCGCCGGCGTGCAGCTTGGTCATCACGGTTTCGAGCGCCGACTTGCCCGTCTGCTTGTGGATGCCGACCGGGATGCCGCGGCCCCAGTCCTGCACGGTCACGCTGCCGTCTTTATGGATCGTGACCGCAATCCGGTCACAGTACCCGGCCATCGCTTCGTCGATCGAGTTGTCCACCACCTCATAGACCATGTGGTGGAGGGCTTTAATATCTGTCCCGCCGATGTACATGCCGGGGCGGCGGCGCACTGCCTCCAGCCCTTCGAGCACCTGAATATCGTCAGCAGTATAATGATTGGGCCGGTTATTTCCCTGTTCTGCCACGTTCTAACTCCTGCGCTAACCCCATGATGATAATCCGCCGGGAACGCGTTCTATTTGATAACCTTACGAGCTGTCCGCAAGGTCTGGAGCTCGCGGCGCAAGCCGTTGTAATAGATAAAAATCGCCAGTAGGAGCCCCGTCGCCAGGTAGGCGTTGCCGAGGATGCTGATCAGCGCACCGAGGGGTGTCTGCCCCATCAGTCCCCAGACGGCTCGGAACCCCAGGGCGATCAGGTTGACCAGCGTGATAAGGCCCAAGGTGCGCCACCCGCTCGTACGGGCGAGCACGAGCGCCTGCCAGAGCGCCGGGCCCATCGACTGGCCGTCGAACAGCATCGCTTCGCTCGCGAAAAAGACCGCCGACAGAAACCACAGCATGAACCAGAGGGTCAACCCTCCGCTGAACACGAAGATGCCCGCGGCCAGGGTGCTGCCGGAAAAGGCGGCCAGCGCCATCGCCAGGGCCAGCGGCACGCGAATCAGAAAGACAATGACCCCTAGCAGCAGGCTCAACACGACGAACCGCAGCAAGAGCGCCCCGAAGCTGAATGGGATGCGCCGGGCCGCAGTCGAGCCGCCGGCAGCAAGCTGCGCCTCGTGCGCAGCCCCGTTCGGCGGGTGCATAGGACCTCTCTGCGCCGGCACAGTGTTCTCCGCGACCAGGGCCTCGGCCGCCGACCGCAGATAGAAGGTGGTCAACACCTGCCCCAACAACCATAACCCCACGATGATGAGTCCGACCAGCCAGATGTTCGAGATATCCCATCCCGGCATCTGCCAGGGCGGCGCAGCCACCGGCGGCAGGGTCAGCCCCAGTCCCACCGGCGCCAGCACCCCGTCGCTAATGAGCTTGAACCGCGTCGCCTGAACATCCACCAGCGCGCTCGGCGCGGCCAGCCAGCCTGTTGTCAGCGCGGTCATCAGGTCGATTTGCTGCCCCAGGCTCACGAACGCCTCGCGCAGCACCTGGACGGTCTCTGCCAGGGCCGCTTGCTGGGCTTGGGTATAGAACGCCAGCATGAGCGCTTCCCAGATGGCCTGTGCCTGCCGGAGCAGCGTCTGCACCAACAGCTTCGGCATCAGCCAGAGGCCCAGGTCTATCACGACCGGGATGACCAGCAGCAGAGGGCGGCGCGCTGCCAGATTAAGCCCGGCCGTCAGGGCATCGATGGCGCCTAAGCGCGGTGCAGTTTCAGCTTTCATCCCTCCCATTTTACCACAAAATGGGTGTATTTCATAAACGCGACGGGTCGTCCAATCGCTATAATAGCACAAATGTGTCATTCTGACAAGCCGGTAGCGATGCTTATGGCCGTGCGGAAATGTAGCAGGCACAACCAGTTGACGGGCCAACCGCTCTGGGGTAGAATCCGTGACAGGCACTATCCATCCTGTGCGCGCGGCGCCGCTCACCCGAGAAACATGACGATTGTCACGCTGACGACCGACTTCGGCCTGGCCGATGGTTATGTGGGCACCATGAAGGGCGTCATCCTGAGCATCGCCCCCAGTGCGCACCTGGTTGACGTGAGCCACGACATTGCCCCTCAGCACGTGCGACAGGCCGCCTATGTGTTGAGCCGCGCGGCCCCCTACTTCCCGCGCGGCACGGTGCATCTGGCGGTGGTTGACCCCGGCGTCGGCAGCGCGCGGCGGCCCCTGCTGGTGCAGACGTCCGATGCCTGTTTCGTGGGCCCGGACAACGGGCTCTTCACGTTCGCACTGGAGCAGCCCAGCGCGCAGGCTTACGAGCTGGACCGGCGCGAATTCTGGCGGCCCGGGGTGAGCGCGACCTTCCACGGGCGCGATATCTTTGCGCCGGTCGCTGCGCACCTGGCGAACGGCCGGCTGCCTGCTGACCTGGGTACACCGGTGGCTGACCCGCTGCGCCTGCCGGAGCTGATCGCGGTCCAAGTTAAGCCAGGGCATCTGCGCGGTCACGTCATCCACATCGACCGCTTCGGCAACCTCATTACATCGATTCCCGGCGCGTGGGTGACGGAAGGCGGATGGGTCTGCGATATCGCTGGCCGGCGCATCGTGGGGATTCAACCGACGTATGCGGCGGCGCAGCCCGGTACACTGTTGGCTCTCATCAGCAGCAATGACACGGTCGAGATCGCGGTTCGCGACGGCAGTGCCGCGGCCCTGCTCGGCGTCCAGATAGGTGCATTGGTGGACTTGCAACGTATCTCAGGATAAAGGAGCATTTCATGGACAAGTTCGTCATCGAAGGCGGCTATCCACTGAACGGAGATGTCACTCCGGCCGGCAACAAGAATGCAGCGTTGCCTCTGTTAGCGGCCGTGCTCCTCACCGAGGGGGAGGTTGTCCTGCACAACATCCCCCACATCGGTGATGTCGGCACGATGTGTCAGTTGTTGGGCGAGCTGGGCGTCACCGTGCAGAAGGACAACGGCGCGCTGCGACTCTGTGCCCGCAGCGCCCGCTTTGCCAACTTCCGCGCCGAGCTCTTCCAGCAGATTCGCGGCTCGATGCTGCTGGCCGGCCCCATGCTGGGCCGGTTTGGGCAGGCCGTGCTGCCGCTGCCGGGCGGCGACCGCATCGGCCGGCGCCGCGTCGACACGCACCTGCTGGCGCTGGAAAGCCTCGGCACCCACGTCGACTTCAACGCGAAGGATTTCACCATGCAGGCCGACGTGCTGCGCGGGGCCGACATCCTGCTCGACGAGATGAGCGTCACCGGCACCGAGAACGCAGTCATGGCCGCAGTGCTGGCAAAGGGGACGACCGTGATCCGCAACGCCGCGTCCGAGCCGCATGTGCAGGACCTGTGCAATTTCCTGAACTGTCTGGGCGCGCAGATCGAGGGCATCGGCAGCAACACGATCATCATTCATGGGGTGGACCGCCTGGGGAGCGGCGAGTTCACCATCTCGCCGGATTACCTGGAGGTCGGCAGCTTTCTCGGCCTCGGCGCAGTGACGCGCGGCGAGATTCGCATCCACGGCGTCGTGCGTGAGCACATGCGCATGATCAACTGGGTGTTTGCCGAGCGCCTCAACGTCAATCTACGGATGGAGGGCGACACGCTCATCGTCGCCGACGAGCAGGACCTGCACATCCAGGAAGATATCGGCGGCGCGGTGCCGAAGATCGACGATGCGCCCTGGCCCCAGTTCCCTGCCGACCTGATGAGCATCGCGCTGATTGTTGCGACGCAGGCGAAGGGCACAGTGCTGATGCACGAGAAGATGTTCGAGAGCCGCCTCTACTTCGTGGACAAGCTGATCGGGATGGGCGCGAAAATCATCCTCTGCGATCCGCACCGGGCCGTCATCGTCGGCCCCTGTCCGCTCTACGGCCAGGAACTCAGCAGCCCGGACATCCGCGCGGGCATGGCCCTGCTGATTGCTGCGCTGGCCGCGAAGGGCACGAGCACCATCGGCAACGTCGGCCAGATTGACCGGGGGTATCAGAATATCGACAAGAAGCTGCAAGCCCTCGGCGCGCATCTGGAGCGCGTGACGCTGGCGTGACGGGGTGACAAGGTGACGGGGCGACAAGGTGACAGGGTGAAGAGGTGATGTGCTTTGAAAGGTTGTGCGTTCTGTCTGCGCTTCCGAGTTCTACCCATTGCAGAATAACCACACCCATCCACATCACCTTGTCACCCCGTCACCTTGTCACGTATCAGCCGTTCCCGGATTCGCGCTTCTCCGCGGGGGTGAAGAGGGCGATCAGGCGGTCGAACTGCTCGTAGATGAAGTTCTGGCGGAAGCCCGCGAGCACCGCGGCCAGGTAGGGCAGGAGTCGCGCGCCGGTGCTCGCGGTGTCGTCGGTCAGGTTGACGTTGATGATCAGGAAGCCGCCCGCCATGATCAGGAAGATGATGCCGCCCAGCACCAGCCCCATCAACGGCTGCACCATGTACCACATCAGGTAGTTGCGGTCGAAGTCCTGCTCGCGCGAGATGTGCCACCAGAGCGTGTAGAGCGCGCCCACGATGCCGCCGATGCCGCCCCAGATCATCGTGTTGATGATCGGGTAGACGTTCAGCAGCGCCGGCCCGGTCACGCGGTCTGAGCCGGTGATCAGCGTGGTGAGCGGCCCCGCGAAGATCAACCCCAGCAGCAGCACCAGCAGCCAGCCGGCCTGGTAGCCCAGGATGCGCGGGCCGTAGTAGGTGGACTGCTTCCGGCTCTCGCGCATCCGGTCCAACATCACGCGCACCTGGGCCGTGCGGAATTCCGCAGTCACATATTCCTCAGGCGAGTCGATCAGCAGTTGGCGGCTCTCACGCAGCATCGTGAGCGCACGTTCGGCCTTGTCCGGCGGGCTGCTGAATTCGGTCGCCACCTGGCGGTACAGCTCGTCGATCTGCTGGTGCAGCGCCTTCTGCCAGCCCTGGTCGAGCACCTGATTCAGCCGTTCGATGACGATGGCCTTCTGGTCGGGCGTCCGGTCCACCGCGATGGGCAGCGGGGTCGGCTCGACCTCGGTGCCGGGGCCAGGGGGCAACACCCGGATGGAGGCATCGGCAGCCCGCATGCTGCCGTCCTCGCCCTGCACATAGGCTGCGTCTGCGGCGGTCGGTTCTGTCTCCAGGATGATCGCGCCGAAGCGTTTCGTTGTCGGCAGCGAGCGTTCGGCCTCCGGCGGCACGGTCAGGCTGGCCGGCTCTGCCGGGGCGGCCGCGGGCGGTGGCGGGGGCAATGGGATGACAGGCTGTCCCGCGGAGGATGTTGCGGGCGCAGGTTCCGGGAGCACTTCGACGGCTACAGCCGCCGCGGGGATGGCCGCTTCAGCCAGCGGCGGAACGTCGATCGTTTCTTCGGGCACACCCACCTCCCTGGTGACTGGCTCAGCCGCCGAGCGTTCAGAAGTCGTTGCCGGTTCTGGCTGTCCTGGGCTCCGGCCTGTCTCGGCCGCCGCGACTTCGATATCGAGGAGCGCAGCCAGGTCCGCGGCGACGTTGGCTGCATCGCCGGGTGTGGCCACGGGATCACCAGTGTTGGAACTGCTGTTGGCCGTCGTCATGGTATTCCTCTCCACAAAAGTCCTGACCCTCGGATTATAACACAGTTGACCAGAAATGAGCGATATGAATTCCTATGGTATCTGCATCCGGAACCAGAGCAGGGCAAACATGATGCTGGCGATGACGCAGGTTGCCACGGTGACTGGCAGGCCGGAGCGAAGCCAGACCTTAGTTGTGATCGGCGTGCGTGTCCGGGCGCTCAACGTCACGGTCAGCACATTGGCGGTCGCGCCGATGGGCGTCCCGTTCCCGCCCAGCCCGGCGCCCAGCGCCAACGCCCACCAGAAGGGCGCAACCACCAGTCCGAGGCCGCCCAAATCCTGGATGACGGGAATCATGGCGATGGTGAAGGGGATATTGTCCACCACGGCCGAGAGGATGGCCGCGCTCCACAGCAGACCCAGGCTGGCAACCAGGGGCGTGTTCTGTGCGAGCCCAACCAGCAGGCTTGCGGCCTTGTGCAGCACGCCCGACGCCTCCAGGCCGCCGATCAGGACGAACAGGGCGGCAAAGAAGACCAGGACGCTCCACTCGACGTGGCGCAGGGTGTCGTCGATGTCCGGCTGCAGCCACATCAGCGCCGCCGCGGCGCCGACGAGCGCAATCAATGCCGGTTGCAGGTGCAGCAGGCCTTCGAGGAAAAAGAACAGGATGACCGCACCCAGCGTAATCAGCACGCGGACGGCGTTCTTCGGCTCGCGGAGAGCCTCATTTTCGTTCAGGCCGGTCAACGCATCCAGGTGACGCGGCCGTTCGGCCAGCTCACGGTGAAAGGCGAAGTAGAGAATTGCAACGGCCACTACCCAGGTGACCAGCACGATGGGCCCCAGGTGGATCAGGAAGCTGACGAAGCTCAAATGCGCGGCGGAGCCGATGAGGACGTTGGGCGGGTCGCCGACGAGAGTGGCAACGCCGCCGATGTTAGAGAGGAGCGCCTCCGCCATGAGCAACGGGATGGGGTTGAGGCCCAGGATTTCGGCAATCAGGATCGATACGGGGACGATCAGCACAATCGTCGTCACATTGTCCAGGAACATCGAGAGCACGGTCGTCGTGCCGCCCAGGATGAGCAGCAGCAGCCAGGGCCGCCCGCCGGAACGCTTGCTGATACGGATCGCGATATATTCGAAGAAGCCGGTCTGTTCGAGTAGACGCACGAGGATCATCATGCCGAAGAGGAGGCCCAGGGTGTTGAAGTCGATGGCCGCGAGCGCCTGCCCCTGGCTGTAGAAGCCCATGAGCATCCCGACAATCAACATGACCGCTGCGCCCAGCATGGCAACGATGGTGCGGTGGACGCGCTCAGCCATGATCGCGGCAAAGGTCAGCAGAAAGATGAGGGCCGTTATGACCTGCGCAAGTGTCATCGGGCGCCTCCTTCCGCGGTCCAGGAGGCCAGGAAGGCTGTGGCGATATCCACCAACGACGCGATGCCGACCAGCGCGCCGGCCTGGTTGACGACGGGTAAATCACGGATGTTATGTTTTGTCATGACGGCCAGCGACCGCAGCAGGCCGGAGGTCTGTTCGACGGCTACCGGTTCTTGCATCAGGTCGCGCATGGTCCGCTGTGCGACGCCGGGCGCATCGCGCGGCATCAAGCTCTCCAGCACGCCGAAGTCACGCACGAAGTCGAAGTCGGCCATCAGGCGCACAAAATCCGGCATGAACGTCTCGAGGATATCCTCGACCCGGACGATACCTACCAGTGACGCCTGTTCATCCACGACCGGCAGGGTTCCGACATGCCGGTCCACAAT
>JAKPQT010000351.1 GCA_029555885.1 Chloroflexota bacterium | reverse complement strand
GTGACCTTCTCGAGTTCAGCGTAGTGGAAGATCTTGCGGTAGGTCTCCTGGATGCCCCTGCACAGGAATCGCCGCTGCGCCCCAACGCCGTAGGGCTTGATTTCGAAGCCCTCACCCGATGCGGACAGGAACAGACGGCTGTCCGGCACGAGGCCTCTATAGGCGGCGGCCCCGCTCATGCTCAACCCGCGTCGGATGCGCTGCCCCAGGTAGGCATCCATGGCTTCGTCAAGGCGCGCACTGCGGAAGAAAAGCGGGCGGCTGCGTCCATTGATGGCGAACTCGGCACGCAGGCTGGAGGTCCGGCGCACAGTCCCGTCGGCATTCAAGTAATCCCGGACCTCCAGCCTGGCCACCTCCAGGGGCCGGGCGCCCGTCGCCAGCAGCAGGTAGAACAGCGCCGTGTCCTCCTGGGCCTGTTGACTGCGGACGCGGATGCGCGCGGCACCCTTGGCGACCTCCTCCTCGCTGAGCACCCTCCGATCCCTTGCCTCCTGCGGCGGGGGGCCGGTGAGGTTGGCCACGGCCGCCAGGACGGCCGACCGGTGCAACCGGAGCCGGCTGACGAAGGCAGCGCCGTCCTCATTCAGTCCCTTGATACCGGCGATGCTGGCGGCATGTCTGGCCAGTGTCTTGATGCGGCGCTGGACAGCGGTGCGCGCGAGTCCGTGCTGCTCCGCGACCTCCTCGTAGGTGCTGCCGTCGAGCAAGGCGTGAAGCATGCGCACCGACGCCTGCCATTGGGCGTCGGGCCCTTCCAGCTCACCATCCGGACTTGCTTGCTCACACACGCTGGCAGCTCCTTTGCAGGTACGGCACGATGGAGCGCAGGAGCAAGCTCATAGGCCAGCGGGCGGTTGGTGAGGCTACACCTGCGGCCCGTCGCCCTGCACCAGATCCTGGTCGGCAAGGGGCGGGGGCCGAAATGGCCCTGGCGGCCAGGAATGCTGCCGCATCTGCTCCACGCGTCCACCATCGTCAACCATCGGTTCTCCCTTTCAGCCGGCTCGGTTGCCGGATCGGGCCGCTATGCGACCGTCGTGCGCCGTTGGACCTCGTCCAAGGTCCAGACCTCCGCGTACTTCTGCTCCATGTCGAAGAGACTCGCGTCGTGCGGCGCCTGCGCACGGTCGCCGACGCAGTCGCTGACCACGACGGGCTCGAAGCCGAAGCACATGGCGTCGACGACGCTGGCGCGCACGCAACCGCTGGTCACGCTGCCGGCCACCAGCAGGGTTCGCACACCGCTGCGCGCGAGCCACGGGCCGAGGCCGGTGCCGAAGAATGCCGATGGCACGGTCTTGCGAACCCACGAGCTCACCAGCCACTGGCGCGAGCTCGCGCACGAT
>JAKPQT010000347.1 GCA_029555885.1 Chloroflexota bacterium | reverse complement strand
GTCGTGCGGCCTGGGAGGTGCGCGCGCCGCGCGTCGAGGCCCGGAGCGCGGTGGGCTCCGGCGACTGCCTGCTGGCTGGGCTGGCTTTCGGCCTCAGCCGGGGGCTGCCGCTCCCCGATGCAGTGCGCTGCGGCGTGGCAGCCGGCAGCGCCAACACCCTGCAGACCGGTGCAGGCCGTTTCGTCCGCACGGATTTCGAGCGTCTGCTCGCTGAGACTGTCGTTACCATCATCCATGAAAGGGATGCCGCACCATGACCCGTCATGCCATGACCCCGCGCGAGCGCGTCCTGACCGCGTTCGCCCATGCCGAACCGGACCGCGTGCCTGTTGACTATTCCTCGAACCCCGGCATCGACTGGCGGCTGAAGGATCACTTCGGACTGGCTGCCGACGATCATGAAGGGCTGTGCCAGGCGCTCGGCGTGGACTTTCGTCACATCGGCGCACCCTATATCGGCCCGAAGCTGCACGCGGACGTGCCGGGGGTCGTTGTCGACATCTGGGGCATCCACCGGCGCTGGGTGGAGCACGAGTCCGGCGGCTACTGGGACTACTGCGACTTTCCGCTGCGGGATGCCACACTGGAGGAAATCGAGCAGTGGCCCATGCCGTCGCCCGACGGCTACGATTACTCTGTCGTTGCGGAGCGCTGCCGCCAGGCCGGCGACTACTGCCTTGTCGCAGGCGGCGCGGGCCTGGGCGACATCATCAACAGCACGGGGATGCTGCGCACGATGGAGCGGGTGCTGGTAGATCTCATCACCGACGATCCGGCGCTCCGTTGTTACCTGGATCGCAAGGCGGCGGTCGAGCTGGAGGTCATCTACCGCACGATCGAGGCGGCGCACGGCCGCATCGATGTGCTGGGCATGGGAGAGGACCTTGGGACGCAGATCGCGCCGATGATCAGCCTCAAGCTGTATCGCCAGCAGCTGCGCCCGCGCCACCAGCGCATCATTGACATCGGCAAGCACTTCAACATTCCGGTCATGGTGCACACCTGCGGTTCGAGCAGTTGGGCGTACGATGACTTCATCGAGATGGGCGTCTCGGTCGTGGACACGCTTCAGCCGGAGGCCAAGAACATGCAGCCCGCGTACCTGAAGCAGCGCTTCGGCGGCAAGCTGGCCTTCCACGGCTGCATCTCCACCGCCGGGCCGGTCGCGTACGGCACGGTGGACGACGTGGTCGCCAACGTGCGCGAGACGCTCGAAATCATGATGCCCGGCGGCGGCTATGCACTCGCGCCGACGCACCAGCTCCAGGATAACTCGCCCACGGAGAACGTGCTCGCTATGTACGAGGCCGCGCGCGAGTACGGCGTTTATTGAGCGGTTGCAGGTTCGAAGGTTGAAGGTTGCAAGTTGCTAGTTGAGGGTCGAGCGTCCAACCTGCAACTTGTAACCTTCGAACCTGTAACCGGCCGAGGGAGTACCAATGACCGACAAGCTCCTCTGGAAACCTGATTGGCCGGCGGCCCAACACAACCTCCTGCGCTGGTGGCAGGGTGAGGGCCTGGCGTTGCACCTGACCGTCCGCCGCGAGACGCCCCGGCCCGGTGTGCAGCCCCGCCGGCCGAGCCGGCAGACGTTGCGACGTGGTGGACCGATCCCGTGCACCGCTGCAGCCGGGCCGAATGGCACATGGCGAACGTCGATTTCTGGGCCGAAGCGTTTCCTTACTTCGATACCCAGATCGGCCCCGGCAGCCTCGGCGCGTTCCTCGGTGCGCGACTGGAGTTCGATCGGGAGACCGTGTGGTACTGGCCCGTCATCAGCGACCCGGACGGTTATGGCCCCATCCGCTTCGAGCCGGAAGGCAACTACTGGTTCGCCGCGCACATGGCGCTCATCGAAGAGGGCCTGCGCCGCAGCGAGGGGCGCTATCTCGTCGGCATCCCCGACCTGATCGAAAACCTGGACACGCTGGCCGCGCTGCGCGGGGATGCGCCCCTGCTTTATGACCTGGTAGACCGGCCCGGCTGGGTGCTCGACCGGCTGGCAGACCTCAATACGGCTTACTTCGAGGCCTTCGACGTGATGTATGCGCGGGTCAAAGACTCGGTGGGCGGGAATGCCTTTTCCGCGTTCCAGATTTGGGGGCCGGGCAAGACCGCCAAGGTACAGTGCGACATCTCGGCCAACTTGTCGCCTGCGATGTTCCGGCGGTTCGTCCAGCCGTACCTGGCGGCGCAGTGCGAGTGGCTGGACTTCTCCCTCTACCACCTCGACGGCACGAACGCATTGCAGCAGGTGGAGCCGCTGCTCGAAGTGCCCCGGCTGAACGGCATCGAGTGGACGCCCCAGGCCGGACGGCCCGGCGGCGGCGATCCCTGCTGGTTCGATCTGTACCGGCGCATCCGTCGCGGGGGCAAGAGCGTGCAGGCCGTCGGCGTGCAGCCGGGCGAGGTCATTCCGCTCATCGACGCGGTGGGGCCGGAGGGCTTGTACATCCTCGTATCCGGCGCGGTGGATGTGCGCACTTCGGAAATGCTCATGCGCGGGATCGAGGCATATCGTTAGTGCGGCCAAGGCAGGTCTGCAAGACCTGCTCCCTCCGGATCCTTTCACCCAGCCCCAAGGGTAATGCCCTTTTTGGCCTTTTGGCGAACCCTGGTATCATCCACATGCTGCTGGTCCGTTAGCGCAAAGCGCAGCCGATCCAATCTTGCAGCACGCCTCTGCCCGCCTCGCCCAACCTGACCGGCAGGCCTCACCAGGGCTTGAAGGAGTTACCCACCATGACACAGACCGCCACTGCGACCGGCGCCCAGCGTCTGCCGCTCGCCAGCCTCGAAGCCTGGCAGGCCCTGGGCTATGGCATGTTCATCCACTTCGGCATGAGCACGTTCGACAACGACGAGTACTCGCGCGGGGATAAGCCCGCGACGCACTATGCGCCCGATCGTCTGGACGTGGACCAGTGGGTCAGCGTCGCGCGCGACGCCGGCATGCGCTATGCCGTGCTCACCACGAAGCACGTTTCCGGCCACTGCCTCTGGCCGAGCCGCTTCACGGACTATCACGTCGGCCACAGCGGCAACACGACCGATGTCGTGGAGGCGTTCGTCAACGCGTGCGAGCGCCGCGGGGTCATGCCGGGCTTCTACTACTGCTCGTGGGACAACCATCACCTGTTCGGCTCGCTGACGCCCACGTTGACGCGCTGGGAGCAGGCGTTCACCACGCAGGAGTACCGCGAGTTCCAGTGGGCGCAGATCGAGGAACTGCTCACGAACTACGGCCGCATCGGGGAGGTGTGGATCGATATCCCGATGGTCCTGCCGCGCGACTACCGCCACAAGCTCTACAACCGCATCGCAGAGCTCCAGCCGCAGGCATACATCATGATGAACCACGGCATCGGCGACGGCTCCAAGTTCAGCGTCGCGGTCGCGTGGCCGACCGACCTCATCTCCATCGAACGGTTCCTGCCCAACAGCCACGGCGGTTACGTCCCGTGGCGCGAGATCGAGGGCCAGACCTACTACATCCCCGGCGAAGTGTGCGACCCCATCGGACAGGAATGGTTCTACGTAGAGTGGGACCGCCCGCGCAGTGACGCGGAGCTGTTGGGCATGTACCTGGTTGCACGCAGCCGCGGGACGAATCTGCTGCTCGACGTGGGCCCTGACCCGCACGGTCTTATACCGGAGCGTTACGTCGCGGCGTTGATGCGGCTGCGGGCCAATCTCGACAAGCTGGGCATGTAGAGCGGAGGGGCGATGAACCCGCGCGAACGCTTCTGGGCGACGATGCGCTATCAGCCGGTGGACCGGCTGCCTTTTTGGTCCGACTGGCTCGGCCCCTGGGAGACCTGGCGCGAGCAGGGGCTGCCCGTTCCGCCGGGCGTGGAGCCGGATACGTTCGATTCTCGAGCCTGGTTCATCCGGCACTTCGGCTTCGAGGGCATGTACTCTGCGTTTTGGGGCATCCCGCGCGTGCCCGTAAACATCGGGCCTTGTCCCGGCTTCGCATACGAGCTGTACGAAGAAACGGACGCGTACCGCGTCTACCGGTCGGGCAACGGCGTCATCGTGCGCCAGTTCAAGCCGCCGCACGGCTCGCTGCACTCGACGCAGTTCGTGGAATACCCCATCAAGACCCGACGGGACTGGCAGCGGTTCCGCGACGAGCGGCTGGACCCGGCTGCCGCGGGCCGCTATCCGGACGCGGCCACCTGGGAGGCACTCAAACGTGAGTGGGCCACCAGCGATATCCCCATTAGCATCGACGGCGGCAGCTTCTACGGCTTCCTGCGGGACTGGATCGGGTTTGAGGGCTTGAGCTACCTGCTGTACGATGACCCGCGGCTCGTCGGGGAGATGATGGAGTACCTGGGCGATTTCTTCGTGGAAGTGCTACGCCGCGCCCTACAGGAGGTACGCATCGACTTTGCGATGTTCTGGGAGGACATGTGCTATAAGACCGGGCCGCTCCTCTCGCCGGCCATGTTCCGCACGTACATGCTGCCGCAATACCGCAAGGTCACGCGCTGCCTGGCAGACAACGGTGTGGAGCTGTCCTGGGTGGACTGCGACGGCAACATCGAGGCGCTGCTGCCGCTGTGGGTGGAGGGCGGCGTGCAGGGGTTCTATCCGCTGGAAGTCGCGGCAGGGATGGACCCGGTCAAGCTGCGGCGGCAGTATGGCCGTTCGATCGTGATGTGGGGCGGGGTGGATAAGCGCGCGCTTGCCGAGGGCCCCGCCGCCATCGACCGCGAGCTGGCGCGGCTCGCGCCGGTCGCCGCGGAGGGCGGCTTCATCCCACTCGTGGACCACGGCGTGCCGGACGATGTGCCGTACGCGCATTACCTGTATTACCTGGAACAGCGGAAGCGGCTGTGGGGCGGCCCGACATGACAACAGCACCCGCTTCTCTGGCTTTCTACGACTGCAACACTTTCTTCGGCCTGCCCTCCGGCAAGTCGGCCGCGCCCGTCCCGACAGCCGAGGGACTGCTGGCGGAGATGGACCGCGCAGGCATCGCGCGCGCGTTGACGTGGCACATCAGCCAGCACGACGCATCGCCGTGGGTCGGCAATCAACTGCTGGCGGACGCGATTGCGCCCCATGACCGGCTGGCCGGTTGCTGGACCATCCTGCCCAACTGCGCGCGGGAGTTCCCGCCGCCGGACGAATTCTTTGCGGCCATGCGGGCGGCGCAGGTGGCCGCGCTGCGCGTCTTCCCGACCCCCCACCACTACCTGCTGAACGCCGTCGCCATGGGCGACTGGTTGGCCGCGCTGAGCGAGCGCCGCGTCCCGTTGTTCCTCTCGCTGCGCCGCGGGGTCGAGTGGCACGTCATCTACGCGCTGCTGGCCGATTTTCCTGAGCTGACCTGTGTCATCTGCGACCACGGCCCGTGGGGCGCCGACCGCTTCTTCCGGCCGCTGCTCGCCCGCTATCCCAACGTGCACGTCGAGCTGTCACAGTACATGCTC
>JAKPQT010000345.1 GCA_029555885.1 Chloroflexota bacterium | reverse complement strand
ATCGCCCGCGAGCTCATCGGCAACGAGTACACCAATCCCAGGCAGTAACAATCACCGAGCATGTCGCAACTCGAACGACGCTTTGAAATCGCGCACAATCGTGCCCGCGCTGACTGGGCTGCGGCAGACCCCGCGGCCTGTGCCGCGCGGGCCGGCTGCGAGCTAACGCCGGAAGGTGTCATCGTGCCGTTCTTCAACCGGCGCTATCTCGCGGCCCATCCATCCGGCGACGTGACGGCCCTAGGCGGCGCACCCCCCGGCGGCGGTGCCGCCCACCCGTCCATCGCTATCGTGGTACTGCACTACCTGATGACGGCGCTCGGCAGCGCGCCTCCGGATGGCAGTGCGCCCGCCGAGCAGGCGCGCCCGCCGGCAGAACGCTGGCTGACGTTCCGCGAGCTCCCCAACGGCCTGTTCTATGCGCAGGCGTTCGCCGTGCACGCGGAGGAATTGCTGGCGCGGCGCTTCGGCAACGATGCAGCGGCGCTGGGCCGCGCGGCGCAGACAGTCGACGGACAGCCGCTCGCGCCGCCTGCCGGTACGGGCCTTGCGCCGCCGGATGCCGCCTACCGGTTCCAGGCGTTTCCCCGGCTCGCGCTGGCCGTCCAGTTGTGGGAAGGCGACGAGGAGTTCCCCGGCCGCGTGCAGGTGCTGTTCGAGGCGCACGCGGGCCACACCCTGCCGACCGAGGACCTCTCCGGCATCGGTGACTGGCTGGCGCACAAGCTGGCCCACGCCAAAGTCTAGCCGCGGCCCGGCCAGTCCGGAGTCGCAGAAAGAGACGTACATGGCGGATATCGCATTTCGCCCGTGGCATTACCGGCCCGGACCGGCCCCGTGGCTCGCCTTTGCCCTGGCGGTCATGATTCTGCTCGGCCCCGCAAACTCAGCATGGGCCGCGCAGCAGGATGCCGCGTACCCCGGCCTCGATGACCCGGACCCCGCCGTGCGTGCGCAGAGCGTGCAGGATATTCGCCAGGCGGGGGACCGGAATGCCGTATATGCGTTGATTGCGCACATCGAGGACCCGGACCAGCAGACCGGCCTCTACATCGCGCAGGGATTGATAGAGCTGGCGTCCTATGAGCAGTTGGCGCCGCTGCTCCTTCTCACTGACCGCGGCTCGACCGATGGCCGCTGGCGCGCCGCCTACGTGCTGGGCCAGCGCAAGGACCCGCGCGCGCTGCCCGCGCTGATGCGTGCGTTCCGCGACCCGGATGTGCTCGTGACGCGCACGGCCGCGGAGGCGCTGGCCAATATCGGGACGAGCAGTGCCATCCGCGCACTCATGGAAGAGTTGCAGAGCCCGCGGCCGGCCGTGGTCCATGCGGCCAAGTGGGGCCTGCTGACCCTGGGAGATGCAGCCGTACCGGCGCTGGCTGCCGGGCTGGATTCGGGGAACCGGGCGCTTGAAATCAACGCTTCGATCGTCCTGGAAGCCATCGGCACGCCGGCAGCGCGGCGGGTCATGCAGCCCAACATGCAGTAAACGCGCACGGGGCGCCACTTCATAGATAGATGATTCACTTCAAGGAGCAGTATATGGCAGTAACTGTCGGGCAGGAAGCCCCTGATTTCGTCCTCAAGAGCCACGATGGTTGCACCGTGCGGCTGAGCGACTTCCGGGGCGATCGCAATGTGGTGCTGGCGTTCTTCCCGCTCGCCTGGACACCCGTCTGAACGAACCAGATCCCGTCCTACCAGGCAGCCTTGCCGCGGTTCGATGGGGTCGAGGCCCAGGTCCTGGGCCTGAGTGTGGACAGTGCGGATTGCCTGCGCGCGTGGGCGGACAGCCTCGGCGGGATCAGCTACCCGCTGTTGAGCGACTTCTTTCCCCACGGCCAGGTCGCGCAGTTGTACGGCGTGCTGCGCCGGGAGGGCTACTGCGAGCGTTCGATCTTTATCGTCGACAAGCAGGGCATCGTCCGCTATGCGGACGTGCACGACATCGGCGACCAGCCGGATAACGAGGTGCTCTTCAACGAGCTGCGCAAGCTGGAGCCGGAGGCCGCCGCCCGGTTTGAAGCCCAGGAGCGCGCCGCCATAGAGGCAGCCGGGCCGCAGCCTCCGCCAGAGGCCGACCTGGTGATGTACTGCACGCCCTGGTGTCCCGACTGCCGCAAGGCGCGCAACTGGCTGAACGAGCAGAATATCGCCTTCGCAGAGGTGAATATCTCGAAGGACCGGGCTGCCGCGCTGAAGGTACGCGAATGGGCCGGCGGCAGCGAGACGACACCCACGTTCGATTATCGCGGGCAGATCGTCGTGGACTTCGACCTGCCGAAGCTGCAGGAGGTCCTGGGCGTCAGGGCATAGAAGAATCTCTTCGGGGATTCTTGAGACACTGCCGCGGACAACGCGGAGCACACGCAATTCTGCGCTGTGCTCCGCGTTGTCCGCGGTGATACCCTACTCCGCGATGGGCAGGTAGAGGTCAAGCTGCGCGTCGTCGGCGCCGACCGCCGCGGTCGTCTGCGGCGGGCTGACTGATTCCTCCAGCCACTGGTGATGCGCGGGCCGGTAGCGGCTGCGCTCGCGCCAGGCCACCAGCTCACGCCACACCTCGCCGATGTGCCCGAGGTCGCAGCGCGCGACCGCATACAGCCCGCCGCCGAACTGTTTGATTTCCACGTCGCCGCTGGCCTGTGCATCCGGCCCGACCGTGACCCATTGCTCGTAGCCGTAGTTCGGGCTGCCGGCGGAGGGGCTGGGGTTGTTGAACCCGAACCAGCGCGCCTGTGCATCGCCGAGCACACTGTTCTGCGCAGCCCAGGCCAGGACCTTCTCCCAGGCCAGGGATTCAGGGCTCGGCCCGAACCCGAGCGCACTTGCCACCCGCAGCGGCTCCAGCCGCACGATCCGTACATTCAATTCCTGCATCGTGTGTCCTCCTTGCTCCAAGGGCATTCGGTTTTCGGACTTCGGGCGGTTGAAACCGCTGCTACCACTGCAAAGTCGCCCTCCGGCGACTGAAATAGCCTGCGAAGGCAGGCTTTGCAACGGTGGCCGCGACTTACAGTCGCCGGGCGACGAGAACTGAATGACCCTATCCTTACTCTTGTCATGCATGACACCTTTGTTATAACATGGGATACCTGACATCTCGTGTCAGCATAGCACGTACGGATTTCCTGAGGACTGCGATGCGCGCCGACCGGCTGCTCTCCTTGTTAATGCTGCTCCAGGCCCGCGGGCAGATGCCCGCAGCGCAACTCGCCGCCGAGCTGGAGGTCTCCGTGCGCACGGTCTATCGCGACATGGACGCACTGAGCGCGGCGGGCGTGCCCGTCTATGCGACGCGCGGACCCGGCGGCGGCTGCGCGCTGCTCGACGGCTACCGCACGAGCCTGACCGGATTGACGCAGGACGAGGTGCGCGCGTTATTCGTGCTCAGCGTGCCGGATGTACTGGACGAGGTGGGCATGAGCGGCGAGCTGCGCGCCGCGCTGCGCAAGTTGATGGCTGCGCTGCCCGCCGCGCGGCAGGGCGACGAAGAGCGGGTGCGGGCACGGATTCACCTGGACTGGACCGGCCGCGAGCCGGCAGCCGGGCCCGTGCCGCACTTGTCCACGCTCCAGCAGGCCGTCTGGGAGGATACGTGCGTGCACATCTCCTTCCGCAGCCAGGTCTGGCCGCACGCGCTCACCCTCGAACGCACCGTCGAGCCCTACGGGCTGGTCGCGCGCGGGGGCGCATGGCACCTGGTCTATGGCTTCGAAGGCACGCTGCGCGTCCTCCGGGCCGGGCAGGTGCTGGCGGCCACGCTGACCGGCGAGCATTTCACGCGGCCGCCGAATTTTGACCTGGCCGCGTTCTGGGAGGGCTGGCGCACCCGGGAGGCGGAAAACCGTCCGGCGTTCCATGCCACGGTGCGCGTTGCGCCGGCATTGGTCGCCCTGCTGCCGCTGTACTTCGGCGAGCCGCTGCGCGTCGCCCTCGCACAGGCCGCGCCGGACGCGGACGGGTGGGCGGAGGTCACGCTGCCGTTCGAACGGTTCGAGGACGCGCGCGACCGGCTGTTAGGGTTCGGCGGTGCGGTCGAAGTGCTGGACCCGCTCGCGCTGCGGCTCAGCGTGATAGACTATGCAAGGCAGATCGTGAGGTTCTATTCGGGATGCAACCCATAACCATCAGCAAGCAAACCGCGCGCCGTTTCGTCATGGGCAAGCAGGGGCTGTGGCCGGGCCGCCGCTGGACGGGGGAGCAGGGCGTGGCGGATGCGCTGCACACCATCGAGGCGCTGCAGCTCGATCCGCTCAACGTCGTCGCGCGCAGCCACGACATTGCGCTGTACGGCCGGGTGCTGGACTATCGCCCTGAGCAGCTTGACCATCTGGTCTACGGCGAGCGTGCAGCCTTCGACTACGGCGGGGCGCTCCACGTGTATCCCATGGCAGAGCTGCCGTATTGGGCGACGCACATGGCGCGCTGGCGCGACGAGCCGCGCTACAAGGCCTTCGAAGAGGCCCACCCCGGCATCCTGGCCGAGGTACGCGCGGCGCTGGCCGAGCGCGGGCCGCTGGGCAACCGTGACTTCACCGGCCGGACGCGCGTCAACAGCTATCGCGGGCGCAAGGACTCGGCGCTGGGGCTATACTATCTCTGGCTGACCGGCGAAGTGATGGTTCACCACCGCGACAACTTTCAGCGCGTCTATGACCTGCGGGAGCGCATCGTCCCGCCCGAGTGGGACCATGCGGCGACCGAGGCAGAGGCGGAGGCCTACTTCTCTATCAAAGCGGTCAACTTCGCCGGGCTGAGCCGCGAGACGGGCTGGCGCAACGCCCTGGCCTACTACCTGCACCGGCCCGTGGATCGAGACGAGGGGCGCCGCCGGCTTGCACTGATGGTGGACGAGGGGACGCTCGTGCAAGTGCAGATCGAGGGGAGCAAGGAACTCTATCATGCCCTGGCTGCGGACGTGCCGCTCCTCGCCACGCTGGCAGCCGGCGACACACCGCCGGAGTGGCAGCCGCTGGCGACTACGACCGAGGATGAGGCCGTCATCCTGGCTCCGCTCGAGATCGTCAGCGCGCGGGGCCGCGCGGCCCGGCTGTTCGACTTCGAATACCTCTGGGAGGTCTATAAGCCGGTCGAGCGGCGGCGCTGGGGCTACTACACCGTGCCCGTCCTCTACGGCGACCGTCTCGTGGCACGGCTGGACCCCCGGCTCGACCGCAAGACTCAGACGCTGCACATCAACGGGTTCTGGCTTGAGGATGACAAGCTGCGGCGGGATGGGGTCTGGTGGCGCGCGCTGGGCCGCGCGCTGGCCCGCTTTGCTGCGTTCGCGGGCGCACACGACGTGAGCGCGGATGCCATCGATGCGCCCGGCTTCAAGGACCTGTAGGACACAGATTGAACTGATCTGACTGATTCACCTCAGTCCGATCTGCGTCCTATTGAGCCTCCAGGTGGCGGCAGTTAACCACCTTCTCCACCAGGTCCAGCGGCCGGTAGAAGTAGTGGTTGGTCGCCTCGAAGCCGATGCGCGAGTCGGCGTCCGCGAGGTCGAACAGCCGGCGGGCCAGCGCCTCTTCGTCCGCCAGCAGTTCCCGCGTGCGGGCTGCGTCATGCCCCCGCACCAGCACGAACTCCACCTGGTTGGCGACGCTGCGGAAGTGCAGGCCGGCTGCCTCAGCGACACGCCATTCGGCTTCGAGCGCGGGGGCCGGCGCGACGGTCCGGGCGTGGTCGAGCGCCGCCAGGCCGCCGGCCCAGCCGTCCGCTACCTTCCGCCACTGGCGCAGGAACACATCGGGCGGGTAGAACGATGCCCAGCGCTCGAGGTCATCGTACGGGAAGCCCACCATCGTCGCCCGGTAGCCGGTCGGCTCGCGGTAGAGCAGGTTGGCGGGACCATACTGCTGGGGCGCGGTGTAGACCACCCCGATGTCGAACGGGAACTCGCCGAACGCGGCGCTGAACTGCTGCCAGGCGCGCACGACCTCGGGCGCAGCTTGCGGCCCGAAGCGCCGGGCAGCCACGCGCAGCAGCACCTCGTCCGCCGGCAGCCCCTCCCCGGCCGCGCTGTGGATGGTCGCGGCAATCTCCAGGTTGGGCGAGGGATAGCCGCCCAGCGTCCAGCCGAGCATCAGCCCATCCACCCCCTCCTCTCGCAGGTTCACCATGTGCTGCGCCACGAGCTTCTCGACCGGCACATATGGCACGGCCGCGAGCTCCCAGGTGTTGCCGAGCTGGAGCTTCGCGGCCACCTTCATCCCGCGTTGACGGGCCGCGGCCCAATGACGCCGCGCGCGGGGACCAGGCCCCACCGCAGACAGGCAGTACTCGTTGACCCTGGCCGGGATGCCGCCGCGTGCGATGGGCAGGTCCAGCTCGCTGATGCTCATCAGCCAGACGGCCTGGGGCAACTGCGCAATCGCGTCCGGCGCCCAATCGTTGCCCCAGGCCCAGTCCCAGACGATCACCCGGGCATCTGGCTTGCTCTGCCAGATGCCTTCAGCGAGCAGCCGGTTGACCTCGGACACCACCGCGGCCGGCCCTCTCTCGCGGCAGCGCGGGCACTGGTCGCCGCCTCCGCGCGAGAAGCAATTCGTCAGGTTCTCGGTCATCGTGATGGTGAACGCACCAGCGAGGCCCGGCACTGCCGCGAACACCGAGGCGGCCGCGTCGCGCAGGAACGCCTGCACCTCCGGGGTGCTCGTGCAGAGTGCGTAGAACGGGTCCTCGAACGCACCGCGCAGGTGGGGATACCGCTCGAAGAACGACGCAGGCATGGCGCGCGGCTCGTTCAGGTAGAGGTAGATGCCGATGCCGAAGCGCCGGGCGCGCTCAGTCAGGCGGCGCAGATTCTCCAGCCGCGCCTCATGGCCCCGTGCCAGGTGTGTCGCGAGCGACCACGGCACGAGCTTGTGGAGGACGGCCTGCAGCCAGACGCCGTTGACGCCCAGCTCCATCAGTCGCGCGAGGTAGCCATCCGGGAAGGGATCGAGGTCCGGATCGGCCAACGGATCGCCGTAGAGCGCGAAGTACGAATACAGATAGCGCGGGGGCACGGTCTCGGGCGCAGGGACGCCCCTCAACTCAGCAGCGCCGGCGGGGAGCGCGGCCAGGTCCTTCAGGAAGGCGAACGGCGCTTCGCGCGGCTGCGCCAGCCGGTCGCCAAACGCATCGGCCACGACCTGCCGGATCTGCGCGGCCCTGGCCTGCGCGTTCGGGGAGGGCGGCGCATAGCGCACCGGAGGACACTCCGGCTTGAACCCGCCGAGCTTGTGCCAGAGGAAGTCATCTTCCTTGAGGATATAGGCGAGGCGCGCGGCGTCCCAGCCAAGCAGGTCGAGCAGTTGCGCGTAGGGCAACAAATGCCAGTTGCGCCGGATCAGCGTGATGTAGGAGCGCTTCTCCTGCTCAGCCGGGATGGGCGCAGGCAGCGGCAGGCCCATCGAGGCGGCGAGCCCGGCAATCTGCTCCGGCATGGCGGCCAGCACGCGGGCCAGCCGCTCGACGCTCACCAAACCCCAGTTGCGCCAGACGATGGCATGAAGCGCATCGGGGAAGTGGGGCAGCGGGACCGGGGGCCTCGGCTCCCCGACCGGCAGGACTGAAAGATCAGGCGCGAAGGCAGTCGAGTGAGGCATATCCTCTCTCCCTTGACAGGCTGGTAGATTCGTTGTAAATAACTTGCACTGATATTGTGCTAAGACAAGGAGTGGACATGGATCGCCAGGCGCTTCTCGAACGGTTCGAACAGGACGGCTATGTGTTGTTGGAGGATGTGCTGGACCCGGCCACGGACCTCCAACCGCTGGTCGACGATTATGCCGCGCGGCTCGATGAGTTGACGCGAACGTGGTATGCCCAGGGTGCGCTCACATCCACCTACAGCGGCCTGCCGTTCCCGCAGCGGTTCGAGCGGGTTGCGGCGGAAGCCGGCGCGGCGGGCGTGGACTGGATGCAGTATTTCGATTTCTCGCTGCCGCTGGGCAACGCCAAGCCCGACTCGCCCATCCACCTGAGCGAGGCCGTGTTCAACCTGCTCAGCAACCCGAAGCTGCTTGATGCAGTCGAGGCCATCGTCGGCCCGGAAATCCTGCTCAACCCGATCCATCACGTCCGGCTCAAGCCGCGCGAGGCGCTCGTGCCGGAGAAGCTGCGCGGTGGACTCACCTCGCGCACCGCCTGGCACCAGGACCAGGGGGTGACGCTGCCCGAGGCGGACGCCACGAACCTGCTCACGGTCTGGCTGCCGGTGACGGAGGCCACGGTCGAGAATGGCTGCTTATGCGTGATTCCCGGCAGCCATCGCGTGGGGCTGGCGACCCACTGCCCCGGCACGAGCACCGACCGCCAGCTGCGCATCCCCGAGCCGCTGCTGGCCGGCACGCCGGTCCCGCTGCCGATGCGGCCGGGCAGCGTGCTGCTGCTGCACCGGCTGACCGAGCATTCGTCGCTCTCGAACCAGTCGGACGGCATCCGCTGGAGCTTCGATCTGCGCTACCAGCCGGTCGGCCAGCCGACGGGCCGTCCGGTGTTCCCCAGCTTCGTCGTCCGCAGCCGGTCGCAGCCGGAGCGCGTCGTGCGCGACTGGCGCGATTGGGCGGCCGCGTGGTACGAGACGCGCGCCGCGCTCAGCGAGGACCGCGAGCCGGTGTTCAACCGGTGGTCAGCCGCCGCGCCGGTCTGCGCATAGGACGGATTTTCACCGCGAAGACGCAAAGTACGCGAAGTTTTCTCTTTGTTGAGCTTGGCGTTCTTCGCGTCTTTGCGGTTCCCTTCCTACTGCGGGTGGGGTGTCTGCACCATCGCGCGGGCGGCTTCCCGGATCGCGACGAGCTTATACTCGCGGCTCCAGCGGTTGACGCCGATCAGGTCGAACGTGCGCGCCCGGGTGTGCTGGATCCAGCGCTCCATGCTGCCCAGGCAGGTAATCATCCCCCCGCCGCTGCCGCCGGCCGCGGCCACCGCGATGACCGGGTGATCGGCCAGCCGGCTCTCCGCGCCCAGCGTGGCCTCGCAACGGCGCAGCCGGTCGGTGAACGACTTCGCTACCTCGCTCATCTCGCCCCAGTAGACCGGCGTCACGAGCACGTACGCATCCGCCGCGATGACCCGCTCGTGCAGCGGCTCGAAGTCGTCCGGCGTCTGGCAGTGGTGCTCGCTCCGGCAGGTGCCCCAGCCGTTCGCGCACGCGTGGCACGCCTCGATGTGCAGGTCGTTCAGCCGCACCTCTTCCGCTTCGGCGCCGGCCTCGGTCGCGCCGGTCACGGCCGCCGCGGCGCAGGCGGCGGTCAGCCCATCGTCGTTCGGGCTGGCGCTGATCACCAGAACTTTCATGCTTCCTCCTTCGAAGATTCAGTAGGACGGGTTGACAACCCGTCCTACGTTTAATAGTCCGGCAGGTTCTGCTCCAGGTGGCGCACCGCGGGCCAGCTGAACACGACCGCGGTGACGGCCAGGATGACCAGGCCCGTGAACACGTGTTCACGGGCCTGGTCATCCTGGCCG
>JAKPQT010000342.1 GCA_029555885.1 Chloroflexota bacterium | reverse complement strand
ATAGTAGCGGGCAGGACGGTGCGCACGCTGTCGGCCTTGAACTGGCGGCCATACTGCGGGTGCGCCATCCAGCCGCCCTCGACCAGCACGGATTCGCCCACGTTGATGCCCAGCATGTTGCCGATGACCGTCACCAACTGGGGCTGGCCGCCCCAGGTCGACGTGCTCTCCGGCATGAGCTGGGCCACCGTGTAGCCGTTCTCTTCGTTATGGTAGGTAATGCGCTCTATAGTGCCGCGTAAGGTGTCTGCTGCCACACCTTTTTGCTCCGTACCTATTGTAACAGAGGCGCAGCCGGACTCAAAAAGGGGGCGTGTAGCCAGAGAAACGCGGTTTTGTACATCACAAATGCCACGCTACGCGAATGTCACAAGTTATATTATATACTTTGTAGTGCGTGTAGCCTGGATGAGATAGGGGCCTGTCATCACGTACCGGAGGCGGGGCGCTTGGCTTCGGCCTTTGCCTGGAAGCGCGCCAGGTCAATCAGCGCGCGCTCGTGCGTGCCCTCGCCGATCAATTCGGCGCCGTCGTGCGCGCTTACGCGGAAGGTCAGGCGCCGGCCTTCGATAGCGACCAGTTCGGCGCGGGCTGTGACGGTCGCGCCCAGCGGCGTCGCGGCCAGATGGCGGACATTGACCGCGGTGCCGACCGACTGCTGGCCCGGGGCGAGGTGCGCGGCGAGCGCGTTAACGGCCGCGCGTTCCATGAGGCGGATCATTTCCGGGGTGGCGAACACGGAGACCACGCCGCTGCCCAGGTGCCGGGCGGTAAGCTGTGGCTCGACGACGGTGGCGGCTTGGCCGGTCAGGCCGGGAACGATGGCGGGCGTGTCGGACATGGACATAACTCTTGTAGATAAACGGAATCGAGGCTCTTGCCGGCAGGTTGACAATGCTTGTTCACAACTGAACCGGCTAAAGCCTCGACTCCAACAGCTACTATGAAGGGCGGCCGCTCACGCCGGCGTGGGGCTGGGCGTCGGTGCGCCGGACGGCCAATCGGCGGGCGTCTGCGGCGCAGCCGGTCGGCCCTGCCGCAAGGCCTCCGGTGCAGGCGGCGGGTCTTCCTGCCGCGGCGGGATGCCCGGCAGACCCTGGAAGAAGGCCTCGAAGGCCTCGGCATCGAGCGTCTCCACCTGCATGAGCTGTTTCGCGATGGCCTGGTGCAGGTCGGCGTAGCGGGTCAGGATGTCCCGCGCTCGATCATATGCCTCGGTCACGATGCGGTTGACCTCTTTGTCGATCTCCCGCGCGACCTGTTCACTGTAGTTGCGCTGCTCTCCGATCTCGCGGCCCAGGAAGATCAGTTCGTGGCGCTGGCCGAAGACCATCGGCCCCAGCTTGTCGCTCATGCCGTACTGCGTGACCATGGCCCGCGCAATCTTCGTCACCTTGTCCAGGTCATCCACCGCGCTGTTAGTCACATCGCTGAAGATCATTTCTTCGGCCACGCGGCCAGCCAGCATTGCGCTCAGGTCGTGCTCGAACTTCGTCCGGCTGACCAGGACGCGGTCGTTTTCGGGCAGCGCCATCGTGTAACCGAGCGACATGCCCCGGCTGACGATGCTGATTTTGTGAACCGGGTCGGTCTTGGGCAGCATCCGCCGCACCAGCGCATGGCCGGTCTCGTGATAGGCGATGATTTCCTTTTCCTTCGCGGAGATGATGCGCGAGCGGCGCTCCGGCCCGGCGATGACCTTTTCGATAGCCTCTTGTAGCTCGGACATGCCGATGCTGCGCTTGTTGCGCCGCGCGGCCAGGATCGCGCCTTCGTTGACCAGGTTTTCCAGGTCCGCGCCGACGAAGCCCGGCGTTCCGCGCGCAATCGTCTCCAGGTCCACTCCCGGCTCCAGCGGCTTGCCCCGCACGTGCACCTTCAGGATCGCCTCGCGGCCCTTCATGTC
>JAKPQT010000329.1 GCA_029555885.1 Chloroflexota bacterium | reverse complement strand
CCGCCGCGCCGGAGCCGGCGAGCCCGGCCGGCCCGTCGATTCCTGAGCCGATGACCTTTCTGATCCTGGCCGGTGGCGTGGCCGGTGTGGCGGTGTACGTGCAGCGCGCGCGGCGCTGAGTGCAACCACGGGATAAGCGGCCCCTGCGCAAGGATCGGCAACGTTCGTAGTCGCAGGATGCCTCTGCTCGCGGCGATGGGACTTGTTACATGATGTCATGTCAATCAAGCGTGTCGTAGGTGTGGGACTCCTGGTGATGGCCGCGGCCTTCGTGAGCGTATGGGTGCGCTCACCGGAGGCTGCGGCCTCGTCGCGCTATCAGACGGGCGGCAACCGTGCTGCACTGGTCGTGCGCTTCAGCGATAACAGCGTCTACACGCAGTGCATCTCCTTCACCGAGCCGGAGTTTTATCTCGACGACCTGCTGCTTCGTGCCAGTCTCACTGTGCAAATGGATGAAGACAGCCTCATCTGCAGCATCAACGACACGGGCTGCTCCATCGATAACTGCCGGTGTGGGTGGAACACCGATCCTCCGACCTACTGGTCGTACTTCAAGTGGGAGAGCGGCCAGTGGTGGTATCAGTATCCCGATATCGTCTACATTCCTGTCGCTCCTGGTGATGTCTTTGGTTTTTCCTGGGGTCCAGGCAACTTAGTTTCAGCAGTGCCGCCGCCTGCTTACACCTATGACCAGATCTGCGTGAGCGGCATACCGCCGACTGCCACCGCGACGGCTACGGCAACCGCCACCGCAACAGCGCCGGTTGCCCAGGCCACCACGCCGAGCGGCCAAGCTGGCGAGGCGCTGCCTCTGCCGCAGGTCACGTTCAGCGTGGATAGCTCGCCCATTGCCTGGGGCGCCTGCACCGTCCTGCGCTGGGTCGCGTGGGATGCCACGGAGGTCACGTTGAATGGTCAGGCCGTCACCGGCCAGGAATGGCTGGAGGTCTGCCCTGAAACAACCGAGCGCTATGTGCTGGTCGCGGCCAATAGCACCGGACAGACGACCCGTGAAATCCTGGTCGAAGTCACAGGCACAGATATGCAGCCGCCATCCACCGGTGTGCCCCCCTTGCAGCCCGGCGCAGTGCTGTCGAGTTCGACACCGGCGCAGTTCAGGGTGCCCGACGCGTCGCTCTTGCCGCAGCAGCCGGTCGCGCCTGCCACGGTGGCTGTGAGCACCAGCGATGACGCGTCCGGTGCTGTGTTCGCCGCGTCGCCCACGGCCCTGGCGGTTCCCACGGTGCATTTCACGTTCGCTCCCACAGCTACGCTGACTCCGCGCCCGCGCCGCGCGCTCGGTGCGGAGGGCCGCCCGACGCCCACCCCTCTGCTCGTTGCGCGCGCCGCTCTGCCGGCGGATGCGGCCGCCGCGGCTGGTGGGCAGGGTGCCGCACAGACGACCACATCCGGTCCGCCGCCGCTGCTGCCGGTCGTGGATCGTTCGTTCAGCGTCACGCTGCTGCCCGGCTATGCCGTCTACCTGATCCTGGCGGCTGCGCTGGCAGGGGCATGTGTCTGGGTCATCCGGCGCAAAGCGAGCACCGGCGTGGAAAGGTAAGCGGCGCAGCCATCGTGCGATCCACCTACCATCCCGTCGCCTGGCTCGTCTGGCTGGCTGCGGCTGCGCTGCCGGCGCTCTCCACGCGCAACCCGCTCTACCTGAGCCTGCTGCTGCTGGCCGTCTGCGTCACCAACCTGGCGTTGGGCCGTGCCAACCCCATCGCGCACAGTTGGGGGGCGTTCGTGCGCTTCGGCGTCACTCTGTGGCTGCTCACCATCCCGTTCACCGCCCTCACGTCGCATTACGGCACGGTCGTTCTGTTCCGCCTGCCGGCATCGTGGCCGGTCATCGGCGGCCCCATCACCCTGGAAGCCATCCTCTACGGCGTCACCGGCGGGTTGGCGCTGATTTCGCTGCTGATGGTGTTTGCCACCTTCAACATCGCGGTGGACCAGGCGCGGCTGCTGCGCATGACGCCGGCCTTCATCTACCAGGCGGGCGTCGTCGCGGGGATCGCAGTGGCCTTTGTCCCGCAGATGGTCGCCAGTTGGCAGACCATCCGGGAGGCGCAGCAGGTGCGCGGCCATAAGGTGCGCGGCATCCGTGACCTGCTGCCGCTGCTGCTGCCGCTGCTGGTCACATCGCTCGAACGTGCGATGCAACTGGCGGAATCGATGGAGGCGCGCGGCTTCGGCGGGCAGAGCGTGATCGGCACTCCGCGTCAGCGGCTGGCGAACCAGACGGCCATCCTGGGCGGGCTCGGCGCGTTGGGCTTCGGGCTGACGGGCCTCGGCTTCTGGCCCGACTGGCGGGTGTGGGGCGGCGCGCTCGTGGCCGGCGGAGTCGTGCTCCTGCTCTGGAGCTTCTGGGATCAGGGCCGCCGCGTCAAGCGGTCACGTTATCACCGCTGGGCATGGCAGCGGCTGGACCGAGTCGTGCTGGCCGCGGGGTTGCTGTCCGCCGTGGGCTGGTTGGCCGCCTGGCTGCTCCGGCCGGATGCGCTCTCCTACTATCCCTATCCGCCCTACTCGCCGTGGCCGGCGTTCGACCCGCTGCTCGGCGTGCTCGTGGCGCTCGTGGCCGTGCCCGGCCTGCTGCAGCAGCCGGAAAAGCGTGTGCGGTCCAATGATCTGTCGAGGTTAAGCGGGTGATTACCCTTTCGCACGTCACGTACACCTATCCCGACCAGACCGGCCCTGCGCTGGCTGACTTCTCCGTCGAGCTGCACCCCGGCGAGTTCGTCCTGGTCGTGGGCCCTTCCGGCGCGGGCAAATCCACGTTCCTCCGCAGCCTCAACGGGCTGGTGCCCCATTTCTACGGCGGGCAGTGGGCCGGTGCGATCGACGTGATGGGCCGCAACCCTGTCGCGCTGGCGCCGAAGGGCATGGCCGACCTAGTCGGGTTCGTCTTTCAGGACCCGGAGGCGCAGTTCGTCGTGGACACCGTGGAGGACGAGCTGGCCTTCGCGATGGAGAACTTCGCGCTGCCGCAGGCGACGATGCGCAAGCGCGTCGAGGAAGTGCTCGACCAGATGGGCATTACGGAGCTGCGCGACCGGCGCATCAACACCCTCTCCGGCGGCGAAAAGCAGCGCGTTGCCATCGCCGCCGTGCTGGCGTTGCAGCCGGAAGTGCTGGTGCTGGATGAACCGACCTCGCAGCTCGACCCACAGGCCGCGGAGGAAGTCCTGGTGGCGCTGCGGCATCTCAACGAGGACCTGGGGCTGACGGTCATCCTGAGCGAGCACCGGCTGGAGCGCGTCGCGCAGTACGTGGATCGCATCCTCTATCTGCCTGCGCTCGGCGCTGCGCCGGTTATCGGGGAGCCGCGGGCGGTGCTGGCGCAACTGCCGCTGGTTCCGCCGCTCGTCGAGCTGGGCCGCCGGTTGGGGTGGGAGCCGCTGCCGCTGACCATCAAGGAAGGCCGCACGTTTGCGCGCGCGCTGAGCGCGCAGCTCGCGTCCGCCCCGCTGCCTGCCGCCGGTGATAGTGTCACATCCGGACCAGAGGCCATCACTGCGCACGATGTGTATTATGCGTATGACGGCCACCGCGCGCTGCGCGGGTCCAGCCTCGACGTGCGCGGCGGGGAGTTCGTCGCGCTGATGGGGCGGAACGGCTCCGGCAAGAGTACGTTGCTCAAGCAGATGGTGGGCCTGCTGCGGCCCGACGATGGCCGGGTGGTCATCGCGGGCCTGGACACGCAGCGCGCAGACATGGACCAGATTATCCGGCATGTCGGCTATGTGCCGCAGCACCCCGGCGCGCTGCTCTTCGGTGAGACGCTGGCCGCCGAGCTGGCTTTCACGCGCAAGTCGCACGGCCTGCCGCCGGACCCCGACGGCGACCGGGCGCTGCTGGCGCGGCTGGGGCTGGCCGAATTGGCCGGTCGCGACCCGCGTGACCTGAGCGGCGGCGAGCAGCAACGCGCGGCGCTGGCCGCTATCCTGGTAGCGGGGCCGCAGATCATTCTGCTCGATGAGCCGACGCGCGGGCTGGATTATGCGCAGAAGCGTTCGCTGGCCGACCTGTTGCTGGGGCTGAAGGCAGAGGGCAAGACGATCGTCATGGCGACGCACGATGTCGAGCTGGCCGCGGCGTGCGCGGACCGGGTCGCGCTGCTGGCCGAGGGGCAGGTCATCGTGGATGGCCCCGCGCGCCAGGTGATGAGCGATTCGCAGGTCTTTGCCTCGCAGGTCAACAAGCTGTTCCGCGACCCGCGCTTCCTCGTCGTGGAGGATGTGCTGCGGGCGGTGGACGATTACGGATTGAAGATTGAAGATTGCAGATTGAAGAAGGAAGATTGTGGTGTCCTTAGGGGATAGGCTGGCGAGCAGGTCGAGCGCGGTCGTGTCGGGCGCAGTGCTGGTGGTTGCTAGCCTGTTGGGGCTGGGCGCATTCCTCTATCCCTTCTTCCTGCCCGCGGCGCCGCAGTCCGGGCCGATGGCCCATGCCAACGATGCCCCGCTGCTGACGGTCGTGCTGTTGGGGCTGTGCCTCGTCGCGGTCTTTACCAGCATGACCGGCCAGCAGATGACGAGCAAGCTGGTCGCCGTGCTCGGCGTCCTGACTGCGGCCAATGCCGTGCTGCGCGCCGTGCCCGGCCCGGCCGGGTTCAACGCCATCTTCGTGTTGCCCATCCTGACCGGTTACTGCTACGGCCCGACGTTCGGCTTCCTGTTGGGCGTGCTGTCGCTCCTGGTGTCTGCACTGATCGGCGGGGGCGTGGGGCCGTGGCTCCCTTACCAGATGTTTGCGACCGGCTGGATGGGGCTGCTCTCCGGCTGGCTGCCCCAACTGCCCGAGCGCCGCCGCTGGGAGCCGGTCATGCTGGCCGTCTGGGGGGGCGTCCTGGGGCTCATTTTCGGCGCCATCATGAACATCTGGTTCTGGCCCTTCCTGGCCGGCGGCGCGGCCGGCCCCGCGCTGAGCGACCCGGCGAATACCACCTGGCAGCCGGGCATGGCGATCTGGGCGACCCTGCGCAACTACCTGGTCTTTTACGTGGCAACCTCGCTGTGGTGGGACGTTGCGCGGGCCGTGGGCAATGCCCTGCTCATCCTCCTGTTCGGCGGATCGATTCTGCGGGTGCTGCGGCGCTTCCGCCGCCGTTTCCGGTTCGAGGTCGTGTGACCCCGGCAGCTCACGCCGAGACGCAAAGCACGCCAAACGAACCGAACGTTGGAATTCCTGGTGCAGTTGCCGCTGCATGACAGCCATGACCTGCGTCATGGTCAGGAAGCTTGTTTTCCTCCATAATTGTCTGGTAGACTGGCATCGATTCGAAAATTCACAGCATAAGGAGGCGTCAATGTTGACTCCTGACACAGTTATCCAACTCCGCCAGACTCATCGCACCCTGGCTGAATTCACCTACATCACGCCCAAGGTGCGCCACGGCTACGCAGGACAGACCCTTTACGTCAACCTCGCCACCGGCCACATCGAGTCGCGCCCCGTCACGGAGGAGATGAAGGACATCTTCGTCGGCGGCAAGGGGTTCGGGCTGTGGCGGCTCTGGCATGCGGTGTCGGGCACGACGAAGTGGAACGACCCCGAGAACGAGCTGGTCATCGCCTCCGGTCCGCTGGCCGGCGCCATCCTCTATCCCGGCACGGGCAAGTCCCTCGTCGTCGGCATCTCTCCCCTGACCAACATCGTCGTGGACAGCAACGTCGGCGGCTACTTCGCGCCCCTGCTGAAGATTGCGGGTTGGGACGCGCTGGAGGTGCAGGGCAAGGCCGGTGAGGAAGTCGTGATCGTCATCGACGGCGACGAAGGCCGCGTGACCATCGAGGCTGCGCCCGCCGAGGCCGTCAACACGCACATCCTGGCCGAGCAGATGCACGCGCTGTATGCGGAGAGCGATGCCGACAAGCGCAATATCTCCGTGGTCTCTGCGGGCGCGGGCAGCGAGCACACGCGCATCGGCTGTCTCAACGTGAGCTGGTACGACCCGAAGCGCGGCAAGGTGCGCGTCAAGCAGGCGGGCCGCGGCGGGCTGGGCACGGTGCTGCGCGACAAGAAGATCAAGGCCATCGTGGTGCGCAAGACCGGCCTCAAGGCGGAGGCCAACGACCCGGTGGACATCAAGCGCATCCGCGCGGTCGGCCAGCGCATCAACCGGGAGATCGTCGAGCTGGATGATGAGCAGAACCGAATGCGGCGGGTAGGCACCGCGCACCTGGTCGAAATCATGAATGACTACGACCTGCTGCCCGTCCACAATTTCAAGTTCGGCGCGCATCCTGACACGCCGAAGATCGATTCGAAGGTGTGGGACGGTATCTTCACGCAGACGCACCCCGATTCGTGCATCTACGGCTGCACGATGGCCTGTTCGAAGGGGGTGGACGGCTATCGCGTCCGCACTGGGCCGTACGCCGGCGATGTGGTTACGGTAGACGGGCCGGAGTACGAAACGGTCGCGGGCTGCGGGTCCAACATCGGCATCTTCAACCCGCCGGACATCATCGAGCTGAACTTCTACTGCGACACCTACGGCATCGACAGCATCTCGTTCGGCACGCTGACGGCATTCTGCATGGAGTGTTACGAGGCGGGCATCCTGGACGGGGAAAAGACCGGCGGCCTGGACCTGCGCTTCGGCAACGCCGACGCTGCGCTGGAACTGCTGCATCAGATGGCGCGTGGCGAGGGGTTTGGCCTGATTGCCGGCATGGGTGTGCGCGCGATGAAGGCGTACTTTGCCGAGCACTTCGGCGCGGACCCGGCTTTCCTGCAGGACATCGGCATGGAAAACAAGGGGATGGAGTACTCCGAGTACATGACGAAGGAGAGCCTGGCGCAGCAGGGCGGCTATGGCATGACCAACAAGGGCGCGCAGCACGACGAGGCCTGGCTCATTTTCATGGACATGGTGAACAACCAGATTCCCACGTTCGAGGACAAGGCCGAAGCGCTGCACTACTTCCCCATGTGGCGGACGTGGTTCGGGCTGAACGGGCTGTGCAAGCTCCCATGGAACGATATCGAGCCGGCGGACAACGCGCTGACCGACGAGCCGGCCAAAGTGCCCGAGCACGTGGCGAACTACGTGGCGCTGTTCTCCGGCACGACCGGCCGCGAAGTGACCAAAGAAGACCTGATCACGATGTCGGAGCGGGTCTACAACTTCCAGCGCGTGTTCAACCTGAAGATGGGCGCCAGCGTGCCGGGCGCGGGCACCCGCGCACATGACGCGATTCCCTACCGCTCCGCCGGGCCGGTCACCGTCGAGGAGTACGAGAGCCGCGCGGAGCGTTACGACAAGCAGTTGCGCGAGGAGGCGGGCATTGACCCGGCGGGCATGAGCACGCGGGAGAAGGTGGCCGCGCTGCGCAAGTATCGCGAGGCGCAGTACGAAGGGCTGATCGACGCAGTGTATGCCCGTCGCGGCTGGAACAGCAACGGCATCCCGACCGTGGCGAAGCTGCGCGAGCTGGGGATCGACTTTCCCGATGTGGTCGCGCTGGTGGAAGCGCATAGTTAGAGCTCTTAGAGAGATCTCGCAGGTCGCCAGATCTCCGAGGTCTGATTAGGCTGGATCTGTCGAGGGAGCAGGCGCCTGCTCCCTCGACTTGTTATTCAATCACTTGCCAAGTCGAGGGGAACGGTGTACAATCGTACATACAATCCGGGGCGCGAATATGAGTGGGACCCGGAAAAGGCTGAGGCCAACTATGAGAAACACGGCATCCGCTTTGCTCGCGCCGCAGAGATATTCGGCGACGATTAGCTGTATGTCGAAGCGGATTCGTTTCCATTCGAAGAGAGGTTCGTCGCTCTTGGGATGGATGATACGGGTATCGTGCTCGTTGTCATATTGACGTAGCGCCAGGAACGAATACGAATCATCTCTGCCCGGAAAGCTGACAGGCAGGAACGCAGGTACTACGAAGGTGAATGATGAAGGATCATTATGACTTTACAGGGGCTGGCAAGCGCGGAGCACTCGATCCGCTGCCAGCGGGTAAAACGCGCATCACGATACGCATTGATGAGGATGTCCTGGACTGGTTCCGTGATCGGGTTGATGCGGCCGGCGGCGGGAGCTATCAGGCAATGATGAACGCAGTGTTGCGCGAGTACATGCAGCGCCAGCGGGAACCCCTTGAGGCGATCCTGCGCCGCGTCGTCCGGGAAGAACTGGCTGCCTATAATGTCAGCGGCCAGGCCGAAGAGGACCCCGCATGATCCGCGTCAACAATCAGTATGACGTCGAATACCGGCCCGGCATGACCGTGCAGGACGTGCTCACCGCGCTTAAGTTCAGCTTTCGCATGATCGTCGTCAAGATTGACGGCCAGGTCGTGCTGCGCAAGGACTTCGCCACGACCGAGGTGCCCGACGGGGCTGAGATGCAGGCCATCCATCTCATCAGCGGCGGCTAGGCTCAGCCTAGCAGCCGCCCGATCCACTCAAACACCCCCAGCAACTGCGCGGCCGACGCCAGCACCACGACCACCACGAACCAGCGCACCCACACCACGCCCTTGCGCACGGCAAAGTGGGTGCCCAGCCACGCGCCGATCATGTTGCCTGCGCCGCACACCAGCCCCGGCAGCCACTCGATCTTGGCATTGGCCCAGAACACGATCAGTGCGGCTAAGGTCAGCACCAGCACAATGAGGACCTTGACCGCGTTGGCCCGCACCACGTCATAGCCCGCGCCGAGCACCAGCGCCACGAGCAGGAAGATGCCCACGCCTGCCTGCAGGAAGCCGCCGTAGATGCCGATGGCGAAGAACGCCAGCACTTGCAGCACGGACAGCCGCCGCGTACCGGGCTGGACCCGCTCGATGAGCCAGCGTTCCGGTTTGACCAGCATCAGGATGAGCATCACCACCATGATGCCCGCCAGCACACGGCGGAACAATTCCTCGTTGATGTCCACGGCGATCTGCGCGCCGAGCACCGAGCCGACCGTCGTGGGAATAGCAAACAGGAGCGCGCCGGGCATGTCCAGCTTACCGCGACGGTGGAACTCGCGCGTGCCGACGATGTTCTGCAGCGTGACCCCGACGCGGTTGGTCGCGTTGGCGATGTTGGCCGGCAGCCCGACGAAGATCAACGCAGGCAGCGTGATGAGCGAGCCGTTGCCCGCCAGCATGTTGACGAACCCGGCCGCGATGCCCGCCAGCACGAGCAGCGGGTAAGCATACCATTCCATGATGGCTCCCGATGTGAGGATTGTGTGGATTGTAACATGGGCAAAGAGTAACGAGTAATGAGTAACGAGTAAGTGCGGGAAATCCAAGTACAGGCGGAGTCGAGGCTTCAGCCGGTTAGGGAGTGTGCGTGTACAGCCAGCCCAACCGGCTGAAGCCTCGACTCCGATCCTGCTGAAAGTGCTGCATTTGAACTTGCTGGGCCGACTGAGCAGTTGGCTGCCTGTGTTGTGAGTTCGGAGGCCCTCAATCTTCGGTCTGTGCGCTACATGCGGTATAATGGCCCCATGTCGATGCTTTCTCTTGCACCCAGGCTCCCCCTGTATTGGAGCTTTCGGCGCTTCGGTTGGCCGAAAATGTACCCCTTCTCCGTCGTCGTGAGCGTCAGCTTCCGCTGTAACTCCAAGTGCCGCACCTGCGATGTGTGGCGCAAGCCCAACGATGATATGTCAGTGGAGGAATGGGACAAGGTTTTTGCCAACCTGGGGCGCACGCCCTTCTACATCACTTTCACAGGCGGCGAGCCTTTCCTGCGCCGCGACCTGGACGAGATGGTCATCAGCGCGTACCGCCACTGCCGCCCATCCGTTATCACAATTCCCACCAACGGCCTGTTGACCGACCGCGTGGTCGAGCGCGTAAAACGCATCTGTCAGGAATGCCTCGACAGCCAGATCGGGCTGAACCTGAGCCTGGACGGCATCGGGGAAGAACATGACGACATTCGCGGCGTGCCGGGCAACTGGGAACGCTCGATGGCGACGTGGAACGCCCTGAAGGAATTGCAGAAGACCCAGCGCAACCTGATCCTGACTGTCCACACGGTCGTCAGCCGGTTCAACCAGCACCGCTTCCAGGATATCTATCACAATCTCCAGTTCCTCCAGCCCGATAGCTATATCACCGAGGTGGCCGAGGAGCGCGTCGAACTGGATACCATCGGCTGGGGCATCACGCCGGAGCCTGATGCCTACGCGCCCATTGCCGATTTCCTGAGCGCGCAGGCGCGTGCCCAGCCGGCCAAGGGGCTGGCGCGCGTCACGCAGGCATTCCGCAGCCAGTACTACCAGCTGGCGAAGCGGGTGCTCTATGAGCGCACCCAGGTCATTGACTGTTATGCGGGCTGGGCCAGCGCACACATCGCGCCCAACGGCGACATCTGGAGCTGTTGCATCCGCGCCGAGCCGGTCGGCAGCCTCCGCGAGACGGGCTACGACCTCGCGCCCATCTGGTTCGGGGAGCGCATGGCCGCGCTGCGCAAGTCCATCTACGACAAGGAGTGCGCCTGCCCGATGGCGAACGCCAGCTATGCCAACATGCTGCTGCATCCGCCGACCGTTGCGAAGGTCGGGCTGGAAGTGTTGAGGCGGGATTGAGCGCGATGCCTTTTTATCCTGATCGCGAGACGCTCTACCGCGTCGTGAACGCGCTTTTCGAGCGGGTGCTGGCCGAGCCCGAGGTGCTGGGGCAATTGGGACACCGGGGCCTGACCCTGCGCATCACGATCGACGACCCGTCTGCCGTCGTGCTGCTCGATACGCGCGGCCGGCCGCCGCGCTATGTGCTGGATGGCGACCGGTCTGCTCCGGTTGACATTGCCGTGCGCGTCGGGGCTGACACGCTGCACGCCATCTGGCTGGACAACATGGGCCTGCGTGAGGCGTACGGTCGCGGCCTGATCCGCCTCGAAACCAACCCCCTCAAGGCTCTCGGCCACCTCATGCGCCTGGCGGAGGTCTTTCGCTATCTCGGCAGCATCTACCCCGATGTGCTCCGCGCGGAGGGACTGGTCGCTGAGGGAGAGAAGTAAATCACGGCAGACCCGCGACGTACGCGGTGAACATCTCCCCCACCGGCGTAAGGGCGCGTGTCTGTGGGTCAAACAGGCTCGGCGTGGGATAGAGCGTGTCCGAGTTGCTGTACCAGCAGAACGCCTGCACCAGCCGGTTGTCATCCGCCGGGTAGCCCAGTTCAGCATCTGCAGCCGTGAGGAAGAAGTCGAAGGTGTCGGCCATGAACCCGGCGACCGCGTCAGGCGCGAAGCCGTAGCTCTCCGGCATGAGGATGCCGTACTCGGAGACGACGAGCGGCCGGTCGCGGAAGCCCCGTTCGGCCATCCAGCGGCGGAAATCGAGAATCTGCTGGCGGAAGATGGTCATGTCCGCATGGTCGTCGATGTCATACAGGATCCCCTCATCCTCTGCCATCCCCGGCGGAATGCCCACCCCCCAGGAATCACGCTCTTCGCGCAGGATGAAAGCGTGGACGTTCCACACATCCACGGGCATTGCCGTCCCGAACTGTGCCTGGTAAGCGGCGAGAACGCGGTCGAGGTAGGCCAGGCGCAGCGGCGTCGGTTGGCTGACGCCGGCGATGGCGATCAACGCGGTCGGGTCGGCGGCTTTGATAACCGCGTGGAGCCGGCCATACGTCGCCGCATACTGCTCCGGCGTCGCATCGTCCTGCCATGCGACATCCGGCTCGTTGCCCATCAGCCAGAGCGAACCCGGGTTGGCACGCACGGCTGCGGCCAGCGCGTCCTCGTCCGGGCGGAAGGTGCTGCGGTTGAAGCGCACCATCTGGACGAACCGGCTGCCGCTGACCTCCGGCGGGTGAGGCTGTACGCGCCAGTTGAGCCACCAGCCGGGCGCGCCGTCGCCCCATTCGTAGTCATCGATCAGGCCCGTGGCAAAGCCCAGGCCGACGCGGCCGCGAGCCGGTCCGCCGAACGGAAAAACGCTGCCGGCCGTGCCCTCTGGGATGGGAACCGGCGCGACGCTGAGCGCGGCGTCCGGTGGGGCCTCAGCACCGATCGGCTCTGGCGTCGCTCCCGCGCGGAAGGCCGGCAGGGGCGTGGGCACCAGCGGTTCAGCGGTCGGCCGCGGCCGGAGCGGTGTGGGCCGGGCCGCGGCGCTCCCTGCACCGTCGACCAGCCAGGCGGCAGCCAGCATCGCGACAAGCAGCAGCCCGCCGGCCAACGCGGCGCGGGTTGTTCGAGTAATCCTCAATCCTATCTCTCCATCAGTCCAGTTTGACCGTGTATCCGCTGTCCTGGAGCAGCGCCAGCACGCGGGGCACGTTGGCCTCGGGGATGATGACGGCCTGCGCGGAGATAATCTCACCGAGCAAGGGCGCAATCGTCGGGTCGGCGCGCAGCGTTCCGAGCATACTGGCATCCGGCACGCGCAGCACCGCGCCGCGGGTGACGCGCAGCGCGCCGCCGAGCTGATCGTAGCGGCCAAGCGCGGCTGCGACCCTGGCCGGAACGGGCGCGCCGCCCGCGCGCTTCAGGAAGTCGAGCACGGCCTGGGCCTGGATGCCGGACGCACGGGCTGCGGCCAAGCTGGCGCGCGTGATACGGTGGCGGGTGTGGGTGACGCTGCCCAGGGCGGGCCGCTCGTCCGCTCCAGCTGCCTCCGGTCCTGCGGCGACCAGCGGCTCGGTGATGCGCAGGAGGCGGAAGCGGTCGAGCAGGGGACAGAACAACGGCGCACGCACGGTGAAGTCCTCGCTCACGGCCAGGCGCACGGGCCGGGGCAGCTCGGCCGGGATGCCGCCCGCCAGCCACGCCTCACCCCAGGCTGTCAGCCGGAAGACCGTCGCCCGCGGTTCCGCTTCGTCCAGCGTGCCGCAGGCCACCGCTCCCAGCCAGTACAACGGCCCCGTCATCAGGAAGGCCAGCAGCCGGCCCTCGACCTGTTCCCACGCCTCGAAGCCGTTGAGGTACAGGCCGGTCTCCGCGTCCTTGAGATACCAACCCGTGTAATTGCCATCGGGGCGCAGGAAGTCGGGGTCGGACGTCTTGAAGGCCGCAACCAGGTCTGTCAGCCGGTACCAGGCGGACGGGTCGAGCCGGGCGAGCATTTCCAGCAGGCCGCGCCGCGGCAGCAGCGGGTCGTTGCGCCATTCGCCTTCGGGGCGCAGCGCAGGCACCCTGCGCAGGTCGTTCCAGGCTGTGCTGTCGCGCCAGGCGGCGAAGAGCTGCGTGACCTGCTCCCAGTGGGTCCCGCGCAGCCACCGGCTGCTGGCCTGGTGGTTGATGACCAGCCGGCCGCGGTCTGCGGCCAGCCACCCGCAATCGGTCAGAAGGGCCAGCAGGAAGTCCAGCCGGACGGGATCATCGCTCAACAGCCGCTGGCGAAGCGCGCGCGCGGCGCCCTCTGCCAGCGCGCCGGCGCGGTCGAGCGGGGCAGGCGTCGCGCGGAAGGCGGCGAGCACGGTGCAGGCATCCACTGCCAGCGTGTTGCGTGCGTGGCGGGCCTGGGCAGGCGCGGCGCTGGGCGTCAAGGCCGGGCCATGCGGCGTTGGCGCGGCTGCGGCCAGGTCCTCAGGGATGGGCAGGTCTTCGGGGATGTAGATGTATTCGAGCGGCCCCTCACCGAACTCAGCAAAGGCGCGGTAGATGAGTCCGCGATACCACAGTTCCTCTGCGGCGTTGGCCGGCGCACGCCACGTGGCTTCCCGCTCCAGCCGGCCCGGTCCGATGGGGCGGATTTCGCCGTGCAGCCGCGCGAACGCGGCGGCTTTCATGCGCCCACCCGCAGACACGAGGCCATGCCACGCAGCCTGAGCTTCCGGTGAGCAACCCTTCACCGCAGCGCGTGTTGCCGCCGGGTCCGCCAGCGCGGCAGCCAGTTGCCCGGCCACGTCCGCGCGCACGTTGGATGCCAGGCTCACGTCGCGCAGTTCAGCGATGGCCCGCAGCAGGGCAAGCGGATGTTCATTCAGGCTGACCAGGAGCGTGCGCATGGCAAGGATTATACCACTTGAAACAAACCTGACATACACTACGTTAAGTGAGTGTATAATGAGGATACGTTACCGGAAGGGGTTGCTATTGCATGGCGAAACAGACGGAGAACATCGGAGCGCGGGCAGGTGTGTTGAGCGAACTCGTGCGCAACGGTAAATTGGCGTGGCAGTTATTGAAGGACCCGCGCGTCGCCTGGGCGTACAAGTTGATTATCCCGGGGATTGCCGGGTTGTACCTGTTCTTCCCGGCGGACCTGCTGCCGGACTTTTTCCCGCTGCTCGGTCAGTTGGACGACCTGGCAATCATTGCGTTGGCGGTCAAGTTGTTCATTGAGTTGGCGCCGAAGGACATCGTGAGTCAGTACCGCGACGGCCAGGGCCCGGTTGGTCCGCGCAGCGGATCGGCCCCGAGCCAGGTCGTCGACGGCGAATATCGGGTCATGGACTGAGGGAATGACGAATTAGAAATTAGGAATTAAGAGTTGGGCATTCCTAATTCTCAATTCGTAATTCATAATTCTCCCAGCAGGTCGTATTCCAACGCACCGGAGATGCGCACCTGGGCCATCTGGCCGACGGGCAGCAGGCCCGGCACAACCACCAGACCATCTACCTCCGGCGCATCGCGGTAGCTGCGCGCCAGCGACACCGGCTGGCGCCGCGCCTTCCCATGTCGCCCGCGCTTCTCCCTCGCTTCAGGGCCCGGTTGTGCCGCCATCTCCATCTCGCCCTGCGCCTCTACCAGTATTTCCAACTGCCTGCCGACCTGCGCCTGGTTGCGGATCAACGAAATGCGCTGTTGGGCAGCCATCAGCCGCGCGTACCGCTCGCTCTTGACTTCCTCCGCCACCTGGTCCGGCATGTCAGCCGCGGGCGTGCCCGGCTCCGGGCTGAAGGTGAACACGCCGACCTTATCGAACTGGATGGCCTCCACAAAGTCGAGCAAGCCCTGGAACTCCGCCTCCGTCTCGCCCGGGAACCCCACAATGAACGTGCTGCGGAAGGCCATGTCGCGCATCGCCGCGCGCATCTGCGCGAACGTCGCGACGAGCCGATCCACGTTGCTGGGCCGGAACATGCGGCGCAGCGTGGCCGGATGGCCGTGTTGCAGCGGGATGTCCAGATAGTGACAGATGCGCGGGTCGCTCGCCATGACCTCGATCAGGCGCTCCGTGACGTGGCCCGGATACGCATACATGAGCCGCAGCCAGCGCACATCCGGCGCGCCATGGAGGATGTCCCGGAGCAGGCCGGGCAGCGCGTCGGGCTGGCCCGCGTCGCGGCCATAGTCCGTGGTGTCCTGGCCGATGAGGATCAGCTCGCGCGCGCCTGCCGCCGTCAGCTGGCGGGCCTCGGCGACAATGGCCGCGGGCGGACGGCTGCGCAGCTTGCCTTTGAAGACCGGGATGGAGCAGAACGCGCAGGGTGCGTTGCAGCCGTCACTGACCTTGAGATACGCGCTGCCGTTGACCACCGGCGGCCGCGGAGTCGCGTCGAGGAGCGGCTGTTCGGGGTCGCCCAGCAGCGCGTAGCTGCCGAACGCGCGCTGCGCCTTGCCTCCCCGGAGCGCCTGGATGAACGGCACAATCTCCATCCAGCGCCGCGTGCCCAGCAGCCCGTCAACGCCCGGCACTTCCTGGGCGATGCGCGCGCCGTTGCGCTGGGCCATGCAGCCCGCGGCGATGAGCACCTGGCCCGGCCGCTTGCGGCCGGCGAGCTCGCGCAGGTTGGCGAGGGATTCGTCTTCGGCTGCGGCCAGGAAGCCGCACGTATTGACGATCAGGACATCGGCGTCGGTGGGCACATCGGTCCCGTCATAACCCGCGCCGCCGAGCAGCATCGCCATGCCTTCGCTGTCGACCGTGTTCTTGGGACAGCCGAGCGTCATCAGATAGTATCTCATAGGCTCTTTAAATCAATGGTTGCAGGTTCCAGGTTACAGGTTTGTCGATTGCGAGTGATTCATCGCGACCGCGCGTTTGCCTGTAACCAATAACCTGCGACCTGTAACTTGTAAACCTTCAAACCTGGAACCGTTTAGCCGGCTGGCGTCGGCGTGACGGTGGTCTGGGGCGTGTCGGTCTGGCCGGTGGTCTCGGTGACGCCTTCCGGGTTGACGACCCAGGTGCGCTCGACGACCTGCCCAATGTTGCCCATTACGCCGAGGTCTTCCCCGTTCAGGATGAGCGTGACCCCGCCGCCGTTGCCTGTGCGCACGGTAATCGAGTCGGCAGCTTCATAGACGCGAGAGGCGTTCGCCTCGAACGTGCCTTCCTCCGCCACCTCTCCATCCACCATGATGCGCATCCAGGCGCGCTGCGAGGTGACAAGTTCCAGTACCAGCGCAGTGACATACTCTGGCGTGGCGGTCGGGCGCAGTGTCGGCGTCGCAGAAGCCTGTACCGTGGGCGTCGGCAGCGGCAGCAGGTCCGAGGTCGGCTCGGGCAGGGGCGCGGTCGGCGTCTCGGTGGGCTTCGGCGTGGCAGTAACGACCCACAGGGTCGCGGTGCTGGTGGGCGTGGCGCTGGCTGCAGGGCCAAAGGCTGCCAGCGGGTTCCAGCCCGGATTACGGTTCAACAGCCACCAGCCGCCGAGTCCCAGGATGGCGATAAACGCCAGTGCGACGACCCAGGGCAGCCAACGCGGCCCGGCCATGGGGTCAACCAACTCGACCTCCAGGGGCCGGTAATCAATCAGGCGCGGCTTGCCTGGCTCCGCGATCGCAATCTCCGGGTTGGTATCCCCGCTCTCGATGCCGTAGAGATCCAGAACGCCCTCGACGTCCAGGCCGAGATAAGCCGCGTAGGTGCGCACGAACCCGCGCGCGACTGTACCGCGCGGCAGACTGGCGTAATCACCGTTTTCCAGGGCTTCGAGATATCTCTGGCGGATGCGCGTGACCGCTTCAATGTCGGCCAGGCTGAGTTGTTTCGCCGTGCGCGCCTCGTACAAAAGGCGCCCGAGCTCACTCATACGATGTTGTGTCCTAGTACATGATAGTAGACTGACCAAATATACCCGCAGCAAGGCTAAAAGTCAAAAATGATGCTTATCCGGCCCCCATCTCTACTGCTTATTGCGCAAACACCCGCTTACGGGTATGATGCGGGCAACCCTATGCGCCGCAAAACTGTCCACCGTGCTCGTCGCGTCCTGCTGCTCATCATCGGCCTGGCGATTATCGCTTCGGTCTGGTCGGCGGAGCAGGTCGCGCGCGCCGGGTACGGGCCGGCGTGGCTGCAATTCCTGTTTGCGGCATCCGCACCCACAGGTGGCCTGCGCGTCGGCCTGGTCGCCGGCCACCGGGGCAGCGACTCGGGCACAGCCTGCCCGGACGGGCTGACCGAGGTCGAGGTCAATACGCGCATCGCAGAACTCACGGCGGCACGGCTGCGCAGCCAGGGGATGCGCGTGGATGTGCTGGATGAGCTGGATGCCCGGCTGTTCTTCTATCGCGCGGATGCTTTCGTCTCCATCCATGCAGACTCCTGCCAGGCCAACCTGAGCGGGTTCAAGGTCGCACCGCCGGACGGCGGCAGCGCGGCCTCGCAGCGGCTGGCCGAGTGCCTGTGGGACGAGTACGAGGCTGCCAGCGGTCTGCCCCGCCACCGGACCACCATCACCCGTGACATGACCGAGTATCACGCGTTCCGCAAGCTATCGCCCGGCACGCCCGCAGCCATCATCGAGCTGGGCTTCCTGGGCACGGATCGGGCGCTCCTGGTCGATGAACCGGAGCGGCTGGCGGACGGTGTGGCCGCCGGCATCATTTGCTTTCTCGCGCCTGTGGTGGCAACCCAGGAGCCCTGATGAACCCCTATGAGCGCATGACGGCCCGGCTCGCCGGTCAACCGGTGGACCGCGTGCCCAATTTCAACATCTTCATGCAGTTTGCCAGTCACTACATCGGCCAGCCGTTGAGCCGTTACTATCAGGACTACCGCGTGCTGTGCGACGCGAACTTCGCGGTGCAGGAGGCCTTCGACCTCGACATCCTGCAGGCCATCTCCGACCCGTACCGCGAGGCCGCGGACCTCGGCCTGCGGGTGGACTTCCCGGACGACGGCCTGCCGCTTGCCACGACACCCCTGCTGCGCGACCCGGCCGACCTCGCCGCGCTGCGGCCCGTCGCGCCGGAGATGGGCCGCCGGATGAGCGACCGGCTCGCGGCCCTGCGCCTGTTCCGCGAGCAGGCCGGCGGCCGCGTGCCCATCATGGGGTGGGTGGAGGGCGCGCTGGCCGAGGCCGCGGACCTGCGGGGCGTCGGCGCGCTCCTGATGGACCTGGTTGACCGGCCCGCGTGGGTCGAGGAACTGGTGGAGTTCTGCGCCGAGGTTGCGGTGAGTTTCGCCCGCGCGCAGGTCGCGGCGGGCGCCGACATCATCGGGTTGGGCGACGCCATCGCATCGCAGGTCTCCCCGCGCCTCTACCGGCAGTTCGCCCTCCCCTACGAGCAGCGCATCTTCGCGGCCGTGCATGAGATGGGCGCGCTGGCCCGCCTGCACATCTGCGGCAACACGACGCGCATCCTTGCAGACATGGCCGAGAGCGGCGCGGATATCATCGACGTGGACTGGATGGTGGACATGGGGCAGGCTGCGGAGGCGTTCGGCTCCCGCGCGGCCGTCTGCGGCAACCAGGACCCCGTCGCGGTCATGCTCAACGGCACGCCCGCAGAGGTCGCCGCGCAGGTCCGCTCGTGCGTGATCGCGGGCGGGCCTCGCTGCTTCAGCGCAGCAGGGTGCGAAATCCCCGATGAGACGCCGGTGGAGAATCTGCGCAGCCAGGCTCGGGTGCTGCGCGAGTGGGGGGTGTGACCCTCTCCCCGCCTATTCCTCGAACAAATACCTCAGCACCAATCGGTGAATCACCTGCTCCACGGGCGCGCGGTCATCGGTGAAGATGGGCGTATCGGGGGGCGGCGCGGCGGGCTGCGCCTGCGGCGCGGCGCGAGACGCGACCTCCGCCAGCAGGGGATGCGTGAACGCGGGCAGGTTCGCGCGCAGGTCGCTCAACGTTGTGGACTGGTTCGTAGCGACCACGAGCGTGTTGCCCAGGCCGCTGGCGCCGCTCGGCTCGTCCATCACGTAGACGCTTGGAAAGACGCGCAGCATCGTCGCGGCGATGGCGTGCACGAGGCTGTAGTCATCGCTCGTGCGTCCGACGTTGACCGCGACCACGCCCTGCGGGTTCAGCCGGTCCCGCGCCAGTTGGAAGAACTCGACGGTCGTCAGGTGGAACGGGATGTACGGCGGGCGGTACGCGTCGACCGCGACCACATCGTAGCGCGCGGGCGCGTTGACCAGGAAGCGCCTCCCATCCACCGCGTAGGCATTGAGGTTGGGCTGGTCCATCGCGAACCAGGCGCGGCCCGTCGCGATGATTTCCGGGTCCAGCTCTGCGCCGTCGATGGCGATGGGGCCGTATGCTTCGGTGTAGAGCTGTGCCATCGTGCCCGCGGCCAGCCCCACGATGGCGACGCGGTCCACCTGCTTCGGTGTGTAGCCCGCCGGATTGAAGGCGGGCGCGAGCAGGAAATAGTCCCAGATTCCGTCGGCCAGCCCGCCCGCGGGCCGGTAGACCGAGTGGATGCCCTCTCCCTCGTTCAGCCGGAGTTGGCGCTCCACGCCGAGATCCAGCACCTGGATGTAGTTGAAGGCCGACTCGGTCTCGAACACCAGGCCCTCCGCCGCCTTGATGGGGCCGGCGGGGCGGAAGCCCACCCAGGCGACGACCGCGGCGGCCAACGTCACCGCCAGCGCGTCGCGCCACTGCCGCGCGGCCAGCAGCCCCAGCAGCACTACGGCCAGCAGCAGGAGCGCCAGCAGCGCGAACGTCGCCCGCGTCCCAACATTGGGGATGAGCAGGAGCACCGGCAGGAAGCTGCCCAGGATGCTGCCGCCGGTGGAGATGGCGTACAGGCGGCCCGCGGCTGCGCCGCTGCTGCGGATGTCGCTTAACGCCAGACGCACCGCAAATGGGCTGACGCAGCCGAGCAGCGTCACAGGCACGGCAAAGAGGATCAGGATCGCAGCCATGCTGCCCGCCAGCAGCCCGGCGTCGAAATCGACCAGTCCTCGCCCCGCCAGTTGGAGCACCGGCCGCGAGATGGCCGGCACGATGCCGACGCCGAAGGCTGCGACGGCCACGAGCCGCAGCAGCGTCAGCAGCCGCGGCGAGCGGTCCGCGATCTTGCCGCCTGCCCAATAGCCCGCGGCCAGGCAGAACAGGATGAGGCCGATGACCGCCGCCCACATGATCTGCGAGTTGCCGAACCAGGGATCGAGCAGCCGCGAGGCGGACAGCTCGACGCCCAGGGTGGTCAATCCGGCGGTGAAAACCAGGAGGTAGAGATAAGCACGGCTTGCGGTTTGCGACATGGGCCGATTATACTTGGTCGCGGCCCCGTGGGCTAACCGGGGCCGGTTCACAAGAGGACTCCTATGAGCGAGCAAGCTGCCTTCCCGTCATATCTGGGCCAGGGCGTGCTGGCAATCATGTTGCCGGTGGAGGTGACCGGGCAGATTGCAGGCTGGCGCGCCCGGTTCGATCCCTACCATCTCACGATTCTGCCGCACGTCACGGTGATGTACCCGCCATTTGTCAGCCGATCAGAGTGGCAGATCGAGCGCGAGGCACTGGCGCGCCGGCTGGCTGGAATCCCCGCGTTCGATGTGACCCTGGCCCGAACGGGCACGTTCCTGGCCCCGCGCCATGTCCTGTGGTTGCAGCCGGAGGATGGGGGCCTGATTCGTCTGCTTGAGGCGGCGGTGCGCGAGCATTTCGGCCTGCCGCCCGCGCCCCCGCCCTACGAGTTCACGCCCCATGTCACCCTCGGCTTCTTCGACGACGAGGCCGCGCTCCGGCAGGCAGAGGCCGAGGTCATGGCAGCCCTGACGCCTATTGTCTTTCGCGTGACAGAGGCCACCTATATGTTCGGCAAGGAAGATGGCACCTGGGACGTCGCTGATGTACTGCCGCTCGGCCAGGCCGGGCCGCAACCCGGTGAGGTGATGCCCTGACCCGCCGCAATGCCGGTCCCCCGACATGGCCGTTGGCCGCCCGGGTGCTCCTCCTGATCGTGCTAGCGGCGGCCCTGCTTGCGCCGCTGCTGCTGTGGTGGGACGAGATCCAACACATCTTTGCGACGCGCAGCCAGGTCATTGCAGAGATTCAGGCCGCCGGCGCCTGGGGACCAGTCGTGCTCATCGCGCTGGCGATCGCGCAGACGGTTGTCGCGCCCATCCCCGGCCAGATGGTCAATTTCGTGGCGGGCTACATCTACGGGTTGGGCGCCGGCTTCCTCTATAGCTGGTTGGGGCTGATCCTGGGCACAGCCATCGCGATGGGGCTTGCGCGCTGGGCGGGCCGTCCGGTGGTAGAGCGGCTGGTCAGCCGCGCGCTGCTGGACCGGCTCGACCGCCTTGCCCACCAGCGCAGCCTGGGTTTCTTTTTCCTGTTCTTCCTGATACCCGGCCTCCCTGATGACCTGCTCTGTTTCGCCGCGGGGCTGACGCGCTTGCCCCTGCGCATCCTCCTCCCAATGGCGGCGCTGGCGCGCATCCCCGGCCTCTTTGGTGCAGTCTGGCTCGGCGCGGAGGCCGAAAGCCTGCCCTGGCAGGTGTGGGTGGCCTTCAGTGTGCTGGGATTGGTCGCCGCACTCCTGGTCTGGCGCTACGGCGAGCGGGTGCAGGAGGTGCTGCTGCGGCTGGCAGGTTCGCACAAGGGTGAACCTGGGAGGCACGATGACCCAACCCGAACCCCCTGACCCGCCAGATGAAGGCCCTGTGGAGCGTCCTGTGCGACCGCCCAACCATGGACGTGCCTTGGAAGAAGATAACTACTGCTGGGTGTGCGGCGGACCGGCGAGCAAGCGCCACTGCAAGATCATCTGTCCGCGCTGCGGATTCATGCGCGATTGCAGCGATCCGTAACGGCTGGCGGACCTGTCCTTCGATTCTGCTTGCGCGTTTTGCCACTAGAGTGCTATAGTAGATCTATCAAGACCTGACAGCAGACTACTGCCTGAATGAGCCGCAGCTACCGCACGTCACGAGGAGGTGCCGATGGAGCTTTCCGAACTCATCCATGCTCGCCGGTCCGTCCGGGCATACCAGGACCGTCCGGTGGAAGCCGAAAAGGTCAAGACACTGCTCGAGTTGATCAACCGGGCGCCGTCCGCCGGCAACCTGCAGGCCTACGAAATCTACCAGGTTGCTGCACCGCGCATCCGGGCAGCCCTTGCCCACGCCGCGCATCAGCCGTTTATCGCCGAGGCGCCCCTGATTCTCGTCTTCTTCGCCAACCCCGGCCGCTCGTCGCGCAAGTACGGCACGCGCGGCAAGGAGCTCTATGCGCTCCAGGATGCCACGATTGCGGCCACCTACGCGATGCTTGTGGCACAGGACCTCGGACTGAGCACGGTCTGGATCGGTGCGTTCAACGATGCAGATGTGACCGCCGCGGTTTCAGCGCCGGCTGACTGGGTGCCGGTCGCCGTGCTGCCGATCGGCTACGCCGCGGAGATGCCTGACGCGTCCCCGCGCCGCGCCCTGACCGAGCTGGTGCATCGTTTGGACTGACGAAGTTGGGGTTAAAACACGAACGCCGGGGTTGACTGGTGGCCCCGACGTTCGTGCGCAAAGGAGGAGGAAGAATCTAGGCATAAAGTACCATACGTTCCAGTGCCCGCCAGTGATTCTGCTTACCATTGGTTTGGGGCTAAAGATCGGCAGACACAAGACCCGTTCTTGCTCATACCACCTCGATACCCGTACCCTCCACGACCTCACCGATCACCCAGGTCCCTTGATCTGCGCGTGCGCAATCGGCTAGGAAGTCATCCAATCGCGCCTCCGGCACGGCCAGCAGCAGGCCGCCCGACGTCTGTGCATCGTGCAGCAGCATCTCCTCCCAGTCTGCCAGGGGGATCTTGTACGCGACATGCGGGTTGTAGAACGCATGGTTATGGAGTGTGCCGCCGGGAAAGATGAACTGCTGCGCATACCCGGCCGCGCCCGGTAGCCACGGCAGAGCCAGGAACCGGATGCGCAGGCAGACGCCCGCAGCCTCGGCCATCTCAAGGGCATGACCCACCAGGCCAAAGCCGGTGATGTCCGTCGCACCTCGAACGTCCGCGACCCTAGCCGCGCGCGAGGCGGCGCGATTGAGCCGCATCATGCTCGTAATGGCTGCGTCAAGGTGCTCCTGTGCAGCCTGCCCGCGCTTGACCGCGGTTGTGATGGTGCCCGTGCCCAGCGGTTTCGTCAGCACCAGCCGGTCACCAGCCCGCGCGCCGCCCTTGGCGAAGATGCGATCCGGATGCACGAGCCCCGTGACGGCCAGCCCGTATTTGGGCTCCTTATCCTGGATAGTGTGGCCCCCCGCGACGGCCGCGCCCGCGGAGCGCACGACATCCGCGCCCCCGCGCAGGATGTCTGCCAGGAGGTCGGCGGGCAGGTCCGGCGGGAACGCGGCGATGTTCAGCGCAAACAGCACCTCTCCACCCATCGCGTAGACGTCGCTCAGCGCGTTGGCAGCCGCAATCGCACCGTATTCGTAGGGCGTATCCACGACCGGCGTGAAGAAATCCAGCGTCTGGATGAGCGCCTGTTCGTCGTTGAGCTTGTAAACCGCGGCGTCATCCGGCGCGCCCAGCCCCACCAGCAGGTTCGGGAATTCGGCGGGCGGAAACAGATTGTCCAGTGAGCGCAAGACCTGCGCCAGCTGCTCAGGCGGCAGCTTGGACGCTCAGCCCGCGCACGAGCTGAGGCTCGTGAGTTTGATGATTTGTTCGCGTGTCAAGCAGAGACTCCTTCCCCAAGACCGGTCCCACTCCATCGTGCCTATGCACTGAGATCGGGTCCAATCATGCTATAATGTGCCCGGAATGCCAAATAGAACGCAGGCCAGAATTGGAGTCGAGGCTTTAGCCGGTTTGGGTGTGTATGCACACAGTCGGGAGTAACCGGCTAAAGCCTCGACTCCAGCTAGGTGGGCGATTCCAGGTACCGTCTGCGTATCCCAGCGTGAGGTGACAGATTCATGGATGTCCTCTTGATGCACCCCAACGATAACGTGCTGCAGGCAGTCGCGCCCCTGGCAGCCGGACATGTCGTCCATGTGGCGGGATTGCCGTTGACGCTCTCCGCGGCCATCCCATCGGGCCACAAGGTCGCGCGGCGCGCCATTGCGGCGGGCGACCTCATCATCAAGTACGGCCAGCCCATCGGCCGCGCTATCGCGGATATCGCGGCGGGCGAGCATGTCCACGTGCACAACGTCGAGAGCCTGCGCGGCCGCGGCGACCTGCCCGCGGACCTCGTGCCCCTGGTGAAGGGCGATGCCTCGGTCAAGGCCAAGGCCACCTTCGAGGGCGAGCTGCCCGTCACCTCGTTCATGGGCTACCGGCGCCGCGACGGGCGGGTGGGCGTGCGTAACTACGTGCTGGTGATGTCCACGGTCCAGTGCGCAAACGGCGCGGTGCGCCGCATCGGCCAGGCGCTGCCCGACGTGGTTGCGATTCCGCATATCTACGGGTGCAGCCAGCTCGGTGATGACCTGGCGCAGACGCGGCGCACCCTGGAGGGCTTCGCGGATCACCCCAATGTCGCCGCGGTGCTCCTGGTCAGCCTGGGCTGCGAGTCGCTCGCCTCGGTCGAGATGGCTGACGAACTCAAGGCGCGCGGCGTCCATTGCGAGCTCATCGGTGTGCAGGAGTCTGGCGGGACCGCGCAGACCATCGCTCGCGGCACCGCCATCGCGCGGGAGATGCTCGAGGCGGCGGCCCGCGTGCTGCGCGAGCCGGTCAGCCTGGCCGAGTTGACGGTAGGGGTGGAGTGCGGCGGGTCGGATGCCTGGTCGGGCGTCACGGCCAACCCGGCCCTCGGCGTGGCGAGCGACATGCTCGTGCAGGCCGGCGGCACGGTCATCTTGTCGGAGACGCCGGAATTCATCGGCGCGGAGCACCTGCTGGTCGCGCGCGCAGCTTCGCCGGAGGTCGGCGCGCAGACCGACGCGGCGGTGGCGCGCTGGGAGGGTGAGGCGCGGCGCATGGGCGTGGATATGCGCGGCGCGCAGCCGACACCGGGCAACATCGCGGGCGGGCTGACCACCATCGAGGAGAAGTCGCTTGGCGCCATCCAGAAGGGCGGCAGCACGACCGTGCAGGAGTTCACCGGTTACTCGTGCCGTCCGACGCGGCGCGGGCTGGTGCTGATGGACACCCCCGGCAACGACCCGGAGTCGGTCACCGCGATGGTCGCGGGCGGCGCGCAGGTGGTCGTCTTCACAACCGGCCGCGGCTCACCGGCGGGCTGCCCCATCGCGCCCGTCATCAAGGTCGCGACGAATACCGAGATGGCCCGGCGGATGGCCGACGACATGGACATCGACGCAGGTACGGTCATCAGCGCGGGGGAGCCGCTCATCGGCGTAGGACAGCGCATCTTTCAGGAGATTGTGACCGTCGCGAACGGCAAGCTGACCCGCGCGGAGGAATGGGGCAACGCAGAGTTCTCGATCAACCTGATCGGGCCGCGCATGTAGCGACTCTGCCACGCATGGCGCGAAGGGCGTATGGAGGCCCTCCTATGCTCACATCCAGATACACACGAGGCCGTTGCACGACTGCGTGCGCCGTCCGCCGCGCGGTGATCGTCCTGCTGCTGGCCGCGGCGCTGCTCACTGCGTGCGTCCCTGTGCCGGCCGCCGAGCCGACAGCCGCGCCACCCCCTGGCATACAGGCGAGCGCTGTGCCCGAAATCGTATCCGATTGCGACCTGACCCCCGTCGCACAGCCGACCATGCCCGCGGAAATCCCCGGCTACGTGCAGCAGGACCCCGCCACCGGCCTGCACATGACGGGCCGGCCCCAACTCATCGACCTGGCGACCTACCGGCTTCAGGTCACGGGGTTGGTGGACCGCCCGCTGAGTCTCACCTATGACGAGCTGCGCTGCATGCCGAAGGTGGTGCAGGAGTGCAAGTTGGTGTGCCCGGGGTTCTTTCAGGATATTGCGACATGGGGCGGCGTGCCGCTCAACTACGTGCTGAGCCTGGCAGGCGTCCAGCCGGGCGCGCAGTACATCCTGATGGTCAGCGCGGACGGCTACTGGACCTCGCTGCCGCTGGGCGATGCGCTGGCGCAGGAGAACTTCCTGGCCTACGAGCAGACGGGCAAGCCGCTGCCCGTGCTGCACGGGTTCCCGGTGCGTGCGGTGCTGCCCCTCCAGCCGGGCGGCAAGTGGGTCAAGTGGCTGACGGAGATTCAGGTGGTGGAGGCGGAACCGCGATTGGGACCGGATCCTTCGCTCGTGTTTCCGACTGCGGAGCCTGGTAGTTAGTCGCGCGGAGACGCAAGAAACACCGGGTACAACTGAAGATTAGTGAATCTGGGATCAAGAAAAGACCTTCGAGGTCGCGCCAGGCTATGCCTGGCCTGCGACCTCGAAGGTCTTACTTTCGGATTGCGCTATGGACGTCAGCTAGTAGTGGTTCTATTCGTGTCCGTTATAGGCCATGGCCGGCTGCCAGACTTCCCAGACCTTGCCGACGAGCTTGGGGCCTGGGATCAGGGTGGTCCCGCCCGGCTGCCAGCCCGAGGGCATGACTTCGCCGGTGGCGCGGGTGTGCTGGAAGGCCTTGACTTGCCGGATCAGCTCGGATACGCTGCGGCCAACGCTCGGCGTCAGCACTTCCATCGCCTGGATGATGCCATCCGGGTCGATGATGAAGCGCCCGCGGATGTCGACGCCTGCATCCTCGTCATAGACGCCATAGGCCTGCCCGATCTTGCCGCCGCCATCGGACAGCATCGGGAACGGAATACCATCGGGTGCCATTTTCGAGAGTTCTTCTTCGTGCCAGATCTTGTGGACGAAGCGGCTATCGGTGCTCAACGAGAGGACCTGGACGTCGAGGGCCTGGAGTTCGGGGTATTTGACGGCAACTGCCGACAGTTCGGTCGGTCAGACAAACGTGAAGTCACCGGGGTAGAAGCAGACGACTACCCAATGGCCCTTGTAGTCCGACAGTTTGACATTCTGGAATCCGCCCTTGAAGTAGGCACTGGCCTCGAAATCCGGGGCGGGCTTACCGACACGTGCAAGCATTTTGGGCGCCTCCTGTGTGGGGGTGACTGGCGCGGCCGTGGGAGCACTCTCGCTTGAGATGATCCCCTTCGCCGGCTTGACGCACGAGTCCTTCGGTTCGACCTGTGGTGTGGTCACTCATGGCCTCCTTTCGTGCGATGCGATAGAACCACTGGTGACAGAATACACGAAAGTCGACAGCGTTACTATGATATCGCGCAGGTAATCGCAACCCATTCGCAGCAGCAGAAGCCGCCTGCTCAATTGCTGAAGGCGCAGAAAAGCCCGCGCTACCGAGGCGCGGGCTGTGTCATTTCGGAGGGAATCGGGCTACGCGGGCGCGCTCGCCTTCGCCGACAGCGGCTCGGCCGCACCGGCTGGCGTAGCCGGGGGCGTCTGCTCGATGACCGGGCGGGGGTACAGCCCCAACTGCTTGACGATCTCCGGTACCGCGGCAGGCCAGTTCACGGCCATGATGTGCAGCCCGGCCACGCCTTCGATGCTGCGCACCTGCTCGGCAACTTCCAGGCAGATGTCCATGCCGGCCTTCTGCTGATCCTCTTTCGACAGGCCGGCCATACGCGCCACGATGGCGTCCGGCACATCCATGCCTGCCACTTCGGTCTTCATGTACTCGGCTACGCGCACCGACTTCATCGGCCCGACGCCTGCAAGGATAGCAACCTTTTCGTGTAACCCCAGGTCCACCACACGGCGCATGAACTCGCGGAAGCGATCCACGTTGTAGATGAGCTGCGTCTGGATGAACTGCGCGCCCGCGACGACTTTCTTTGCCAGGCGCATGGGTCGGTAGTCATACGGCGGTGCAAACGGATTCTCGACCGCGCCGATGAAGATGTCGGGCGCAAGCTTGGGAATCTGCTTGTTGTTTTCGAACACCCGATTGTTGCGCATCATGCGCGCGATGCGAATCAGGTTGATCGAGTCGATGTCGTAGACCGGCTTGCACTGCGGGTGATCGCCCCAGATGGGATGGTCGCCGCTCAGGAACAGCATCGTGTTGATGCCGAACACCGACGCGCCGAGGATGTCACCCTGGATGCCGAGCCGGTTGCGGTCGCGGCAGGTGAACTGCACGACCGGCTCCATGCCCGCCTGCTTGAGCATGATGCTCACGGCCAGGCTGGAGACGTGCACCATCGCGGACTGGTTATCGGTGACGTTGTACGCATCGCCGTAGCCGCGCAGGGTCTTGATTTCGCGCTGGATGGCTTCGAGGTTGGGGCCGACGGGCGGCGAGACCTCGACACAGACGGCGAAGTGGCCGGCCTTCAGCACCTTCGCCAGGTTGCTGCTCGCGCCGGTCAATCCGGTCTGGATGACCTCGGCGGGCGCCGGAACGGGAGGAGTCGGTGCGTTCATCGTGATACCTCCTGCCCACCCTGGCCGTTGCGCTTCAGTGACTCGGTGGCGTAACGCATCTTCGTATCACTGCCGGTCGTGACTTGGTCGCGCCCCAGTGCAAACGTCACCCACGACGCCTGGCCCTTGAGCCGCCAGTCCACCGGCGGATTCAGGCGGTAGATTTCCTGCGCGTAGGGCGTCTTGGCCGCACGGCGGACCGCGGCCACCCACACGCACTCCATTTCCGGCTTGACTTCGCAGTTGCCGTTCAGCCGCACACCGCCGCACGGGCCGTTGCGCAGGTTCTTCGGGCAGTTCATGGGACAGGTCATGCCCGAATAGTGCAGGACGCACTGGGCGCAATCCTGGCAGTTGAACAGTGCGCCCTTGATCAGCTCCTCCGGCAGCTTGACGATGCGCGAGGAGCGCTCCATGCCGACGCGCTCAAACAGCGGCCGCATCAGCATGAGCACCTTTTCGGTCAGTTTCCAGGCCCACACCAGTGGCATGGGCCGGTCCTGGATATAGCTGCGTAATGACATCTATGTGGCTCCTCGGCTCTTGGGGCTAGAATCGCCCGGCGCAGTCGTCCGGCGATTACGCGTCAATGTCATGTTGTAGTTTGAACCCGCGGACCGTGTTCTGCAAGAGCATGGCAATCGTCATCGGGCCTACGCCGCCGGGAACCGGTGTGATCGCGCCCGCCACCTCTACGGCCTCGCTGTAGCAGACGTCGCCGACGAGCCGGAACCCGCTCTTCTTGGAGGGGTCCTCGATGCGGTTGATGCCCACATCGATGACCGCCGCGCCGGGCTTGATCCAGTCGCCGCGCACGAATTCGGGCCGGCCGATCGCGGCTACGACGATATCTGCGCGCCGCACGATGTCCGGCAGGTTCTTGGTGCGGCTGTGACAGATGGTCACGGTCGCGTCTGCGTTGTTGAGCAGCGCCGCAACCGGGATGCCGACGATGTTGCTGCGGCCCACGACGACCGCATCCGCGCCCGCAATGGTGATGCCGGAGCGGACGAGCAGCTCGATGCAACCGGCGGGGGTGCACGGGATAAACTGCGGCACGCGGCCCTTCATCACCAACTGGCCGATGTTCATGGGATGGAACCCATCCACATCTTTGTTCAGGCTGATGAGGTCCAGCACAGCCTGCTCATTCAGCCCCTTCGGCAGCGGCAACTGGACGAGGATACCGTTGATGGCCGGGTCCGCGTTGAGCGCGCGCACTAGTTCCTCGACTTCCTGTTGGGTCGCCGTCGCCGGCAGGCGATGGGTGACGGAACCCATGCCCGCGGCCTCACACGCCTTGCCCTTGGAGCTGACGTAGGTCTGCGAGGCCGGGTTGTCGCCTACCAGCACCGCGGCCAGCGTCGGAACCGTGCCATATTGCTGCCTCAGCACGGCGACTTCATCCGCAGCTTCCTGGCGAACGGCCTCAGCGATTGCCTTCCCGTCGATAATCTTGGCTGTCATGCAAGCTCCTTCGTCTGTTACACGCGCAGATACGAATCCGCGTAGATGACCTTGTTCAACAAAATCTGGACGGTCTTCCAGATGGCGACCTGCTCGGGATCTGAGAAGTCTACCTGGTCCGGCGAGAGTTCTTCCTGCGCGGCCACGGCATCGTGCAGGGCCAGCAGCAGGCGGCCGATGGCCGTCCTGTCATCCCGCTCCTCGACGATGCGGATGAACTCGTTCTGCCTGGCGTCCAGCGGGTCTGCGATCATCGTATCCAGGCCTGCACCCATCAACATGACGCAGTACACCCGGTTGATGAGCGGGCGCATCTCGTGGGGCACGGCGTTCGATACATTGCTGAGCCCGACCTGCACATCTGCGCCTGTCACCTTCAGAATGCGGACCGCCTCGATGCACTCCGGCACGTATTGCTGGCAGCCGCTCACGGTCAATACCAACGGGTCGATAATCAGGTTCTCCAGCGGCATGTCCACTTCTTCCCAGCGCGGGATGAGCTCCTCCAACGCGATGTTGACCCGCTCCTCCGCGCTCACCGGGATGCCTTCGCTCCGCATGGTCAGGGCAATCAGCTTGGTGTTGTATTTGGCCGCGACCAGCGGCACATTCGCCAGGCGCTCCGGCTCCGCGGAGGTGGAGTTGATGATCGGCTGCTGCTTGACGACCTCGCACGCAGCCTCGATGGCGGCCAGGTTGGTGGTGTCCAGGCACAGCGGCACGTCCACCGCCTCTTGCACGGTCTGCACCAGCCAGGGCAGCAGCCGGACGCCGTTCTTCTTCTGCGGCCCGATGTTCAGGTCCACGGCCCAGGCGCCAGCTTCAACCTGGCGCCGCGCCGAATCTTGAAAGAACGTGCGGGCACGGGTCAGCAGCTCTTCGCGTTCCGAGTCTGTCAGGCCTTCTTTGTTCCAAGCATCGACTGCGTACCCCACCGCTTCCTTGACTCTGGGGGACAGGATATGGATATTCTCGCCGATGATACGCATGAAACTTCCTCCTCGGTGGATGTTGACTAGGTGTACTGTAGTGCTTCCTTGGCTTCCTTGCGCACGACATACGCGCGGTCCCACGCAAAATGCTCATCTTCGCCCAACAGATGGCGGCATGTCTCAGCCAGGCGGCTGCACTCATCATGGGTCAGGTGGCCGTATTTTGCGAGCTTGCCGAGGCTGCGGATAGCCTTCGCTCGAATTGCGGGGCTGGCATCCGCCAGGTTCACCTGAAGTTGCTCGACGATGCTCTGGCGCAGCCCGGCGGGGAGCTGGCCGGCCGGGATGGACTCGACGAACTTGCCCAGCGCACGGGTCGCGCTGTCGCGCAGCTCGACCTCGGGCGAGGCTGCGGCTTCCAGGGCCACGGGCACCGCGTCGATAATCTTCGGTGACTTGACCTTGCCGAGTGCGTAGAGGATGAACGCGCGGCAGGCCGCCTCCGGGCACGTCTGGTGGTACTCCGCAACCAGAGGCGCAATGGCATCTGCGCCCATCCGCCCCAATACCTGCGCCACGGCCATCTGCGCTTTCACGTCGCCGGCTTCGAGGTTCTGAATCAAGGTCGGGATGGCCCACTTCCCGAAGCTGCCGATGAGCGCGATGGCGTTCTCCAGCGCCGGAACGAGGTCAGGCCGGTCCAGCGGGTCGATATAGAACAGCGCGGAGACCATCTCGAGAAACCGGCTGCCTTCTTCCTCGGTCATGCGGTGCATGTGTGCCCGGATGGTCTCCAGTCCGCGCTCGACATCGTCGGCGTCGGCGCTGGCGAGCAGGTTGCCGATTGAGCGGTAGAGTTCCTCTTGCATGGCGTCCTCCTTGTTGGTTAAGGACTGATGGTCAGGACTTTGGCGCCCCGAATCCGGCGTGCCTTGAGTTCCACCAGGGCCCGGTTGGCTGCCTCCAGCTCGTACTCCTGCACTTCCGGCAATATCGGCATCTCGGCGGCCAGCGCCAGGAACTCGCTTACGTCCTGGCGCGTCACGTTAGCGACACTCTTGACCTCTCGCTCCAGCCACAGATGGGCCGGATAGTCGAGCCGCAGCAGCGCGTCACGGTCGCGGTCTTCCTTGCGAATCGCGTTGATGACCAGCCGGCCGCCCGGCGCCAGGTTGCGCAGCGCCGCGACGACCGGCGTCCAGGCCGGCGTCGTGTCGATGATGGCATCCAGCGGGACCGGGCTAATGGCGTCGGTGTGGCCCGCCCAGGCCGCCCCTAGCTCCCGCGCGAAGGCCTGCTCTGTCTCCGTGCGCGAGAAAACGTACACCGGCATGTGCGGGTAGCGGTGGCGCACCATCTTCAGCACCAGGTGCGCCGATGCGCCGAATCCCGTCAGCCCGAGCGCCTGTCCATCGTGCAGCCCGGTCAGCCGCATGGAGCGGTAGCCGATGGCCCCGGCACAGAGCAGCGGTGCAGCCTGCGCATCGGTGAACACCTCCGGGATGCGGTAGGCAAACGCCTCCGGCACGACCATATACTCCGCATACCCGCCGTGCGCATCGCGGCCCGTCGCACGGAACTGCGGACACAGGTTCTCCTGCCCCCTGAGACACCAGGGGCACGCGCCGCACGCCGAGTAAATCCACGCGACGCCGACCCGCTCGCCTGTCGCGAATGCGCTTGCACCCGCGCCGCGTGCCGCTACATGGCCGACAACCTGGTGGCCCAACACGATGGGCAACTGTGGCGGCGGCGTGCGGCCCTCGATTTCATCCAGCTCCGTATGACACACCCCGCAGGCCGCCACACGCAGCAGAATCTCCCCTTCGCCCGGTTCCGGCACGGGCAGGTCCACGCGCTGCAACGGCTCCGGGTTGTCCGCGAGTTGCGTGATGGCGGGAAGGATCATCGCGCGCATGGCGCCATTCACTCCATTGCCTGGCTTGCATCGAGCGGAAACAACTCATCGAGCAACTCGATGATATCCTCCACCACACCGGGCGCTTCGCGTGCTGCGATGGCTAACTGCTTCTTTGAAAGGCCCCGCGCCGCGGCGTCGTTTTTCTGCCTTGACGTGCTCAGTTCCCAGTAAAGTTTTCTCGCGTCCCGGCCCGTGTCGGCAAGCGGCAGAACCGGCATGCCGAGCTCCAATGCGGCCACGGCGATTTTGTACGCACCCCCGGCCCCTTCGATGACGACCACCGCATCCGCGATGGACAACGCGGTTGCCGCCCAGGGCAGCACGGGATTCCTGATGCGGTCTCCGAACGTGCCGACATTTACGACCGCAAGATCACCGCCCAGAAAGGCCGGAACCTGGCCTCGCTCCGCGACCAGTGTCAGAAAGTCCTCCAATGGGCGGCCCTCTTCAGCCAGCTCTTTGCTGAACGCACGGGCGACCTGTTCATCCACGCCGGCCCAGCCGCCCGTGACCAGCCCAAAGCCGTGCGCTGCGAGCGACCGGCCTAACAACTCAGCCGTCTCGTCGACCTTTGGAGATAACGCCTTGCTGCCCGTGCCGACTACCAGAATCCACTTGCGAGGAGCGGTGATTTGGCCTTCAAGCTGTGCTGTGGGTTCAACTTCGGGCCATGCGATATCCGGGCGCTGTGCCTGGCCCGCCTGGATGAGGTCCGTCAGGCGAGCAGTGCGCATGCAGAGGAGGATCAGTTCCCTGGCCTTGTTGGCCTTGCCCTCATCCGGCAGGCTTTCATAGTCGATGCCCAGGTCGAAGCAGAGGTCTTTCAGCCCACCCTCATCGAATCGTGCCACGAGGATCTGCCTCAGTTTTCTGTCTAATCCTGGCGTCTCGCCCATGCAGGCCTCCCTCGTACTCTGCCTCCGCAGGCGGCTTACCCCACCAGCTGTTGGGCGACCTCGGCGACGGCCCGGCTGATGAGCGCGTCATCCGGCAGTTCGACCAGCGCGCGGCCCTGGCTGTCGTATTCTGCGATGAGCGGGTCATAGGGCAGCGTGGCGAGCAGCGGCACGCCCATGCCCTCCGCCTTTGCCCGCAGCGCCGGCGTCAGCTCTCCCTGCACCCGGTTGATAATCAGATGGGTGTTGCGGACCCGCACCTCCAGGTCCTTGCTCAGCCCGACCATCGCCTCTGCCGCGACCATGCCGCGCATGCTGGCGTCGCTGACGAGAATCAGGTGGTCGACATCGCGCGTCGTGCGGCGGCTCAGGTGCTCCATGCCCGCCTCGTTGTCCATCACCACCCAGTCATAGCCGCGGTTGATGCCGTCCATGATGTCGCGCAGCATGTGGTTCGCCGCGCAATAGCAGCCCTGGCCTTCGGGCCGGCCCATCGCCAGCAGGTCGAAGTCGTCGCCTTCCTCGACGGCCATGCGCACCGCGTAGCTCAGGAAGTCCTGGCGCGTCTGGCCGGGCGTCACCCCCGTGCGCGCCTCCTCGCGAATGTCGCCGATGGTCTGCGTCAGGTGCATACCGAGCACGAGATGCAGGTTGCTCGACGGGTCAGCGTCAATTGCCAGAATCTTGCCGCCCTTGTGGGCCACCAGATAGCGGACCAGCAGGCCGCAGAACGTGGTCTTGCCCGTTCCGCCCTTGCCGGCGACCGCGATGGTCATCGTCATCAGAACAGTTCTCCCGGTCGTCTAAGATAGTTCACCAACACAACCATGTCGAGCGTCTCGCCCTCAGCCGTCATAAAGAGGTCCTTCCAGACAAACTGGCGCTCGAAGCCCAATCGCTCGAAGGCATGGATGACCTGGGGCCGGCTCTCGACGACCTCCGCAATGACCTGATGGAGGCCCAGCTTACGGGCGATTTCGAGCTGGCCGCGAATCATGGCCGACCCGATGCCGCGACGGCGAAATTCGCGCGCCAGGAAGATGCGCGTCTCCGCGATGTGCCGCGTGAAGCCGCTGCCCAGGTAGAGCGTCGAATTGCCGACGATGCGCTCCCCCACTAGCGCGACCAGTGGGAAGACGCGCGTGTAATCCGGTTTTTCCGCCCAGCTTGCCACCAGCTCGATATTGGTGATGTTGCTGCGGAAGACCTGGGTCTCTTCGGGCGGCAGGTTGGCGAATAGAGCCACCAGCGCGTCACGGTCTTTGGTAACCAAGGGCCGGAGCAGGACGCGCAGCCCATCAGGCAGCGTAACGAGGTGGCGGTAGTTCGTAAGTTGGTCTGCTGACTCCACAACCGTGGCCATGCGATTCCTCCTACTGGCAAGCGCTGAAGGGGGCGACGGGGTATCCAACCCCTGATATTCTACCATCCTTTGCCCTTCTTCAGCCCGGCAAAACGGCCTGTACGGATGGGAATTGCGATGCATCCGTATGCGGCAGGAACAGCGCGGAGGTGAATGCGTCGTAGAAGCTGTTATCCGCCGAAAGTTCAAGATATGTCATCGTCTGCGCGACCTCGGACAGATGTGCGCGCACGTCTCGGCGCAGCAGCGCCATGTACGCCCCGCGAATCGAAGTGTTACCGAGGAAGCGGAAGCGATCCCAGGGGGAGGCGCTGCCGGGCGGCGCAGGCAGGTCGGGCAGCAGGCCGATCTGGACGGCCTTCTCGACGTTGATGTACTGGCCGAAGGAGCCGCCGATGAGCATCTGCGAGACGTCGGCCAGGTCCACGCCGACGCTCTGCGCCATGACGGTGAACCCGGCGTAGATGGCGGCCTTGGCGCGCATGAGGTTGTCGATGTCGATCTTGCTGATGGCGATGTCGCGGCCATGCGCGGTCTCGCGGCCCCACGCAACGACGTATTCAGGGCCATGCTCGCCCTCGCGGATGCGCGGGGAACGGCCCACTTGGAGATTGCCGGCCTTGTCCACGACGCCGGTCACAAACATCTCAGCCAGCAGCCCCAGCAGCCCGGAACCGCAGATGCCCCTGGGTTTCTCGCCCTCGCGACCGATGACGCGGTAGTCCGGCTCCAGCGTGTCGTTGTTGATCCAGACTTCCTCGATGGCGCCCACGGTGGCGCGCATGCCGTATTCGACGCCCCCGCCCTCGAACGCCGGGCCTGCGGAACAGGCGCACGTGACGAGCCAGTCGGCATTGCCCAGCACGGTCTCGCCGTTGGTGCCTACGTCGATGAAGAGCGTCAGCTCGGCTGTTTCATCCATGCCCGTGCTCAACACGCCCGCGCTGATGTCCGCGCCCACGTAGCTCGCCACGCCGGGCAGACAGTCCACCACTGCCTGCGGGTGCGAGGCCAACCCTAGCTCACCCGCGGTCAGCGTCGGCGTATGGTTGACCGCCGGGATGAAGGGCGCAAGACGAATCTGGTCGGGCGGGATGCTCAACAGCAGGTGCATCATCGTGGGATTGCCGGCGATGCTCAGCTTGAAGACTTCATCCGGCCGCGCGTTGACCTGCTTGCAGGCAGCCGCCAGGAGCCGGTTGATTGTGCCGGTCACCAGACCTTGCAGCTCTTCCAGGTTTTCCGGCTTGCGCGCGTAGATGATGCGCGAAATGACGTCTTCGCCGCGCGCAATCTGGCCGTTGTAGTCGCTGGCCTGGGCCACGACCTCGCCGCTCTCCAGGTCCACGAGCCAGACGGTCACGGTGGTCGTGCCGATGTCGACGGCCGCGCCGAAGTTGCGGTCGGATTGGTCGCCGGGCAGCAGGGCCAGCACCTGCGGCGGGCCGTCCGGCTGATCCCACGTATCGAGCGCCACAACCGCAGTGACTTCCCATGGTTCGTAAGACGTGGAGACAATGTCCTCCTCGCCTGACCCATTGGTCGGCGGAGGCGCGACAGCAGTATCATCCGTGGCTGCGATCTCGCCGCGCAGGATGCCGCCCATGCTGCGCAGGACGGCCAGGCTGGTACGCGGCGCGGCCAGGCCGAGGCGGGTCAGCTCGCGCGTGACGCGCGACCAGTCATCGGTCTGGTCCGCGTAGTCGGGAGGTGCCAGGCGAAGGAAGTAGCGCCGGATAGGTTGGTGGCGGTCAGGATCATATTCGAAGGGTACTTCGATGCGCGCCGCGGCCTTCTGCGTGGTGAGGCGGCGTTCGATGGCCTCCTGCGGCGGGATTGTGACCCAGGCGTCGCCCTCGATGACCGTCTGGCAGGCAAGCGCATAGCCCGCCGCGACATCCTCGTCGGAGAGGCGCATGGTGGAGCGGCGGCGGACTACGGAACGGCTGTCGTCCACGATGACCGCACAGCGGCCACAGCGTCCCTGCCCGCCGCAGGGCTGGTTGATGTCGAACCCGGCCTTGCGCGCCGCTTCGCCCAGCGTCGTGCCGCCGGGCATTTCGACGGCCACGCCGCCGGGTTCGAAGTGAATGGTGTAGTGTGTCACCCGATATCCCACATCGCCGGATCGCTGAGGAACTGGTGCATGTCCGCAGCGGCCCGCTTGCCTGCGCCCATTGCGCTGATGACCGTCGCCGCGCCTGTAACAACATCGCCGCCCGCCCAGACGCCGGGCTTGTTGGTGCGGCCCGTCTCCGGGTCAGCAACCACCGTGCCGTGCCTCGTGCGTTCCAGGCCCTTTGCATCCGTGAAGACGATGGGGTTGGGGCTGGTGCCCAGGGCGAAGATGACAGTGTCGACGGGCATGTCGAACTCGGAGCCGTCGACCGGCACGGGCGAGCGCCGTCCCGACGCATCCGGCTCGCCCAGCTCCATGCGGATGCAGCGCATGGCCCGCGCGTTGCCCTGCTCGTCGCCCAGGATGGCGATCGGGTTGGTCAGGAAGTCGAAGATGACGCCTTCCTCCTCCGCATGATGGAACTCCTCCTCACGAGCCGGCACTTCCGCGCGCGAGCGGCGATAGACGACATGCACCTCCCCGCGCGCGCTGTGGCCATTCTCGCCCGCGAGCCGGTGCCGCTCCGCCTGGAGCGTCTGCAGGCGCAGCGCGCTGCGTGCGGCGTCCATTGCCACATTGCCCGCGCCGATGACGGCCACGTGCTTGCCGACCTTGACGGGCGTGTCGTATTCGGGGAAGCGGTAGCCCTTCATCAGGTTGACGCGCGTCAAGAACTCATTGGCCGACATGACGCCGTTCAGGTTGATGCCGGGGATGCGCATGAAGCTCGGCAGGCCCGCGCCGGTGCCCATGAACACGGCATCGTATTCTTCGAGCAGCTCGTCGATCGTGTAGGTGTTGCCGATGACGTGGTCGGTGCGCAGCTCGATGCCCAGGTAATCCACGGCCTTCTTCAGTTCGGCCTGGATGATGCTCTTGGGCAGGCGGAACTCCGGGATGCCATAAATGAGCACGCCGCCGGGCAGGTGCAGCGATTCGAAGATGGTTACCTTGTGGCCCAGCTTCGCCAGGTCCATCGCGCACGTCAGGCCCGCAGGACCTGAGCCGACGACGGCGACCTTGCGGCCGGTGGGCGGCGCGGGCACGGGTGGATGGCTGTTCTCGCGTATGCTGTAGTCACCGACGAACCGCTCCAGCCGGCCGATGGCGACCGGCTGGCCCTTCTTTGCCAGGATGCAGTACGCCTCGCACTGCGATTCCTGTGGGCAGACGCGGCCACAGATGGCGGGCAGGTTGTTCTTCTGCTGCATCGCGGCCACTGCGCCCTCGAAGTCGCCCTCGCGCAGCGCCTTGATGAACTGCGGGATGGTCACGCCGACCGGACAACCTTCCACACAATGCGGCTTGGCGCACTGCAGGCAGCGTTCGGCCTCCAGCCGCGCCAACTCCCAGGTCAGGCCGAGCGCAACTTCCTCGAAGTTGCCCGCGCGCACTTCCGGTTCCTGTGTCGGCATGTCCTGCCGTTGGATCTGCATCCGCTCGTGATTGGTAAGCTCTGCCATCTTAGTTCTCCCCGGAGGCAACCAGTTCGCGCGCTGCAACATCCAGATTGCACTCGTGGCCCTCGGCGTGATGATGGTGCTGCCAGCGCTCGACGGCAACCTGCTCCTCAGCCTTGTAGAACTGGATGCGCGAGAGCAAGTTGTTCCAGTCTACCTTGTGTCCATCGAACTCCGGCCCGTCCACGCAGACGAACTTGGCGCCGTCGGTCATCGCGACGCGGCAGCCGCCGCACATGCCCGTGCCGTCGATCATAATGGTGTTCAGGCTGACGATCGTCGGTACGTTGAACGGCGCGGTGGTGGCCGAGACAAACTTCATCATGATCGTCGGGCCAATGGCCCACACCCTCTTGACCTCATCGCCGCGCGCTGTAAGAATTTCCTTGAGCGGCTCGGTGACGAGCGCCTTGCGACCATATGACCCGTCGTCGGTGCAGATAATCAGCTCGTCTGAGACGGCCCGCATCTTGTCTTCCCAAAAGAGCAGGCTCTGGTTGCGTGCGCCCATGATAGTGATGACGTGATTGCCGGCGGCCTTCAGGTCCCGCGCGATGGGGTACATGGGCGCGATGCCCACCCCGCCCGCCACGCAGATGACCGTCCCGTAGGGCTCGATTTCGGTCGGATGGCCGAGCGGCCCGGCGACCGAGTAGAAGCCGTCTCCCACGTTGAGTTCGCCCATCTGCTGCGTGGACTTGCCGACTTCCTGGAAAATTAGCGTGATCGTCCCGGCCGCGCGGTCGTGATCCGCGATGGTCAGCGGGATGCGCTCGCCCTGCTCATCCACGATGACAATCACGAATTGGCCGGCACGCGCCTTGCGCGCCACGTGCGGGGCCTCCACGACCATCAGCTTCGTGACATCGCTGAGCACCTGTTTTTCGAGGATCTTGTACATTTTGCCTCT
>JAKPQT010000327.1 GCA_029555885.1 Chloroflexota bacterium | reverse complement strand
CGGCAACACCGACTTCAGCGTCGAAGGGCCGCCGGCCAACAACCAGGACTATGCGGACTTCGTCGGCGCGTTCGCGGCCCATTACAAGGGCCGCGTGCAGGCCATCGAAATCTGGAACGAGCAGAACCTCTGGTACGAGTGGGGCCGCGAGCCCCTCGACCCGGGCCGCTACTTCGATATGCTTTGCAAGGCATACCGGGCCATCAAGGCGCAGGACCCCGGCATGACGGTCGTCCTGGGCGCGCTGACGCCGACGGGCGTCAACGACGGCTCTACCGCGATCGACGACGTGGTCTATCTGCAGCGGATGTATGCCGCGGGCGCGAAGAACTGTTTCGATGCGGTCGGCGCGCATCCCAGCGGGTACAACAACCCGCCCGATGCCAAGATGGGCTACAGCAACCCGGCGGAGCCAAGCTTCAAGAACCACCCGAGCTTCTTCTTCCGCGACACGATGGAACGCTACCGTGCAGTCATGGTCGCCAACGGCGACAGCGGCAAGCGCATCTGGCCGACCGAGTTCGGCTGGGCGTCCGAGAGCAACCCGGTGCCCGGTTACGAATACGCGCGCGATGTCACGCTCGATGAGCAGGCCCAGTACCTCGTGAAGGCCTACCAGATGGCGAAGGCGTGGGGCTGGGTGGGCCCGATGTTTGCCTGGAACCTCAACTTCGGCATCACCAACCCGGGAACGGAGCTGGCCGCGTTCGGCATCGCGGGCCGGCCCGCCGAAGCCGCGCTCGCCGGAATGCCCAAGTAACCTGACATCAGCGGGTGCGGCGCGTCGCCTGGCGTGCCGCACCTGCGCCATCTATCTCCCTTTCACTAACAGATTGCGCGCTGCCTGGCGCGCGCATCAGCCAGAGCCAACACAGAGGACACCGGATGCAACCCGGCGTACATCCTGCGCAGTTCCCTGGCCCATCCCGCGGCTGCCCTCCCGGTCGCCGGGCTGCTGACCTTTCGCATCCACCGCCATTGATCCCACAACTATATCTTACGGAGTGTTCATGATGTGCAACAAACCCGGCCATTCATCGCCCTACAGGCATCTCACGCTGTTTGTCGCAGTGGTCATGCTCGCGAGCCTGCTGCTGGCCGCTGTGCCGCCCGCGTACGCGGCGGAAGGCCCCACCGCCACCGTCACCGGCGGCGTCGTCAACCTGCGCAGCGGGCCCAGCACGGCCTATGGCAGGATCGGCAGCACGAAGGCTGGCCAGACTTTCACCATCACCGGCAAGAGCGAGAACGGCGGCTGGTGGCAGATCGACGTCAACGGCAAGGCCGGCTGGATTTCCGGCTCCTACGTCAAGACCAATGGCAGCCTCGACGGCTTGCAGGTCGTCAAGGTGGCCGCACCCCCGGCGGCTGCCCGGAATGTCTCTGCCGGTGCCGCGCCGCGGCCCTCGGCGCCGGGCTTCTTCGGCTACGGCATCCAGGTAGACCCCGGTGACCTCTGGGGCTCAGTGGATGGCGTCAAGGGGCTGGGCTTTAGCTGGGTGAAGTTCCAGTTGCCGTGGAAGGATTTCGAGGGCGGCGGGCCGGGCCAACGCAACTGGCCTGACGATGTCATCGGCGCGTTCAACAGCAACGGCATCCAAATTCTTGCCAGCATCGTCAAGGCGCCCCAATGGGCGCGACCGGCAGGCACCGATCTCGGTGTCGAAGGGCCGCCCGCGGACCCGAACACCTACGCCAGCTTCGTCGGTGAGTTTGCAGGGCGCTATTGCGGCCGCGTGCAGGCCATCGAAGTGTGGAATGAACAGAACCTGCATTACGAGTGGGGCAATGAGACGCTGGACGCGGCGCGCTATGTGCGCCTGCTGGCCGCCGCCTACCGGTCCATCAAGGCCGCGTGTCCCAGCATGATCGTCGTCAGCGGCGCGCCGACCCCCACCGGTGCGCAGCCGCCCGCGGCCATCCGCGACACGACCTACCTGGAGCAGATGTACCGCGCCGGCCTGCGCAACTACTGCGACGCGGTCGGGGTGCATCCCAGCGGCTACGGCAATCCGCCGGATGCCCGCTTCCAGGATTGGCAGGCCGGGAACTATAGCCGGCCCTCGCACGTCGCAGATCCATCGTTCTATTTCCGCAACACCATGGAGCAGTACCGCAACATCATGGTCAAGTACGGTGACGGCAACAAGCGCCTGTGGCCGACCGAGTTCGGCTGGGCCTCCAGCGGCAACCCGGTGGGCGGCTACGAGTATGCCGCGTACAACTCGGAACAACAGCAGGGCGAGTACATCGTGCGGGCCTATGAGATGATGCGCAACTGGGGTTGGGTCGGCGTGGCGTTCCTTTGGAACCTGAACTATAATCAGACCAATCCCAGCTCGGAGATGGCCGCCTTCGGCATTCGCGGCCGCGCGGCCTATGGTATGCTCCAGGGGATGCCCAAGTAGCCTTCTGAAACCCGATATTCCAAGAAGCCGGGTTTCTGAGGTGGAGCGAAGCTTCACACGAAACCCGGTTTCTCATAAGGAGTTTTACCTTACCATGTCCATCAACCGTGTCAGTTTGCGTAGGTTGTGGCCCTGGTTGCTCATCATCGTGATGCTGGCAGCCGGGCCGGTGCTGGCCTCCTGCGGGTCGGCTGGGCCGGCAGCCACCCCCACGCCGACCAAGACCCCACGCGTCGAGGCTCCGCCGACTGAAGCCGAGGTGGTCGCCGCAGCGACGGCAACCCCTGCCGAAGCGGCTACCGAGCCGACTGCGACCGTGGCCCCGACTGAGATGCCGGCTGAAAAGCCCACGGCCGGACCGAGTCCCACGCCCATCCCGCCGACGCCGACTACCAAGCCGCCTGCGGCGACGCCGGTCGTCGGCAGCGGCGACTTGATGGCCTCACCGGACTACGGCATCCAGGCGTTCCTCTGGTGGCGGCCCGAAGTCGCGGACCGCGACCTCGGCCTCATCCAGGAGGCGGGCTTCACGTGGGTCAAGCAGTTGTTCTCCTGGCAGGACATCGAGGGTGCGGGCAAGGGACAGTTCGACTGGACGAATGCCGACCGCGTCGTGGACGAGGTGGAGGCCCACAACCTCAAGCTGATCGTGCGCGTGAGCCAGGACCCCGACCGGCCCTTCTGGGCGGGCAATCCGCCGGACAACGCGGGCCACTTCGCCGATTTCCTGGCCGCGGTTGCCAGCCGTTACGCGGGCCGCATCCATGCATACCAGGTCTGGAATGAACCGAACCTGGCACGCGAGTGGGGCGGCAAGCGGCCCGACCCGGCCGGCTATGCGCGGATGCTCCAGATGTCCTACAAGGCCATCAAGGGCATCGACCCCAAGGCGCTGGTGATCACCGCGGGCATGGCGCCGACGGGTACGGACACCAACGAGGCCATGCCGGATATCAAGTTCTACGAGCAGATGTACCAGGCGATGGGCGGCGACAGCGACGGTTACTTCGACCTGCTTGGCGTCCACGCCGCGGGCTTTGCGGCCGCACCGGAGATCTCGCCTGACGAGACGGCGGCGAACAAGGCCAAATATGGCGGCGAGCGGTTCTTCGCCTTCCGCCACGTCGAGGACGTGCGGGCTGTCATGGAGCGCTACGGCGACCAGGACAAGCGCGTCGCGATCCTCGAGTTCGGCTGGACGACCGACAACCGGCCCGATTCGCCCTACTACTGGCACGGCGCGGGCGCGGGCATCTCGGAGGCACTGAAGGGTCAGTATCTCGAAAGGGCCTTCCGCTATGCGCGCGAGAACTGGACGCCGTGGATCGGCCTGATGACGGTCATCTACATGCCCGATCGCGACTGGACCAAGGACACGGAGCAATACTATTGGTCGGTCATCGGCCCGGGCTATCCGGAGCTCTTCCTGCGGGACGCGTATGTCATTCTGTGCATCTATCTGAACGACCTGCGCGGGCAAAAGTGCCCCTACGTGCCGCCAGAATGATGTGCGTAACGAGTAAGCAGTGACGAGAAAGGAGGAAGATGACGGGGTTGTCGTCTTCCTCCTTTTGTTTGTCTCAGTTTATGAGCAGATGGAGTTCCGCATCCTGTCGGTCGCATCGCGACCGCGATGCGGAGCGACCCGCGGAACCCCAGTACAGCCAGCATCCTCAGATACAAACACCTCAGCGGCGCTTCCAATCTGCCCAATGGCAGGTCGCATCGGGGTTATCGCCCACCTGGTGGCCAATCTCGATGCTCACGCTAAGCGGCCCGTCGTCTGCATCCACGACGCTGAGCGTGAGACGCCGGGGCGGGCCGGTCACCGGGAAGTCATACAACCCCTTGTCCGCGGGACCGGGCTTAGAGACCGCGTACTGGACATTGCCGTACTCGTCGACCAGCTTCAGGCGGATATCCGGCAGCGGATTGCCTGCCCGATCCGTCACCTTCCCCAGGACGTAGTTGCCGGGACAATCGCCCGCGGTATCGCGCACGGGCGCGGCCAGGATGTAGGGATAAGCGCTGGCCGGCTCTTCAGTGGGGGTTGCGGTCTCGGTCGGCGTACCTTCGGTCAGCGATGCGTCAGGCGTCAGGACTTCGCCAGGCTGACCGGCCGCGTCGAATGTCGGGGTCGGGGTCAGCGGCACAGGAGCCACATCAGCCGGTGTGGCGACGACCATGACGGTCCCGGTGGGTCGCGGCGTGAACGTGCTCGTCGGTAAGGCAGGGTTAGATGGCGGTGGGGTGTCTGCGCCCGAGAGCGGCTCCGTCGCGCCGGAAGCGACTTCGGTCGAAGGCGTCCAGGCCGGCCGTGGCTCAAAATCGCTCTGCAATTGTGTCAGCAGGTACCGGGCGCCAAAGACACCGGCAATGCCTGCCAGCAGCAAGATGATTACAAAGAGAAGCGCGTAACCGCGTCGAGCCATACCTCACCTGAGCGTCAAGGACCGGCTTAGTTACCGGTTGCACTGCAACGAACAAATTATAACTCCAATTGTGCCAAACCGCTAAATGGGGCCGTGCGATGAGTGACCTTCCCGCGTTTTGCACGATTCCGGCCCCTGTGATATAGTAGCGGCTGTTCGGGCGAGTAGCTCAGCTGGTTAGAGCGCACGGTTCACATCCGTGAGGTCGTGGGTTCGAGTCCCTCCCCGCCCACCTCAGACCACACGGCACTGCCATCCAGGCAGCCGTGTGGTCCGTTTTTCCCCTCTTGCACGCCACTCGTCTTGTTAGCGTCTCATGAAGTGGTGTAGATTACCGTGTGCTTCCGAATACAAGCTGGCAGTGCGTTATGGTTGTGACGCGTGCTTACCGTCTTGAGTCGCCTGTCGAAGCTATCATGGCTCCCGTTCGAGTGGAGGATAGTGCACTGCTGGCGAGCAACACGAGCGCCATCTCGAACCAGAACTGCGCAGGGCAGGCTCAGGCGACCTGCCCTGCGGGCAGAGCGGCCCACAGCAGTTCTGTCCAAAGCGCCAAACGCCTGGCGTCCGGTACGGCAGGCCGGGCCCTCTGCCGCGCCGTGTCGTCTGCTACCGGCTGGCCTAATGGATCGGGGCCAGGCGCAGCGGGCTGGCTTCCGTTGGCAGGACCGCGGCAGGATCGGGGGCGGTCAGCTTGCGCATGGACTCCAGACTGAAGGGCCGGCGCTCAGCCTCCCATTCGTCCGCGCGTTCCATCAGCACCGCCCCGACCAGGCGCACCACGGACGCCTCGTCCGGGAAGACGCCCACCACATCCGTGCGGCGTTTGATCTCCCGGTTCAGGCGCTCCAGCGGGTTGGTCGAGTAGATGCGACTCCAGTGCTCGGCTGGGAAGGCCATGTAGGCCAGCACATCGTCCTCGGCCGCGGCCAACAACTCGGCGGCCTTGGGCCAACGCTGCTCCATCAGCCGCACGGTCTCCGCTAGCTGCTGGCCAGCCACCTGGCGGTTGGGCTGGGCGAAGATCATGCGCACCAGGGCCGCGACCATCGACTTGTCGCGCTGCGGGATGTGCGCCAGCAGATTGCGCATGCAGTGCACCCGGCAGCGCTGCCAGGTGGCGCCACTCAGCACTTTGCCAATGGCCGCCTTCAGCCCCTCGTGCGAGTCCGAGATCACCAGTTGTACGCCCTTGAGCCCCCGGCCGACCAAGCTGCGCAGGAACTCGCTCCAGAAGGCTTCCGTCTCGCTGGCGCCCGTGGCCAAGCCCAGCACCCGCCGCTCGCCGGTCTCGCAAATGCCGATGGCGATCACCGCAGCCAGGCTGACAATGCGGTGGTTTTGGCGCACCTTCAGGTAAAGCGCATCGAACCAGACGTACGGGTAGCTGTCGTCCAACGGCCGCTCACGGAACTCGGCCACCAGGCTGTCCAGCTCCTGGCAGATGCGCGACACCTGGCTCTTGTCCATACCCGTCAAGCCCAGGCTCTGCAGCAAGGCCTCCACCTTGCGCGTGCTGACACCGGCAATGTAGGCCTGCTGCACCACCGAGAGCAGGGCTTTCTCCGCCCGTCGCCGCGGCTCCAACAGGCTTGGATAGTAGCTGCCTTGGCGCAGCTTGGGAATCGCCAGCTCGATCGTGCCCACCCGCGTGTCCCACTCCCGGCCCTCCCGGTAACCGTTACGTTGCGTCGTGCGTTCCGGCGTGCGCTGGTAACGCGCCGCCCCAATCTGCTGCGTGACCTCTTCCTCCATGACCAGTTGCGCCAGCAAGCGCAGCCCTTCGCGCAGGAAGTCGCCGTCCGGATCGACGTCAATCTTGCGCAGGTACTCGGCGAATGTCATACTCGGTGTTGTCATCGTGTGACCTCCTTTAGGCTGGTTTGTGACAACCTATTGAAAGCACACGATGACTGCTTTGTCAGTCTGCCCTTACACCACTTCGTGAGACATTATCCTGGCTTGGTCGCCAGGCGAGGACCAATGGCATCCATTTCGGGTTGACCTCCGTACAGGGAGATCGTAGGGAGGGAGTTACCATGGCCCGAGCTGCGAGGATTGGGAGAAACTCGCTGACGAATAATTTCAAGCGTTCAGGCTGGTCGAGTCAGCGCAACGCTAACACGTCAAGCCGCGGGGTGAACGGCCGGCTGCGAGTAGCGTACGAGACAGTCATACGGCTCGAGTTGCGGCGGTGAGGTGCGCCGCGCGCATAAACCCGCGCTGATGCAGCTCAGGCTGCTGACCGTGCGCTCGGTTCACGGTCAGCGGACACGAACAGCCGCAGCTCGCCTACCCCGGTTAAACCCCACTACCCGTCACCCAGCTTCCGGCAACCGCGCCGGCCATAAACACCCGGCAGCGTTCACCGCCTGTCGTCCACGAGTGGACGGCATCGAGACGTATACTGAAACTGACCCAGGCGACGCCAGCCAGACGCAGGAAGACAGGCGCTATCGCGTGCTGCCCCCGGAGACGACTTTGTTTGGCGCCGATGGGCGACTGATCGGGGCATTGCTGGAAGTTCTGGAGGAGGACAGGACGCCGCCGGCGTGCTGCAATAGGGGGCGCTCCGCCCTGAGAAGCGAGGCGTCAGGGGATGCGCGGGCCGGCACGGGGAGTCGCCACCGACCTCTGTGATTACCGCGCGTGGCTTGGGTGACGGGCCTATCGATCCTCCGACTCACCCCTTCAGCCCGGTTAGTGCGATGCCCTGGATAAAGGTGCGCTGAGTGAAGAAAAACAGGACAATGATCGGCAGGGTCATCATGGTCGCCGCAGCCATCTGCATCGGGAACTCCGACCAGGTCAGGGTCTGGAAGTAGCGCAGGCCGATGGACAGGGTATACTTTTCGGGGTCGCTGAGATAGATGAGCGGGCCGAGAAAATCGTTCCAATGGCCCAGATAGGTGAACAACGCCACGGTCGCTAGCGCCGGCTTTGCCAGCGGCAGGATAATCGTGCTGTAGATGTTGAACTCGCTACTCCCGTCAATGACGGCCGCCTCTGACAGCTCGAACGGGATGGTCATGAAGAACTGGCGGAGCATGAAGATGTAGAACGCCGCGCCGAAGAATGATGGCACGGTCAGCGGCAGAAAAGTATTCACCCAACCCAGCCGGGTGAAGATGATGTAGATCGGGATCATGGTGACTTGCCCCGGGATCATCATGGTTGCCAGAACCATGATGAACACGCTGTCGCGTCCGGGCCAGCGAATGCGCGCGAAGCCATAGGCGATCATCGAACAGGAAATCACTGTGCCGATTACGTTGACCGCGCAGATGAACAGCGTATTGCCGGCGAACTTCACCAGCGGCGCGAACTCAAGCGCGCCAGGATAGTTGTTCCACTGGGGAATGGCGGGCAGCCACGTCGGTGGCATCGTCGCCACCTCGGGGTTCGTCTTGAGCGAGGTGCTGATCATCCAGAAGAGCGGGAACAGGAAAAGCAGCGACAACCCGACCAGCAGAACGTAAAGGACGGTCTTGCCTGCTGCCTCGGACACGCGATAACGCAAGTGGTCTCCCACGAGGCCTGCTTCAGATCGGGCAGCCACAGGTGACGTTGTCGAGCTCACGTTACTTCTCTCCTGCATAATAGACGTATCGGGCCGAGGTCTTGAAGATGATCAGTGTCATGATCATGATGATGATGAACAGAATCCAGGCCAGGGCCGAGCCGTACCCCATGCGGAACGACTGGAAGCTCTGCCGGTAGAGGTAGAGCGAATAAAAGAGCAGCCGGTTGCCCGGCCCGGCGGCGCCATAAGTGCCTGTCAGAATGAACACCTGGGCAAAGACCTGCAGCGCGCCGATGACGCCCATCACCAGGTTGAAGAAAATCACCGGGCTGATCATCGGCAGCGTCACGTTCCTGAAGCGGTGCCAACCGTTTGCACCGTCGAGGTGGGCTGCTTCGAGCAACTCCTGGGGCACATCCTGCAAGGCAGCCAGGTAAATCACCACCGTACCGCCGATGCCCCAGAGGGACATTAGAAGATAGGCGGGCATGGCCCACTGGACCGAGGTAAACCAGCCCGGTCCGGGAATGCCCACCGATTTGAGGAGGATGTTGATAATCCCGAATTGCGGGTTGAGCAACCAGATCCACACAATGGTCGATGCTACCGCAGGCACGATGCTCGGCAGATAGAAGAACGTGCGAAAAAGGGAGAGAGCTTTCACCTTGGCGTTAAGCAGCATCGCCGTACCGATGGCGAGTATTTGCGCCAGCGGTATGAAGGTGAAGGCAAATTGAAAGGTGTTCCTCAGCGCAAGGCGCACGTTGTCATCGCGGAAGAAGACATCATTGTAGTTCCGCAGGCCTACCCACTTCGGCGGCGTGAACACATCGTACGCGGTGAAGCTGTAGTACAACGAGGCAAGCAACGGGTAGACGGTAAACAGGATGATACCGATGATCCACGGTGAGATGAACAGAAGCCCGTTGCGGAGCGCGCGCCTTGTGTGCGGTGTGAGGCGGCGGCGGGCAGGAATTGCCGGGGGCCGTGCAGCCATCGATTGGGCCATAGTTTCGCTCCCTGAATCTGCAGGCGATGCGGGTGACTGCCTGGAGGACGTGCTGAGCTTACGTGTAGCACGTCCTCCAGAGCGCACAGTATTATCAGAACTTACCTTCTGCAATCGCGTCGTCGCGCGCCTTCTCGACGTTTCTCTGCGCGGTCGTGATTGCTTCGTCCAGCGTCTGCTGGCCGGTCAGGTACATATTCTCGGCCTGCTTGACTTCGTTCCAGAAGGCCGTGGCAATCGGACTGGGCTCCAGCCAGGTCGAGGCTTCGAAGCCCTTGACGATTTCGAACACCTTTGGCCAGTGCTCGTCCACCTCGGCCCAGGACGGGTCGTCGCGGGGCGTGAGCCAGGCCGGCTGCCAGCCGATGCCCTGGCACCACATCAGGACGAGGTCGCGGTTCATCATCATGCGGCTGATACCGAGCGCCGCCTTGTCGGGCTGCTTCGCGCCCTTCGGCATCATCCAGGGCCATCCGGAGCCGCAGTGGAAGTACTCGCCGCCGGCCGCGATGGGCAGCCGCTCGATGTCGTATTTCAGGTCCGGCGAGTTGCGCTTGAGGCCAGGGATTTCCCAGTCGCCCGTCATGCGGAAGACGTTCTTGCCGGCTCCGAACGCGGTGTTCTGCGTGGCCGCGCTGATGCCCGACTGGAAAGCCGAGACTTTCTCGAAGCCGTAGTGGTCGGCCCACTCTTTCTCGTACTGGAAGGCCTTGCGGACGCCGTCGGAGTCAATCAGGACGTCGCGGCTGGCTGCATCGTACATCTTGGAGCCGTACTGGTGGGCTAGGGCGAAGCAGTTGAAGTACCACCCATCCCACGGGGTGAGCGTCGTCTGCTCGATGGTGCCGTCGGCTGCGATTTTGTCAAACTTCTCGCGCAGCGGCGCGAACTCCTCCAGCGTGAGTGGCGGCTTCTCGAGGCCCGCAGCCTGCACCATGTCCACATTCCAGTACAACATGCAATCGGGGTCCCAGTCCAGGGGCCAGCCATATAGCTTGCCGTTGTAGGTGCTTGCCTCGATGGACGCGGGCGCGTACTCGGCCTTTGGGAACTTGTACAACTCGAGCCATTGGTCCATCGGTTCGAGCGCCTGGCGTGCGGCCCAGCCAGGCAGCGAGTCGGCCCAGGCCAGCAGGCTGTCAGGCGGGTTGCCGCCCGCCACCGAGGCCATGAACTTGCCGCTGGAGTCTCCCCCGAGGCCTTCGACGATGATGAACTCCAACTTCAGGTCGGTATTGGCTTCGTTGAATCGCTTGAGGAACTCTTCATAGAACGGCTGCTGCCACTCGACCCAGAATTTGAGAGCGACCGCTCCCGGCGCAGCGGGGGCAGCGGTCGGTTCGGCTTGCGCCTCGGCCGGCTTTTCGGCCGGCGCTGGCGCGGCGGGCTGCGGAGCAGCGGGGGCACATGCCGCCAGCGTCGCGCCTGCAGCACCGATACCGGCGATGCGCAGGAACTCGCGGCGGCTCAACTTGGTCGACCGGGTCATAGCCTACCTCCTTGGGGCATGAGAGGAAACGGGTGACGCAGAATATCTGACGGGATTGTGCAAGAAGCGTGGCCCTCCTTTCAAGCGCTACGAGCAGCGGCGCTCCGACAACACACGTGGGTTGCCAACCGCCGATGTCTTCGCTACAATACATCGAGACGCTGGCACAACGGCCAGCAGGGGAGACTTTGTCAGCAAGTTTAGCAGGTTCGACCAGCTTCCGCTAGGCGACCTGTGCCAAGAACGTGCCATTCTTTCCCATCCCATGCCATTTGCCGATGTCCGACCCTGTAGAACCGCCCCTGACCTTCATCCATGCGGTGCGCACCGCCTTGGCGCACCTGTACGACTACGCCTTCCTGCAGAATCACTCGCTTGGCGGCCTGCTCGATACGGCCCAAACGCTCGATAGCGTAACGCGCGCGCAGAAGCTCAGGCGCCTCTTGCTCGACTGCGTTGACACCCTGCAGCCTGACAAGGATGCGCCGGGGGCCGCAGCGCGTGCCTGCGCGATCCTCACCTATCGCTACGTCGACGGCCTACCCGTGGAGGAAATCCAGGAGAAGCTCGCGCTCAGTCGGCGACAAGTGTACCGTGAGCACGCGAAAGGCATCGAGGCGGTTGCCAGCCTGTTGTGGAACCGTTTGCGGTCAGAGCACCGGGCAGGGCATGCGCTCTTCGATGCCGACAACTGGGGGCATCCCGCCGTAGCGAGCCCTCTGCCTGCCAGTCCGGATGGTTCTGCCGTCTCCGCATCGCAGGAGGCCGCAACCGACACCTCTCGCATGGCCCTGGTGCAGGAGGAGGTCGCGCGCCTCGAGCAGCGAGTACACCTGGAGGCTTTGAGCGCACAAGCTATCATCGCTGCCATCGTTCCGATATTCGCGCCACGGATGGCCCAGACGGGTGCCACCCTCCAGGTGAGTCACGAAGTCTGGCCGGCTGTCCTGGCCGATCGGGTCATGCTGCGGCAGGCGCTGCTGAACCTCTTCAGTTATGGCCTGGAATGTGCAGCCCCCGGACCGCTTGAGCTGTCGGCTATCCCGGATGAGGGAAGCCTCACAGTGGTCCTGCAGCGACCGGCCGCCGCAGCCATGGGCGGACAGGCGGGGAGCGGGCAAGCAACAGGTGCCGAAACCCCGCCCCTCGCGCTGGCCGTCGCGCATGGGCTGATTAATGCTCAGGGTGGCGCGCTGCGCGTGGTCGATATATGTGACGGCTGGCGCGCCGAAGTCCGTCTGCCCCTTGCCGGCTCCCCGGCCCTGCTGGTTATCGACGACAATGCCGAACTCGTCGCCCTGTTTCAACGTTATCTGGCCGGGCACCGCATCCAGGTCACCGGCCTTAGCGACAGCCGGCTCGCCGTTCAGACCGCCATTGAGTTGCAGCCGCGGGCCATTACGCTGGATGTGATGATGCCGGACCAGGACGGGTGGGAGGTTCTGCAGGCATTGCAGACAACGCCCGAAACCGCCGACATCCCGGTCATTGTGTGCTCAGTGCTGGACGAGCCGGAACTCGCCCGTTCGATGGGCGCAAGCGACTACCTGGCAAAGCCCGTCACCCAGGCCCGGCTGCTGGAGGTACTGCGCCGTTGGTTGGGAGCCCTGTGGCCGTCGGCCTGAACCCGCTCAGTAACGCCTGCACGACCCCCAGCAACTCTGTCACCGTAAAGCCGGCCGCACGTGTCAGGCGCACCTCTCCCGTCACAGGCTTCAGTTCCTGCATTACGCTCCGGACGGATACGATAATCACCTGGGTCGCAGTGAGGACCGGTTCCTGGCCCAGTTCCTCCATGAACGCATAGCCATTGACCTCCGGCATGACCAGATCGAGCAGGATGACATCGGGTTGCTGTTCGCGCGCGATGACGAGCCCCTCGCGCCCCCCAAAGGCCTCGAACACCTTCAGGCCCGGATCGATGGAGCGCAACATGCGGGCCAGGAGGCGGACAATGTCCCGGTCGTCATCCACGATCAGAGCGGTGTGAACGGGGGCCGGCAGTCGGGCAAGCGCAGCCCGCAGTTCTTCGCGGTTCACCGGCTTGGGCAGGACGTCAATAGCGCCCAGGAGCAGCCCCAACCGCCGCGCGCTGGGCAGCGGGCACCGAACGAGGGTCAGCGAAACAGACGGCCCGGCGTGGTCCGGCGGATCGAGGGGCTGAATGTCCGCGGCCGAATCCACGATGATCGCCACGGGGAGAATTTCGTTCGCAACCTGGCGCGCCTCCTCCGGGCTGTGCACCAACACAAATTCGAAACCGGCCACGTGATGTTGGAGCAGCGTGACCGCACGCGGGTCATCATGCAGCACCAGCACTGGGGGGCCCTTGGATGTTGCGGGGACCCACGGTCGCGTCATCGCGGCGGGGGCGGCTTCCGTCAGTTCCAACGGTAGGGCAATGCTGACTCTCGTGCCCTGTCCAGCCTGGCTCTCAATCCACATCCGCCCGCCGTGTAACTCGACAAACTTGCGGCTGACGGCCAGCCCCAGCCCTGTCCCCTCCATGAAGCGGCCTTCATGTAACTGCGTGAAGGCCTCGAAGGCGTGCACCAGCCGGTCAGCCGGGATTCCCCGGCCACTGTCCTCGACTGTGATGAGAACCTCACCTTCCTGTCGGCGCACCTGCGTCCGAATCCAGCCCCGGTCGGTGAACCGGGATGCGTTGGTCAGGAGGTTAAGCATCACCTGGCGCAGCCGCGTGCGGTCAAACCGCATCGGTGGCAGCGGCTGGTCCAGTTCGAGTTCCAGACGCAGGCCACGCGCTTCCACCAGCCCCCGCACCATGTCCATTGCCTCTCTGAGCACCTCGACCAGGTCCCCGAGCTCCTTCGTCAAGGGCAGCCGTCCGGCCTCGATTTGCGAGAGATCGAGGACATCGTTGATGAGTTCGGAGAGATGGCGCGCGCTGCGATAGATGGCGGTGATGTCGCCGCGGTACTCGCGTGGCAGCTGGACGCCGCCATAGCTCTCGGGTGCAGTCGCCATCATGTCACTGAACCCGACAATCAGGTTGAGCGGTGTCCGCAACTCGTGACTCACGTTCGCCACGAATTCCGCCTTGAAACGGTAGGCCTTTTCGGTGGCCTCACGGGCATAAATCAAGGCTTCATTGGTCCGCTCCAACCGTACGTAAGCTTCATCCAGGCTCTTCAAGACACGGCTCAACTGGCCGCGACTCGCCTGCGCTTCAGCCGCGCTGTTCTGTGCTTCGCGGGTCGCGTAGAGGGTCCAGCCCAGCGTCGTCAACAGCCGGTGGGCATTCAGCCAACTCACCAGCGCGGCCAATGAGATGAAGAAGGCCGGCTGCGCCACATCAGCCAGTGACTCGCGCTGGAGGCCGACGCGCAGGGCCAGCGCCAATGCGACACTGATAACCGCCACCACCCATAGAGGTCGCCGGCCTGGCAGTAGGCTCGCGGCCAGCACCACCGGGATGAAAAGGTAGGCGGCTTGTGGGGATGGGGCATAGTAGACGATCAGGCTGACGGCCGCCAGCAGCGCCGCGAGGTACAGCAGAATGGCCGCCTGTAAGTGCCGGGCTGCCAGCCCCCCACAACCAAGCGCGCCTATCAGAATAATGCCTGCGGCCAGGTAGGGGTAACCCGTGAATGTCCTTGCTATGAGGCCAGCGAGGGCCGCCCACGACCAGGCGATGCCAACGGTCACCGGCAGGATTGTACCGAGCGACTCGAGGATAAGCTGGTCGAAGATTTCGTGGGTATCGGGAGCGAGTCGAGCGGGAGCCGCGGATAGGGCCATGCGTGCTTACCATCCTCTGAGGGCCACGCCGTACCCAGACACAAATGCCGCGCGATGAGCCGGGTACGTTCAGGCAAAGCATATCTCAGAGTACACAGAATCGCAAGAGCGAGAGTTCGCTGCGGCTCTCTTTGCGCCTAACCGGTCTATTCCAGCACAGAAGCGCTCTCACGCCGAAGGAAGCCTTGATGCAAAATGCGCCAGGGGCTCTTGCGGAATCCCTACCGGGGAACGGGTTTGACTGTCTCGCAGCCCACGACAGCGCGCGAAGCTGAGCTCCGCCACCCGTTGGCGCGAAACGACCGCCGCCGATGCACCCGCGGCGGCCGTCCCGCAGTCAAGGCGCAAGCGCGCATCTTGGCAGGGCAAGGCGAAGCCCTGCACATGACCTTGGGCGCGCGGCCGCAGGGATGAGGACACGGAGCGCCGCAGCCCGCACACCACTGCTATAACTCACTACCAGCCACCTGAAAACCGCCCCCCCACACAAGTGAACCGGATAATGTCTCACGAAGGTGATGCTGTTGGCGAATTGCTCACGCGGGTGCCAGCGCAGCGAAATGCGAGACACAGGTGGTTGAACGTGGGACATCGGCCAACCGGGCGAGCACGCGTTGGATGTTGATGGCCGCCGCGGTGGCCACATGCTGGAAATGCGTCTTGGTCAGGCCACGATAGCGGCTGCGCCGCATGGCGAGCTTGTCGACCGCTTGGCCGATGGTGCCCTCGATACCCGCTCGCAGCGCGTAGGTCTCTTTGAATTCGGGTGTGGTCTGTCTGTGCCGTGCGGCTTGGAGGGCCAGTTGTTGTGCTTTGGGCTGCAACGTCAAGCCCCGGGGCGTGACCGCACTCTTGGTGCAGCGGGCTCGGCTGGTGCAGGCCAGACAGTCCTGCTTGCCAAAATGCACCTGGATCGTGGGCTTGCCGCGGGGCCCCTGGTCGGGATACCAGCAGAGGCTGGTGTTGCCCATCGGGCAGGTCACGACCTCGGCATCCCGGTCGATCTGGAACTGGGTAATGCCAAAGGCTTGCGGGTCCTGGCTCTGCCAGCTGACGTCAGGCCGCGTGGGGCCGAGGAGGTCCACACCATACTTGTCGCGACTACTCACCAATAGATCAGCCGAAGGGTAACCCGCATCGACCAGATGCTGGCTGGGCAAAAGCCCCTGCTCTTGGAGGGCCGCGTGGACCTGCTCCACGACCATGTTATCCTGCTCGGTCGCGGGCGTGGTCTCCACGTGTGTGATCAAGTTGGGGCTATCCGGCTCGCAGGTTTCCGTCAGATGGACTTTGTAGCCGTGCCAACGGGTGTCGCGCTTACTGGCGAACCGGACTTCTTCGTCATAGGGTGAGAGGATGGCCTGGCTGCTGGGTGGATAGTTGGTTTCATCCCGCCAATGGAGGCGCTCCTCCGCCAGATAGAAGTTCTGGACCCAAATACGGCGTAGCGTTTCTACAGCGGGGACACACCGCAGACAGTCTGGCGCAGCGGTCGACCATACCTGGCTCAGTAACTGACAACCGTCGCGGCCCAGTTGTTCGGCCAGGGCCAACTGCTCCGCTTCGCTGCGGGGCAAACGAAAGCCGATGGGGCGCTGGCTGTAGCGTGCGAACCATTCAGGTTGGGCCTGGGCCTTGAGCCAATCCGGGGCGACTTGCGCTAACACGTCCAAGGCATGGTACAGCGTCTCGCCGACCAACTCCACCCGGTTTGGCTTGCGCACGGCCGCCAGGATGTGCGTCGAATCCGTTCTTTGACGGCTGCGCTCCTTGAGCCAGCCCCGGGTCTGGAAGCGTTTGAGCAGCGTTTCGAGCAACAGGTGCTCGGCTTGGCCCACGATCAAGCGCTCACGAAACTCGCACAGCGCGGAGTAGTGGAAACCGGGGTCGGTCAGTGCCAGACCCAGAGCGTACTTCCAATCCAGGCGCCCGCGCACGGCATCGGCGGCCTGACGATCGGTCAAGTTTTCAGCGAACCGCATGAGCGTGATCCAGGCCAGCCGCCAGGGTGCTTCGGCGGGCTGGCCGCGCTGGGGATAGAGGCCCGCAAACTGCTCGTCCCGGAAAACGATGCCGAGTACATCGCGCGTGGCCATGCACAAGTTGCCGTTTGGGAAAGCTGCGTGCGCGATTTGCGCCGTCTGTTCGGGAATGGCAAAGTCGTCGCTTGGCTGCAAAGACATCTCGCACCTCCAGTTGGAGGCCCAATTATAATACCGCTACGACATGGGGGCGACGTTCCGATTTCGCCAACAGCATCACATCTTGAGACATTATCTGGCGTACTGATGATCCGACCCAGCGCCATTTGCGAACGCGGCATTTTGACAGACTGGGACTGACGGCGACAGATCTCACCGGTTATGACGAGGAACCCAAGGGAGCGACAATCGACGGGGCGAACTCATCCACCCGGCGCACGGGCCGTCAACCAGGCGATCAAGGCGTTGGCCGGCGCGGCGCGTTTCTCCAGATAGGCGAGCTGGCTGGCTAACTCGGTCTGCTCCGGCTGCTGGCTGACCAGCGTGCGCACGGCGGCCAAGATGACACTGGGCCCGTCGTGTTTGAGGCCGTGGAGCTGGGCCGCCAACCAGGCCTGCACCGGCGGCGTGCCTTCTCCGAAGACCGCCTGCGCCACCGCATTGAGGTGTTCGGCGGCATGCGGAAAGTCCAGGATGCGCACGGCATCGTGACGGTGCTGATCCACGAACTTCTGAATCCACTCCGCACCATCAGTGACCGCCGCCACCGCCGCCGCCGTTTCCACCCCCCGCCGCTGCGTCTCCAGGAGCGCCTGCCGTTGAAAGACTTCGGCCTCGCTCAGTCGTGAGAAGTAAGAATGCTGCCGCGTGTGCATCACCCGCTCGCCCTGCTCGATGACGGCCGGCTGTACTTCGCCGATCACCAGCGTCTTGACTTCGGCCCACTCCCCGCCCACCAGCGGCACCATCGCCCCATCCACGCTCAAGAACTGCTGGGCGGGCCCGGTCGGCGGCACGGGCAGCGCCTGCTCGATGCGGGTCACCTCCGCCGTTTGCCCGGCCAAACGGCAGCCACGCCCCCCAGCCGCACCAGGTCTTCGTGTAAGTTAGGCGTCAACGCACCCGGTAGTAAGGCCAGTTCCTCATCCAGGGGGAAAAGGCCTGCGCCGTACTGCGGGCAGACCCCATAACTGCGGGTCAGTCGCACCGTCTGGTTGTGCTGCGTGATGCGCTCCCGCACCACGGTCCCGCGGCTCTCCAACCGTACCCCGCAGGGCGGACGGACCGGCCGCACCTCCGCTGCGGCACCCTGGATGTCCGCCGCCGTACTCGCGAGCGCCGCATCCTGCAACATGCGCGCCCGCATCTGCGCCAACCGCTCATCCACCGCCTGCCCGATCTCGCAGAAGGTCGCCCGCGGATGCTGCCGCCGCCACTCGGCCAGCCCGCTGATGACGTCTTCGGCCAGCACATGCCATTGCGCTGCAAAATCAAACCCCATGGCACCCTCCCGGTTCAGGATCTATCGCATGTACTGCTGCCGGAGGGCTTCGCCCTGAATCTGGCGGTGCGCGATTACAGCGGCCGCGTGGCCTATCTGAAGGAGGCGCAGGTGGGCCGCAAGCGCGCCGGGGAGGAGCAGGTGCACCCCGGCCCGCACGCCTACGACGGCAGCTACAGCGAGCTCCGGCTCACATGGCAAGGCTTGGATCTGACCGTGCAGTCGGCCACAGACGGGGATGACCTCGTCCTGCTGGCGACGCCGCGGGCGGCCAACCCTTATCGCGCGCCGCTGCTGGTCGTTGAGGGCGGGATCCTGTGGAACCGGCCCGGCTGCGTGACGCTGGCGGGCGAAGCGCCGAACGCCTGGCTCGAGGCGCACCTGCCAGGGCAGTTGGTAACGGCCCACGGCACCCGCGCGAACCTCCCCGATCCGCACATCGCGGCCCAGGGGCCCTATCTGTCGATGCCGCTCGATGGTCCGGTGGGCATAGCCACCGGACGCCCGCGCACCCTGGCCGAGATCCAGGTGTTAGTGGAGCGGCGGCGGGCCGAGCAGGCCACGCGCACCGCGCCTTTCGGGGCCCTGGGCGAGGTCTACGCTGCCATCCAGACCTGCCTGGCCTGGGACACCATCTACGAGCCCGAGGGGCAGCGCGTGCTGACACCCGTGAGTCGCATCTGGAACGTGGACTGGGGCGGCTTCGTGCTGTTCGAGTGGGACAACTACTTTGCTGCCTACCTGGCCGGCGTGGAGCAGCGCGACCTGGCCTACGCCAACGCGGTCGAAATGACGCGGGCCATCACCGAGAGCGGCTTCATTCCCAACTTCGCCACCGTAGGAGGTGTGCTCAGCCGCGACCGCTCGGAGCCGCCGGTGGGCGCCCTGGTGGTGCGCGAGCTATACCGCAAGTACGGCGACCGCTGGTTCCTGGAAGAGGTCTATCCTAACCTGCTGCGCTGGAACCGCTGGTGGCAAGCCCGGCGGGACTACGACGGGCTGCTGTGTTGGGGCTCGGACCCCTACGAGCCGGTGCTGGGCTCACGTTTTGAACTCGAGCAGATCAATGCCCGCCAGGGGGCCGCATGGGAGTCGGGGCTGGATAACCTGCCGGTGTACGACGACGTGCCGTTCGACACGCAGACGCACCTGCTGCAGTTGTGGGACGCGGGCCTGAACGGGCTCTATGTGGCCGATTGCGAGGCGCTGGCCGAGGTGGCCGAGGCGCTGGGCCGGGCGGACGAAGCGCTGGAGCTGCGCGCGCGGGGCGCGCGCTACAGCCAGGCCATGCAAGAACGACTGTGGGATGAAGAGCGCGGCATCTTCCTCAACCGGCGCTGCGACACCGGCGCGTTCAGCTATCGCATTGCGCCGACCAGCTTCTACCCGCTGCTGGGCGGCACGGCCACGCCGGAACAGGCGCAGCGCATGGTGGCCGAGCACTTCTACAACCCGGCGGAGTTCTGGGGCGAGTGGATTATGCCCGCCATTGCGCGGAGTGACCCGGCCTATGCGGAGCAGGACTACTGGCGCGGACGCATCTGGGGGCCGCTGAACTTCCTGGTTTACCTCGGTCTGCGCCGTTATGGCTTGCGCCAGGCCTGCCATGACCTGGCCGCGAAGTCCCAGGCGCTGCTGCTGCGTGAATGGCGGGCCAAGGGGCACGTGCATGAGAACTACAACGCCGAAACCGGCGAGGGCTGCGACCGTCTGAACAGCGACGCCTTCTATCACTGGGGAGGACTCCTCGGCGCCATGGCGCTGCTTGAGGCCGGCCTGCTGTAAGCCGGACAGCCCGGTGTGCAGCACCGTGCACCGAGGAGGGGCACGCTGCCCGCCACAGAGCCGCGGCTGAGCCCACGCATCGCCGATTCACGCCACGCGCTCGCAGCCGGTCCCGCTGGCGCCATCGTCCCGCACGGCCTCCAGGCGTTGCGCCGTACCAGTGCACCGCAACTGTGCCATATATGGCACGGTTAACCGGCTGCCGCACGCACGCGGTGCGCCGGCCAGCGTCTAGAATCTGTTATGCACTTTGACTGAATGTGGTACGCTTGGGGCATGACCCGCAAAGCGTATCCCAGCGATGTTACCGACGACGAATGGGCGTTCGTGGCGCCCTACTTGACATTGATGAAGGAAGACGCTCCCCAGCGCGATCATGCGCTGCGGGAAGTCTTCAACGGCTTGCGCTTCATCGTGCGTACCGGCATGCAGCGGTGGGTTAAGGCCGGTGTGTTCGAGGACCTGGTACGTGACCTGCGCATGTTGCTGCGCGAGATTGCCGGGCGCCACCCGCAACCCAGTGCGGCGATTTTCGATGGCCGCACGCTGCAATCCAGTCCCGAGAGTGGCGAGCGGGCCGGTTACGACGGCCACAAACGCCGGAAGGGCTCGAAAGTGCACCTGGCCGTTGACACGTTGGGCCAGTTGCTGGCCGTCACCGTGACACCCGCCACCTGCGCCCGCTCTTGCTCGTTGGCGGAGCTGGCCGCCAAGGTCCAAGAGGCCACCGGTGATGCGGTCGAGGTCGCCTTCGTGGACCAGGGCTATACCGGCGATGCCGCCGCCGCTGAACAGCACGGCATGCGCCTCGAAGTTGTTAAGCTGCCGACAGCCAAGCGGGGCTTCGTGCTCTTACCTCGCCGCTGGGTCGTCGAACGCAGTTTTGCTTGGATGGCCCGCTTCCGCCGTTTGGCCCGCGACTACGAACGCTTGGCTGAAACACTAGCCGGGTTGCACTTCGTCGCCTTTGCCATCCTGATGGCGCAGCGCTTTGTGGCCTTCATGGCCCAATGTGCATAACAGGTTCTAGCCTGACGCCAGCGGCGCGCCGGGCCGTTTTCGGTACAGGCTCAGCGACTCTGCGGACTCCAGCAAGCTAATCAGGTCAATCTTGCGAATCATGGTCCCCCGCCACCACAAACTCCACCTCTGCCGGTCGGCCCGTGATCCCGCGCAGCCTCCACCCCGCCAATCGGCGTTTGTCTGCCGTGGAGCGGAAGCCAGACAGCCTCGCGCCCCGACCCGCAGGTTGACAACCGCCCGGGGCCGGTCGGATTTCGTAACTTGGCAGCAAGGCAGCCGTGGATGAGCAGCTCATTACGCTCCGGGAGCGCAGCGGGTGGGAAGTCGCGGACCACGCGCCCGGCAATTCCGGCCGGGCCAGCGTCAGCATACTCGATCCTACCGGCACGTCCCTGGCTGAGGCGCAGATGACCGCCGATCTCTCGGCCGGCCGGCGCTGCCGGTCCAGGCTCGTATTCGGCGCACGATGAAGTCCGGGCCTTCTCTTTTTAATCCCTCAATTGTGCTACAATCAGATGTGTAATCATTGAAATGGTGAAGTACGGCTGCGCGAAAGGACGTTACTGCGATGGCTAATCGCATCCTCGATCCCGGAGTGGATGTTCAGCGAACTGCGTATAACAGGCTCATCACCATACTCTCCGCCACGAGCGCATTTGCGCCCTATGCCGCCGCAGGCCAGCGCTACAACCTGTGCCAGCAGGCAGGCGTCCTCGGCCCACTGGGCTCACTGGACTGGACTGCGCCCGCCGCGCAGGTGGCCGGTTCCATCATCGATCGCCTGAACAACTACGGCCTCGGCAGTCTCCGCGGTCGCCCCGGCTTCACCGCGCTGGGCGCGCTGATCGACCACTTGCTCACCCTGGAAGAAGTCCCGCCGGACGATCATACGTGGCTGGCCGGCCTGGTCGTGCAGTACGGCCTGGTCACGGATCAGGGTTATCTGGATGAACTCGTGCAGCAGCATGGCGTCGCCGCGCAACCTGCTGGCGCCGCGGGAGGCAGTGCGGCGGGCCATGCGCCGGCGACATTACCGGCCCAACCGGCTCAGGCGGCCGCGCTGACGAGTGCAGCCAGGCTCGAACTGGCAAAAGCCCTGTTGCAGTGCCCAGCGGTGCGCCATGTGCAGAACCGGGACGCCATCATCAACGACCTGCCTGCCGATATCCAGGCCGGGATCAGCCGGGGCGAGACGCCGCTGACCGATGTGCGAAACATCCTCGAGGCATGTCTCAACTACGAAGGAGGCCTGGGTCTGTTGATCGAGAGCGTGCGCGCGTATGAAAGCGACTCGCTGTCTATGAGGGCAGTGGATCGCCTGCTCGCGCAACTGGGGCCGGTCTCTGACCGAGCCCCCGGCATAGGGTAGCTGGCTCGGCGGTGCTGTGGCAAGACCACAGCCGAGACCGGCCAGAGCGAGTTAGCATGACAGGACCGACCTGATGCCCGTCACAACACGGGACCTGCGCTCCCGTCTGTACGACCTGCTCTACCTACGCATCCCGGGGCTGCAAGCCGACACCCGGGTCGGGCAGGCGCTGTTGACGCGCACCGGGTTCGGCAACTGGGTCGGCCATATTCCTGTGTCCGTCAGCGCGGCGGTGTGGTGCGACCAGGCACTGGACAGGTTTGTCGATGCATACCCCGTTGACACCTGCCAAAAACTGGATGAGTTCCTCCAGGCACTTGCCACTCTGCCTATGCTCGGCCTGTACGAGCCAAGCCCCGATGACCTGCTGGAGATCCAGGCATGCCGGGACGAGATCGTCCGGCTCTCATGCGAGGAGCTGTGCCGGCAGCTCGCACCAGGCCGCTGGGCGCGTGCGGCAACCTCGGCACAGAACGATCTGATCGTCAGCTTGCTCGCGGCCGAGCGCGGCCGTTTGGCAGCTGCAACTCCCATGACAGTTCCAGCCGCGATCGTCCCCACTCCGGAAGGCGTGTTCGCGCAGTTTAACATGGAAGACCAGGTCAAGGCCTTCACCGAAGCTTATCCGGGCTATGCCACCGGCGGCATCTATCAGTGCGTCATGAGTGGCGACGACAGTGTCATCGCCAACTGGCTCGTGCCGCGACTCCTTGCGGAGATCATGCCGAAGGGGAAACGCGTTAGGCCGCAGCCGCTCTGGCTGACCGACGCAGACCTGCCCGCAGCCGAAGGTGGCGATAGTGTGTTCGAAATCCTCAACCAGAAGGTCGATGCAAAGCTAAGCCGGGACCTCACTGAGCTGGTCAGCCCGGGCCGGGAGCCCTGCCTGGTGCTCATCCGGACCAGCAGCGCCACGATTACTGCGGGCAAGCTGGGCGAGCTGGCCTGCCGCTGCTGTGCTGACGCGGCCTTCCAGAAGCTGACCGAGCAGGCGCGGCGCAACGCCGTATTGCTGATCGTCGGGTGGGCGGGCATGGGCCGGATCGAGCCGGCGGAGGCGCAGCGGACCGGGGTGTGCGCCATCGCAGTGGGCGACATGAAGCGGAGCGAGCTGCGCAGGCGGCTGCGCGATTGCCTGCAAGCCCTGGGCGTGCCCGACGCGGACATCAACCGAATCGTGGATGATTGGTCGCAGGAGGTCGGCACGGAGACCGGCCCCGCAAAGCTGATCTACGAGGCGACCCGGGAAGTATTGAGCGGCCGCTGACGAGTCGGCCGGGAGGAGAACCTATGCCAGAAGCAGAGGCCACAGCAGGCAGCGTGCTGCCGGTGCCGGCCAACCAACTGAGGAAGCGCGTGTATACCGGCGACGGCAAGTGTCGCTATGGCATGCTGCCCATCGACTGGACGGAGCCGCAGCCCCGGGCAGAGCCATACCATGCGTCCGCGGAGCTGCGCAGCGCGGTCAACCTGGCGCTGTACCTGCGCCGGCCGCTGCTGCTGGAGGGCGAACCCGGCACCGGCAAGACCCGGCTCGCCCGCGCCGTCGCGTATGAGCTCGGCTATCCGCTGTACGAGGTGCATGTCGGTTCGACCAGCCGCGCGCGCGACCTGCTCTACACCTATGACGCGCTGGGCCGGCTCTACGACATCCAGGAAGCGCAGCACGGAGCGGGAGACGACGCGGCCGAGCGGCCTGACCTGGCGCGGGAGCGCTACGTCTCGCCCGGTCAACTGGGCAAAGCCATCCAGTCCGCGGCACAGGGCGTGCCTTCGGTCGTCCTCATCGACGAAATCGACAAGGCCGATATCGACTTCCCCAACGACCTGCTGCTCGTGCTCGACGAGATGCGCTACACGATGCCGGAGGTGAGCTCGACGGCCGGACACGACGTCCTGCCCAGCCTGCAGGCCGCGGACCCGCGCATCAAGACCCTCGACGACTGCCGCGAGTACCTACCGCTGGTTATCATCACCAGCAACCGCGAGAAAGAGCTGCCGGGGCCCTTCCTGCGGCGCTGCCTGTACTACTTCATCCCGTTCCCCCGTCGCGGGGATCCCCAGCGCAACATCCCGGACGAGATGACACCGATCCTGCGACAGCACTTCAGGCAGGCCGACCTGGACCATTTCCGGGCAGCCATCGACCGGTTCTGGGACCTGCGCGAGGAGCCGCGCATCTCCTGGCGCAAGAAGCCGGGCACCAGCGAGCTTATCGATTGGCTCAAGGCGCTGTGCCATGCACGCGACAGAGGCTGGCCCGAGGCCGCCGCCGCGCTGACTGCTGACCTACCGGACCTCCCCTATCTCGGCGCGCTCGCGAAGACGCAGGCGGACCGCGAGGCCCTGGGCAACCTGAAGGAGGCAGAGTAACCCGCCATGACAGGCGTGGACGCGCGGTTGTTCGACATCTTCGATTTCCTGCGCCGCCGCGGAGTCCCGATCGGCCTGGGCGACTACCGCCTGGCCGTCGAGGTCCTCGCCACGGGAATCGGGCTCGATAGCGCAGAGAGCTTCCGCTTCACCTTGGGCCTGCTCTGGACGAAGTCCGAGGAAGACGGCGATCTGCTGGATGAGGCGCTCGCCCTGTTCGCGCGACCGCGGCCGGCACCGCGGCCCCAACCGGTTCCAGCCCCGACCCCTCGTCCGCAAGCGCCCGAGCCCGCCCAGCCTTCGGCTGAAGTGCCGCGCCGCCAGCCGGCCGCGGACCAGCGTGCGGCAGCGCAGCCCGAGGTCTTCGAACCGGTCCCGGTCTTCCTGGAGCCGGTCCCGCTCTCGCCGGGCGAAGAAGCGCCTGAGCCGGCAGGCATCTACCTGCTCACCCCGCGGCTGCCGGTCCAGCGGCGGGAGATGGCGGCCATCTGGCGCCACCTGCGCCGGCCCCAGCGTACGGGCCCGCGCATCGAACTCGACGTGGAGGGCACAGTCGACGTCCTCGGCCGAACCGGCGTCTTCCTCGGCCCGGTCATGCAGGCGCCGCGACGCAACCAGGCGCGGCTGCTGTGCCTCGTCGATGAAAGCGAGACCATGGAGCCGTTCGTCCCGCTGGTGGACGCGCTGCTCGAGAGCGCGCGGCGCGGTGGATTGCTGGGCCGCCTGAGCATCTATTACTTCGACGGTGTGCCCGACGCAGAGGTACGCTCGCGCGGCAGGGAGGGCCGCGTCCACCGGTTGAGCACACTGCTGGCCAACCAGCCGGCAGGCACAAGCGCGCTGATCGTGAGCGAGGCCGGGGCGGCCCGCGGCGGCCGTGATGAGGAGCGAGTTGCAGAGACGCACGCGTTTCTGGCCGACCTGGTCCAAAGCACGTATCGCGCGGCGTGGCTCAATCCGCTGCCCACGGAGCTTTGGGAGGGCACGCCCGCCGCGGATATTGCGCGGCTGCTGCCGATGTGCCCCTTGACGCGCGAGGGCCTGATCGACGCGGTGGACATCTTGCGGGGGCATCCGTTCCCGCCCGGAGTGGGGCTGCATGGGCGTCGTTGAGAATCCAGCCGCGCCCGGTACGCCGTCATCGCCGGTGACCGCCGACTGGCTCTCCCCGGAGGCGGCGGTGCGCGCATACGTGCGCTACGAGGCGCGCTACCGGGCCCGCTACCGCCGGGAGTACGCGCGCCGCGGCCGCACGCCTGACTGCCGCCTGGCGTGGCACGCAGCCTTCCCGCTCTATCTCACCGCGGAACTGCTCAACCTCATCCATGCCAACTTCCTCGGCGGCGAGGGCATCCCGTGGCACGCGGAGGCGGATTTCCTGCTGTCGCCGCTGTGCCGGCCCGCGGGACCAGGGCTCTACCGGGTCGATCCGGTCGTGCGCGAGGTCCTGTTGCTCGAATTGGTGCGCAACATGCCGCGGCCCGCGGAGCGGCTCCTGCGGCTGGCTGACTTCCTGCTGGCGTATGTCGAGCGCCATCCCGACCCAGCCGGCGGGCCCGAATTGGCGCGGGCATACCGCTGGATTGCCGCAGCCTACCTGCGGCCGGGCTGGGCCGCGGCGGAGATGCGGCAGACGATCGAGCGGACCGCAGCAGACATCGGCACGCCGGCGGAACTGCCTGCGCAGGCGCAGCAGCTCCAGGTCGCGCAGCTCAGCGCGGTGCTGCACGCGCCGCTGGCGGCCGGGCTGCCCGCAGAGCGATACGCCGACGTGCTCGAAGCGTCGGACATCCTGGCGCGCTACTGGTATCGCGGGCCTGCGGCGGTCGCCAGCTCACTGGCGACCGCCGCTCCAGGTGCAGTGACCGCGCCTGGGGCCGCCGCCGATCGCCCGCTGAAGGTGCAGGTCGTGACCGCCCTGCGCCGGGTGGCCGCGGCAGGACCCGGTGGAGCTGCGGCCGCGGGTGAACAGGGTGCTCCACCTGCCCCGGCGCGACCCCCCGCCTCCGAGTTTGAGCCGGGCCCTGAGGTTGAAGGTGTGCCTGAGGCCGCACCCGAACCACCGCCCGCATCCCGGTGGGGCCCCGAGCTTATCGCGCTGCGCGATTTACTTGCGCAGCTCTATGTGCAGATGGTCGAGGGGCGACGTGTGGCAGAGATGGCCGGCCTGCGCGTTTCGATGATCGCGTTCAGTAACCGGGCCATCGAAAACTGGCACAACATCCTGGACCTGGCGCGGGTCGAAGGCCGGGTGCCCGACGTGCTGCGTGTCGCGCGGGCAGACTTCCCGCAGAACGATGCCCTCCGGGCGCTGGAGGAGGAGTTGGTCGGGGCTGCCGGGCCGCGTGCTGAGAGCCGGTCCATGCGCCTCTACCTGGCGCTGTCGCCGCGGATCGTCACCGGCCGCACGTTCCTCCTGGGGGCCGCGCTGCGAGAGGCGGATTCACCTCCGCCCAACCTGGACCTTCCCATCGCAGCATCACACGATGTGGCAGTGTCGTGGCCCCCGGACGTGGAGTGGCTGACGCTGCGCATGGAGGTGGTTTCCAACAGCGCCGTCCCCAACGGTGAACCGGTGTCCTATCTCCGGCTTCGCCGCGACAAGGAACCGGCCGTGGCCTACTTCGAACTGACCCCCAAGCTGCCGGGACCGGTCGAACTGCGCCTCAGCCTTCACCGGGGCGAGGACCTGCTCGGGAGTGTGACGGCGGAAATCACGGCAGAGCAGTCCGGCCAGCCGGAGGCCGAGGGCCGCGCGGATGAAAACGCCTTGGCGGCCATCATGGTCCGGCTGAGGGATACACTGGCGAAGCTTTACTCTGATCCCCAGAGCGTGCGACGGGTTTTATCAGACGCGGGCCTGAGTCCTGTGCAGACCGCGCAGGTTCCGTACAGCGAGACCAGTTCCATGGAGGCCTGGGACGCGGCCCTCAGGGTCGCACGCCGGGCAGGCCGGCTGGGGAGCCTCATTGAGGTCGCAACCCGCGACTTCACCAGGAATACAGACCTTGGCCGCGTGGCAGCGGAGTACCGGAAGTGGGTGGAGCGGTACGGCGAGCCGGATCCGGGGCGGGAACCCGAGCCCGCGCGGCTGGAGGACCCCGAGCTTGCGACCTTGCACGATCTGTTCGCCGGGCTCTATCCAGAGGTGGGCGATGTGCGGCGGGTCGCCGCCAATGCCGGGCTGGATGCCGAACAACTGAGATTCGCGGCGACAGCGTACGATAGTTGGCATGCCATCCTGGAGGAAGCACAGCGGGAGGGTAAAGTGCGCAAACTCATCGACGTCGTCCGGCAGCAGTATCCCAGGAATCCGGAGCTGCAAAGAGCGGCAGAAGCGTATCCTCCGGATGAGCAGGACAGGGAGCCGCGGTACCGTACCATGGCAAAGCTGCGTGACCTGCTGGCCCGGTTATACCCCGAGGAAGCGAACTTTCAACGGCTGGTCCGTGAGGTTGGCCTCAACCCCGCGATGATTCGCTGGGATCCCAACCGTTTGGTCATGTGGCACGAAATACTGATCGAGGCAGAGAAGAGGGGCAAGCTTCTGGACTTCGTCCGGCTCGCAGCCATGGAGCACCCCGATGTGCCTGAGCTGGCGCAGGCTGAACGGGAGCTGGACAGCACGCCCGAGCCGCAAGCCAACGAGCCGCCGATCGAGGGCGACCTGGGCAAGCGCCCGACGGAGGACTTCCCGGACTGCTGTGCGACCGGCGACGGCAGCAGCTTCTACGGCAGCGGCGTCCTCGTAGCCCCGCAATTGGTGCTCACCGCGGGATCGATGCAGTCTGCATCGCGGGTGTTTCTCGGGGGCAGCGATGTAAGGCAGCTTGAGGCGGGCGAGGTCATCAACGTCATCCGCAACGTCAAGCACCCCGAGCTCGACCTGCGCGCCCTGTTCCTGGAACGCCCGGCGTCCGTGGCACCGCGTCCGATCGCCCTGGGCGCGGATGATGCGCCTCCGGCAGAGGCGCTCTTCGCCGGCTTCGGCACGATCGACCGTGACGGCAGATTCGGCTTCGGTCGCAAGCGGTATGTCCAGCTCCCGATCACGTCGCTCGGGTGCGAGAGTGCGCGTGATGCCAAACGTTACGGCTGTCAGGAGGGCCGTGAGCTGGTCGCCGGCGGACAAGGGCGCGACAGCTCAACCGGGGACGCAGGGGGGCCGCTTTATGTCGCAGGGCCGGATGGCGGCTATCTGTTGTTGGCGACATGCTCGCGCAGTGCCAGGGGCAGAACCACCACTGCGGGCGACGGTGGCATCTACGTCCGCATCGACAGGGCACTGAACTGGCTCCGTAGCATCGCCGGCAATGACCCGGGCCACGAGATCAAGACCGCGCGCGCCACGGGGATGTCAGACAGCAAAGCAGAATAACCGGGGCGGACTCGAATAAGGTGTCGAGCCGGACAGAGAGGAACCACGGCAGAGATGGATGCAATCCAGGTCGAGACCAGCTACGGCAGGGTCAGCGGCGCCCGGAGTGATGGTGTCAAGGTCTTCAGAGGCACTGCACTTGGGCGCGCCGGCCATCCAGCCGCCCCGCCGGAACGAGCCGGAGCCCGCCGAGGATTGCCTCTACCTCCACGGCGGCGGCTTCGTGATCGGCTCCGGGGGCAGCCCTGAGCGTTTTGTGGCATCCCATAACATGGCCGCGCTGTGGACGGGCTTCGCGCGCACCGGAAGGCCGGCTGCGGAGGGCCTGCCGGATTGGCCTGCGTATACCCTCCAAGAGCGAGCCAGCCTGCGCATCGACACACGGTGCGTGGTCATCTACGATCGATTCAGCGCAGAGCTCGCGACGTGGCGGGCCACCGACTGGTTATAGAAGGTCAGGCGGGAGGATAGACCATGCGCCAGGCGAACCGTGTCGTCACGGTCACCATCAACCCGGCCATCGATCAGACCATCTCCATCCCCAACTTCACGGCAGGGGCAGTCAATCGCGTCCGAAGCTCGCAGATGGACGCCGGAGGCAAGGGCATCAACGTGGCTGCGTTCCTGGCCGACTTCGGCCAGCCGGCCACAGTTACCGGCTTCCTCGGCAGCGCCAATGATGAGATTTTCCGCCGCCTGTTCAGCCAGAAGGGCATCGAGGACCGCTGCGTGCGCATTGCGGGCGCCACCCGCATCGGCGTCAAGATTACCGATCCCGCGCTGCACCAGACCACCGACATCAACTTCCCCGGCCAGGCGCCGGAGCCGGCAGACATCGTGCGCCTGTTCGACATCCTCAAGGAACTGGCCGCAGACCATGAGTGGTTCGTGCTTTCGGGCAGCATCCCCGCCGGTGTGTCGGCAGACATCTACGCGCAGATGATCCGGACACTGACGGCTGCGCAGGCTAGGCGTACGCCCAAGGTCGTGCTCGACACCAGCGGCGAGGGGTTCAGGCACGCGGTCGCGGCCGGGCCGTGGCTCATCAAGCCGAACACCGACGAACTGGGCGAGTTCGCCGGCGAGCGGCTGGAGACGAGCGCGGCCATCGTCAGGGTCGCGCGCGCGCTCATGCAGCGCCACAGCATCACGAACGTGGTCGTGTCCATGGGGAAGGAAGGGGCCATCTTCCTCGAAGGCGACGAGACCGTCTGGGCCGTACCGCCTGCGGTCGAGGTCCAGAGCACGGTGGGTGCGGGAGATGCAATGGTCGCGGGCATCGTTGCGGGCAAGCTGCGCGGCCTGCCGCTGGCCGAGTGCGCCCGGCTGGCGACGGCCTTCTCGGTGGCTGCCATCGGTCACATCGGGGCCGGGTTGCCCTCCCTCGCCGCAGTCGAGGCCGCGCGGGAGGGCGTCACCATCCGAACGCTCTCTTCGTCTCAGCTTCCCGAGACCTGCTAGGTCAGCAACCTCTGCCCTCTCGCGCCATACGCTTGCATTGCGCGCGGAGGCGCTGCGGTCAGCCGAGCTCGACGTCGAGACGTTGCTTAATCATGGTATTGAGGCCGGTGATGACCTCCCGGCCGATACGAACGCCCTTCGCCTCGTGTGTCACCGGCAGCTCAACGTTGCCAACAGCGACTCGGCGAACCGCATACGCACCGTACTCAAGCCGGCGCGGGTTGTGATAGACAACCTCCAGCTCGCGCCCGGCAAACTGCGTACGGACAGCCGCCCGATCCTGGTCATTGAACTGCACCGCGGCCAGTTTCGGCGCCAGCACCAGGTCGCCCAGGTCGCCCTGCACGCCGAACACCTCGTTTAGCAGCGTCAGCAGATACCAGCTTGCCGAACCGGTCAACCACGGGTACATGCCGCGGCCCCGCTCGCTGATGTATTCCGGCAGGCCGGGATACATGCGGCTGACGGCGAAATCCTGGCAGTGGCCGTAGATTCCTGCCAGCACCTTGTAGCCTGCCGCCACCAGCCCACGACGATACAGCGCGTTGGCATACATCACCGCCATGTGGCTGAACATCGCGCCGTTCTCCTTGTGGCCGTACGCGAAGCCGAAGCAGCGCCCCAGATTGAGCTGCATGCCCCCGAAATCGGTGTTGAGCCGGTAGCCGCCCAGGCGCGCATCGTAGAGGTAACGATCGACCGCGCGCACGATCTCGGCCTCCTGCGCAGCGGTAGCGATGCCGCCCATCAGGGTGAACACCTGCCCGGTCAGCGTCATGCGGACGCCGTTGGCATGGTCGCCCTCGACGCGGCGGCCATCGTTGTCGTAGTAACCGTTAAACCAGCCGTAGCCCTCGGCATCCGTCACCCATTCCTGGTCCCGGATGTGCGTCGCCAGCCAGACGGCCTTGGCATCCAGATCGCGGCTCAGGTCAGCCAGGCTCACCTTGGCCCTGTCGCCGGAGATGGTGTGTGTGCAGGCGGCAAAGTATTGGGCCAGACGGGCTTGTTTGGCGGTCACACTGGTGTAGTCCACTGGCTCGCCCACCGTGTCGAGCAGTAGCCGCAGTTCAGCCGCCAGTTCGACTTCGGCCACGCCCAGCCGCTCCAACGCCAGCACCAGCTTGCTCAGGTCGGCCAAGTTGCCCGCATACAGCGCGGTGAAAGCCACGCTTTCCCCGCGCTCGCGCGCCATGTCCATGCCGTCGTTCCAGTCGGCGCCTTCCAGCAAGATATTGCCGGCCGCGCCCACGTTGAAGAACGCGGTGAGGTGTTGAACCAGCAGATGTTCCAGGATGGAGCCGCGGTGGATAGCACCCTGCGCGGTGCGCAGCTCTGTCCCCTGCTCCGGCGCCCAGGCTGCGTCTTTCCTCTGGCAACGATGGACGTGCTGATCCTTGAAGTAACTCTGCTCCTGCAGCAGGAACCCCAGATCGCCGCTGCGGTCGATGTACAGGCGCGTCGTCAGGTAAGGCCACGCGCCGTGGTCCATCCAGACGCGCGGGATGTTGTTGCGGTCAGCGATGAACTCGCCGGGCCGGCTGCCGATGATGGTCGCATTGCTGCCATCCATGCGCACGCCCGCGAAACTGCTGAACAGCAGGTCGTGGACGGGCTCGGGTTCCATCACCAGCAGCGCCAGGCAGTCCTGCCACAGGTCGCGCCAGCCGCGACCGCCGCGACCGTAATCGTGGGCCGGTAGGAACGAATTGCCGAACAGGCGGCGCAGGGTCGGTTGGACCGCCACCCACTTCAGCCAGTTATCGAAGCGCGGATCGGCGGTGCGGAAGGCCAGCGGCCCGACCACACCCTGCCAGTGGGTGCGGGTGCGCTCAAGCCAGTCAGCGAAACGAGCCGCGCTGCCGTAGCGTCGGACAAGTTCCTCTGGCTCGCCGAGGCCATCAGCCAGCACGGCGAGAATCAGCACGTACGAACGCGATTCGCCCGGGGCCAGGGCCACATCCGCAAAGCGCAGCGCGCCGATGGCTTCGTAGCCGTCCACAGCCGCGCCCACACCCGCACCCGTTGCGTCAGCCTGCACCACCGCGGCGGGCCACTCCAGGCTGCCGCCCTCACCGATAAAGTCCTCGACAACCGGGAAGAAGCTGACCGGCGGCGCGCCGTCGCCCTCTGCACCCAACACTGCATAGGTCACACTGTTGGGCCGGTGGCCGCGCTCATCGAAGGTGAGCGTCGGGCATACCTCGACGCCGTGGCGAACGGTACGAATGCGGTGCAGCAGCGAGGTGACGTGCCTGTGGTCGCGCAGGTTGTCGGCGGAGCGGCCGTAGATGGGGATGGCCGCGGTCGGGGTGAGCGTCAGGGGCGCAGACCCGATGTTGGTCAGCGTCACCTGCATCAGCTCCACTTGGTCACCGGGTGACGGGTCACCCGCGGGCACGAAGTTCATCACCTCGGCAACCAGGCCCAGCCGCGCATTGCGCCGCGTGACCTTGTGCCACAGCAGCCCGGCCTCCAACGACACCGTCTCGTCAGAGTCCGCTGCAAACGTCTGCGCGGCCTGCGGCGCCGAGTTGCCCGTGGCCGACCAGGGCCCGTGTCCCGCGATATTCACCCAGAAGTTGCGTGCCGAACGCGTGTTGTGCAGATCCTCCATGGAGACCGGCAGGGTCAGGAAGCTGTTCTGGCCTGTCTTGCAGTCGCCATGCAGCGTGGGCGTTACAGCGGACATCATCCCGGCCTCATTGACCAGCGGGAAGTAGAGGTAGCTCGTCCGGTGAGGCGTATCGAGGCGGAACGTGCCGTCGGCGCCGGTGAAGTGCCAGCCGGCTGTCGCGTTATCTCTCATCGGTTATCACTCCAGGCTCATCTCGATCCGCCGGATCTTGCCGTTGCGGACCATAGCAGCATAGGGGGCAGGGATGGTATCACCCTGTAGGGTGATGCGGTCACCCGGCAGGGTGAATGGGTCGCCACCAGGGAGATGTAAGGTCACGGCAGTCACCTGCACTGCGCCGGCCAGGGGCCCGGATTTTCGGTAGGTGACTTCGCATTGTCCCAGGAACGTGAAGGTCAGCGTGCCGTCCTCCCGGAAGAGCCAGTCCGGCAGGACCGGCCTGAACGCCAGACACAGTTCGCCGTCCTGCAGGCAGAAGGGCTGCGGCCCGACCATCATCAGCGACCACATGCTGAGGAACTCGGCGGTGGCGCCGGTGAGGCGGGCGACGTACCCACGGCCGTGCAGCGCCGCATCGGGATGCGCGCTGCTGACGATGAACGAGGAGTTCTCCAGCGGACTGCGGCCGTAAGTATGCGGATCGAAGAACGGCACGAGGCCGCGGCGGATGTCGGTGAAGAACTCGTCGCGCAGCCCCGCCCGCAAGGTTGCCAACAGATACTTATAGGCCATGTGCAGGAATACGGATTCGTTTTCCAGCCAGCCCGGCGTGAAGGCGCGCAGCCGGCCGATCTCGGGGGAGCAATCCGCCAGCGGCGCGTTGGTCTTGTACATGCCCAGTTCAGCGTCGAAGAGTGGGCCGGCCTTCACCTGTTCGTAGATGGCGCGGGTGCGCTCGAGGTCGGCCCGATAAGCCATCATCGCATGCACCGGCCCCTCCAGGAAGGGGGGCAGGGTTTGCAGTTCAAAACGGGTCACGCGCACGAAGGGCCGACCCTGGCCGTCGTGCAGCGGCTCGCCGGCAGCGCCGGCAATGACCTCGTACTCGCGCGCTTCGTGCGTGAAGTAGGTAGGCGGGACGCCGCCGGCGAGCGCCTCGGCACGCGCGATGCCTGCGGCCACCTTGTCACGGAAGGCCTGCAGAATCGGGGCCAGGTCTGTAAAGTCAATGGTCTCCGTGCGGCCATCGAAGCCCAGGCGGACGCGCTCCCGATAGGTCTCGCGCGCGGTCGCCACGGCATCCCAGTAACGGTGATCGCGGCCAGTATCGAACGCGCGTTGATAGGCAGTAAGCTGCGTCACGACCTCGCGCAGCAGGCCGGCCAGCTCGATGGGCAGAGCGACACCTTCTTCCCCTTCCTCTCTCCTCGCAGGAGAGGGGGACAGGGGGGTGAGGTTCTCCAGCAGGCAGTCGAGCAGACGCAGCAATTCATAGGTCTCCGAGAGCGACGAGCCGAATAGCCCCGGCAGCCCGTTGAGCGCATCGCACCAGCCCGGCTTCCCGGCCTCCATCTCGACGCCCAGGCCCGACGGGTCGAGGGTGGCGAATTTCAGCAGCGCCAGGCCGGTCAGCTTGGCGAAAACGGTGCTGTAAAAGACTTCGCCCTCTCCGTGGCCAGCGCGGACCAGGTGGCGCGGATGCGGGCCATTGGCAAGCCGATGTGCCAGCGCCTCGTCCTCCAGAAGCGCCCCATACTGACGCACCTTGCCGTCGGCCAGCAGGACCGTCTTGCGCTCGCGCGGCTGCACGAACGCCGCACCTTGATAATAGGGCACGGTCTTCTTGAACAACAGCTCGTCTTTGCGATCCGGATAGATCGCCAGGTACGCATCCAGCAGGTCGAGGTTGTAGAACCAGTGGTCAACCCAGTAGCCCTCGGTAAACGTAGCCGCGAACTCCCAGTCGGCTTGCGCCGCGGCTGCTTCGACGAGGGCCGCCGGCGGCACGGTCAGGCGGATGCCGTGTTGCGCAACCGTCTTGAGCAGAGAGCCGGCCGTAAAGGGCTGGCTCAGCAGCGGACGCAGGAGGTCAGGCTGGTCGACGAGCGCGAGCACGGCCGCCTGCCGCTCAGGCAGGACCGTAAAGCGGCTGCCCAGGACGGTCAACGGGTTGTAGCCGTCCGGCTGAATCAAACCGAGAAAGGCCAGGAACTCCTGATCGCCGACCGCAGGATTGAAGAGCACATCTGAGCGCCGGTTCTGGTTGACATCCCGATAGCTGGCGTTGCCCTGCGAGTAACACTCGGCCGGCAGCAAGAATGCGTTATAGTCGCGCTCCAGGTCACCGTGCCGGCGGCCATAGAGATGGTAAATGTGGCTATTCAGGGGCACGGGCCAGCCGCCGCGCAGGATGTTGTCAAGCATCGCCTGGCGGCAGTAGGCATCGAAGCGCAGGTCGCCGGTCTGTGTCGCGATCGCATCGGTCAACTGTGCGGCCAGCGCCTGCGCCTCAGCGCGCTTCGCAGCGATAAATGCAGGATCGGCCAGGCGCGGCCGTGCCTGATTGATGACGCTCACCTCCCCTACGTGGCCGATGATGGCATAGAGCGTCAGCGCCTCGCCCGGCTCCAGCGTGGCCGCAGTCCCTGCAAACCCGCAGGGCGTCCGGCACAGCGGGACCTGCGGCGCTGCGGCCAGCTCGGCCAGCGAGCCCACGAGGAACCGATCGGGATAGCTGAGGGCGGTGTTGGGGCCGAAGATCACCGTGGGATCCACGAAGAGCAGGGGTGAACCACCGTGTTCGCCCACTCCCGTGAAGGCGAGGAAGAAATGCCCGGCCTCGAATGTTTCCACCTCGGCACGATCCGCGATGCTGGCCTGTACCCGGTAGAACGGAATGCCCTGCGCCAGGTTGGTGACCGCCATCCACGCCTCGGCGGTGCGGCCGATCTCCTTAAGCATCCCGTTGGTGACGCCGAACGGGATGATCGCCGGCAGGCCATCGAGCAGTTCGAGTGTGACAGGCTGCGCAGCGATGTTCTTGACCGTGACCTGCCGCACCAGCGCGGCAAAGCCCTCTCCGGGCAGGATGAAGTATACGACGTTGGTCTGGAGGCCATACGCCGTGTTCGTTTCTTCCAGTTCCAACTCATTCGGCGCGATGAACATGCGGCGTGACCCACTCCCCTGGCCCCCCTCCCTGCGAGGAAGGGGGGAGACCTCGTTCCCTTCTCCTCGCAGGAGAGGGGCTGGGGGTGAGGTCGGCGCCATCGCGGAAAACGGCTCGTAGTACCTATCGCCGGCCTGATCGCGCAGCTTGATGAAGGTACGGAATCCCATGTACGGCGTCATCTGATAGGCCTTGTTCGCCGGCTGGAACTCCACGATGGGGTTATCCTTGCTCTCCACGCCGAAGCTGGCGATGGCCTGGCCGCGGTTCACGTAGAACGCCCAAAGCGGGATGCCCAACGGCCCCGCAATGCCCGGCAGGAAGCTTGCAAACGCGGGAAAAGTATCGAAATCCTCGATGACGAAACGGTTCTGAGGGTCGAAATGATGTTGGGTCATGGTGTGTTCGCTTTCAATTTGCACCGCCTGCGAACCGATGCAGGCGGTGCAAAGTTCCGCTCAGGAGGCTGACAGTGGTCAGGGCACGAAGGCGAAGTCGTCGAAGTAATAGGTCGATGCGCCGCCGATCTGCGCGCCCGTCTTGCCGAAGTTCGGGAAGACCGACATGCGGTTGTACGTCGTCGCCAGGTTCAGCGGCGCGGTGCCCGCCGCAGGGTTGGCGAAGTCGAAGGTCAGCGTCTCCCAGGCGCCCGCCACCGTGGTCATCGCCTCCGTCTCGCAGCTCTTGCTGCCGTCCGCCGCATCTTCCACCTTCAGCCGGATCGGCACGCCCGCCGTCGGCGACCACACCCGCACTGTGATGGTCTTGGCCGTCGCCGTGAACGGGATCGGCGCCAGCGAGTTGTTCGGCAAGGTGGACACCGTGACGCCGGCCCACAGCTCGGCCGTGGCCGACTTGGTGACCTCCGCCACCTTGTTCGCGCCGCCCGCCGGATCGGTCACCACGCTCGCCGCCTCAGCTCCACCGAAGCCCGTCAGCGTGTACGTCACCGCCGGGTCGTCAAACGTGATCGGCAGACCGGGCAGGACTACGGTGGTGGTGTCATATGCCTGGTCGAGAGAAGCCGCTTCGGTGTTGGCATTGTAGGCGAGGTCGTAGAACTTGCCCGCCGCCACGCTGACGGTGATCGTGCCGGCCGCATTGACAGGCGGCGTCACAACCAGCGTCGCCAGCGTGCCGCTGACGCGCGTGAACGTGCCCGCGGTGCCGCCCGTTACGGCGATATCGTCCGCGGTGAAGCTCGTGCCGACGTCTTCGCTGAAGATGAAGGTGAACGTGACCGGACCAGTCGCCGTCTCCCCGGCCGCGCTGCTGGTAATGTCCACCGTTGGCGGCGTGGTATCGTCATACGTCAGGCGCACCTGGTCGAGCAGCACCGGATCGCGCAGGGGTGCCGGCACGCCGAAGCTGAGCGATCGCACGGCCGCCAGGTCCAGCGTGGTTCCCACCGCGCCCTGGAAGGCCGTGAAGGGGAGGCTGACCTGCTGCCAGCCGCTGAAGTCATCCACAAACGAGGCCGTAAACGGCACGGGCTGCGGCGCAGCCTGGTAGAGGCGCACGTAGTCCACCAGGGTTTGCTGCGGGAAGACCGTGTCGGGGCTGACTGTGCCGCCGAAGTTGCCGCCGACCGCCACGTTCAGCAGCATGTAGAACGGGTGGTTGTAGACCCACTGCTTGCCGGCCAGGAACGGGTCGGCCGGGGTCGCGGTGAAGTAGGCCACGTCGTCGAGAAACCAGGTAATCTTGTCCGGCTGCCATTCCACTGCGAAGGTGTGGAAGTCGTTGGCGACCGGTTTGCCCAGGTCCACGACCTTGCCGTAGCTGTTGCCGCCCGAGTAGCCGGGGCCGTGCAGGGTGCCGAAGATTTCGTTGGGCAGGCGCCCGACGTGCTCCATGATGTCGATCTCGCCGGTCATCGGCCAGCCGACCCGGTCGATGTCCGTGCCGAGCATCCAGAACGCGGGCCAGAGTCCTGCTCCGACTGGCACCTTGACGCGCGCCTCGACCCGGCCATAGGCGACCTCGAACCGGTTCTTGGTCAGCAGCCGCGCCGAGGTGTACTTGCACGGGCCGTAGTAGCACTGCAGCGAGCCATCGGCTTCCGCGGTGGTGATCACCAGGTGGCCCTGGCCGTCGGTGGATGCGTTCGTGCCGCCTGGGGTGTAATACTCCAGCTCATCGTTGCCCCAGCCGGGGATGCCGTTGACGGTGCCGTCGCCGACCTCGTTGCCCCAGACGCGCGGGTTGGGCGCAGTGCCGGCAGCGGTGTTGAACTCGTCGCGCCAGACAAGCTGCCAGTTCGCGGGATCAGCCGGGGTTGCCAGATCATTGGTCAGCGCTACCTGAATCGTTTTGCCGCTGTTGCGGCCGTAGTACCAGAAGCTCAGCGCGGACGCGGCGCTCCAGTCCTGGCCGATGGGGAAGGTGCGACCGAAACGCTGCATGGGCGGCGCAGCGGGCTGCTGCACAGGCGGAACCGCAGCGAGGCCCTTATGCGTGATGAGCGGCAGATAGCTGAGCTTCTGCGGGCCGACCTGGAGCACGTGCTCGTATGCGCCCTGGCCCGGCAGCGCCAGCGGGTCGCCCGCGGCAATCTCCGGATTCGACAGGGCCGCGCGCGGGCTCGCGGACCAAAGGTATGGGTAGGTCTCGAAGTCGTCCAGCAGCGGCGGGTAATACGCCTCATTATCGAGGATGTTCACCCGCGCCAGGGGCGGGAAGCCCATCGCCAGGTCGCCGGTCGGGTTGGAGAGCTCGACCAGCACGCCGCGCTCGCCCTGGAACTTGGCGTCGTCAATCGTCTGCACTGCGAACGACTGCTGCGTAACGCCCGGCGGGAAGGTCAGTGTACCGGACGTCGGGACGTAGTCGCGATCTGCGACCGCGGGGCCGAAGGTCGTCGCGTAGTCCACCGTCACCGTTTCCGTGTAGGGCTTGCTGAGCTTGGCCGTGATCGTCACGGCATCGCCCTCGGTGACCGCGTAGTTGAGCGTGGATAAGCCAACCGTCAACGGCTTGATCGGCGCGACGCCGTAGACCGATACATCGTCCAGGTAGTAGGACTTTGCGCCGCCCGTGCCCAGCGTGCCGAAGCCCCAGCCGTGCACCTCGGTCAGCCCGAAGCCGTCGTTCGGCGCACCGTTGCCGATCTCCTTGCGGGTCATGCCGGCGAATGGAAGCTCGATCAACTTCCAGCCGGTGAAGTCGTCCTTGAAGGCCAGAGTCCAGCGCTCCGCGTCATCCCTCGTCGAGCCGGGGTTGCGGTTATCGAGCACATCCATGAAGAGGTCAGTGCCCGTCCCCGTGCCGTAGAGGTAGAAGGAAATGCCCTCGTACGCGCTCCAATCCTGGGTCACCCAGGCCGTGGCCCCGGCATTCTCGAAGGCATGAGTGACGCCGGCCCATGCAACGACATTCAGGTCCAGCTTCAGAACATGGTTCCCCGCGCCG
>JAKPQT010000309.1 GCA_029555885.1 Chloroflexota bacterium | reverse complement strand
TCCTCGACACGCTGAAAGACGCCCGCCTGGACCTGAAGCACCCGGAGCGGCGCGAGGTCTCCTTCACCTGCGATGCCCCGTGGGAGGATAATGTCGCCGGCTTTTACAGCGTATTTCGCGACGGCGACGTGGTAAGGCTGTATTACCGCGCGGGCATTACCGACTGGAACAACGAGGACAACACCCAGTGTTACGCGATGGCGGTGAGCACCGATAACGGCCTGACCTTCACCCGGCCGTCGCTGGGCATCCTCGAGTTTCGCGGTTCGCGCGAGAACAACCTGCTGCAGGCCGGCGGCATCCCGCAAATTCCACCGGCGTTTCCCGACACCAATCCCGCATGCCCGCCCGATCAGCGCTATAAGGGCCTGACCGCGCGCTGGCAGGAGCTGTATGCGCAGGTCTCGCCAGACGGCCTGCGCTGGCACAACATCATCGACGGCCCGGTGAAGATGACCGGCAGCTTCGACACCATCAACACCGCCTTCTGGGACGCCTGCGCCGGCCGCTACCGCAGTTATACGCGATATTTCATCAATATGAACGAGGGGACGACGGCAGAAAACGTGCTGGGCGGCAAGCCGACCGTGGTGCGCGCCATCCAGTGCTCGCTCTCCGACGATTTCATCCACTGGGATCCGCCGCTGCCGCTGACCTACAATGACGACGAGAGCCACATCCAGCTCTACACGAATGCCATCGTCCCCTGCCCCGGCGCCGAGCACATTTACGTGGGCTTCCCCAACCGCTACGTGCAGGAGCGCAAGCCGGTCGAGGCGCATCCCTACTTCGGCGTGAACGACAATCTGTTCATGACCAGCCGCGACGGGCTGAACTGGACGCGCTGCCTGGACGCCTGGGTGCGGCCCGGCCTCGACCCGCGCAACTGGACCGACCGCAACAACTACCCGACCTGGGGCATTGTGGAGACGTCGCCAACCGAGTGGTCCATGTATATCAGCGAGCATTACCGCCAGCCGGACGCGCCGTGCCTGCTGCGCCGGTTGTCAATCCGCCCGCACGGCTTTATGTCGCTGCATGCCGGCTATGACGGC
>JAKPQT010000297.1 GCA_029555885.1 Chloroflexota bacterium | reverse complement strand
GGGGTGTAGTTGGGCAGCCGGGGATGTTCGAGCGTCACGGACGCAGGTGCATCGTTGCGGTTCTCGATGCGGTACGCGATCGACTGCACGTCCCACTCCTGGATGACCAGCAGGCCGTCCTTGATGTCTACTGCAGCCAGTCGCCGCTCGGCCTCCGGCGTCTCGGTCACTGTGATGCCGAGGTCCACCGCATAGGCCAGGAACAGCTCGCCGCCCGGGGCCGTGAAGGGCAGCATCGCCTCGCCCGCATACTCGCCCGCCTCCGCCACCGTGAGCGGCCCGCGCTCCAGCGTCAGGCCGGTCTCGTTGGTGAAGCGCATCGTGATAACCGGATGGCGAGGATGCTTGAACCCGTTGTAGATGCGCTCCTTGCGGAACTGCAGCGCGGTCTGCAGGATGGGCACCATCGCCGACCGGCCCCGGCGCACCGTCACCGGATTCGCCACGACGTAGCTGAAGAACTCGCCCTGCGCCTGGCCCGTGGCAGTTACGGTCGTGGAGGCGGCGAGATCGTCGGCGCTGAACGCCGCCCGCGCGCCCGCGCCGAACGCGCGCTCCTCCGCCACCATGCCGCGTTTGGCGCTGCGCAGCATGGCTGCGGAGCGGGGGACGGCCTCGACCGCCTCCTCGAACTCCACCGGCCCGGCCACCCCCCTTGCCTGCTCCTGGACGACCGGGCGAGGCGGCGTGAAGGGCGTGTAGAGGTCGTAGATGAAGCTGACCGGCATCCCGGCGACGAAGGTGAGGCTGACGTTCTCCAGGTCCTCGTCGAGCGTGTTGTCGAACAGCCCCCAGCCCTGCAGCAGCCCGGCGGTGGATTCAGCGGCGTTTGCCTCCGTCGCGTCGGCCACCAGACGATAGCTGACCCGCCAGACGGGGCTGGGCGCGATGTAGCTGACCAGTAGCTCGGACGGGCCGGACAGCCGGATGGTGACCGCTCGTTTCGCCTCCTCGGTCAAGCTCGTCTCCAGGAAGTAGGCCAGGTCGGCGGCCCCCCGCTCGTCCTCGATGACGAGGCTCAGCACGTCGCCCAGCCGCAGCGGGCGCACCGCGCGCGCCTCCGGCAGCCAGAGCGACAGGATGACTGCGGCCATCGGCTCGCGCTCGGCGGGCAGGTCCACGCCCACGACGATGCCGTTCAGGGTGTCGCCGGTCGTCGTCAGGTGGACGCGACGGCCCCGCAGGTCGCGCAGCAGGTCGCGCAGGCTGGCGTCATCGGAAAGCTGGATGGAAGAGCGCGCCAGCAGCGCAGCCTTGTCCTCCGGCGTCTGGTAGTCCACGCCCAATACCTGCCCGCCCGCTGCGACAGCCGTCAGGCTCTTGAGGACGTCGTTCATCTCCTCCGTGCGGAAGGCCAGCGCGACCGTGTCGCCCTCGGTCTGTCCCTGCCGCACGAAGTATCCTACGCCGTGTTTGTACAGCGTCATCTTCCGAATCGGCAACCCGGCCATAACACACCTCCTGTCATACACGATTGAAGATTGAAGATTGAAGATTACGGGTTGAACGTTGCAGGTTGAAAGCTGCACGCTGAAAGGTAGACGCAATGCCTTGCAGTGAACAGTAACCTGTAACCTTCAACCTGCAACCTGTAGTAATCTTCAATCTTCAATCTTCAATCCTCAATCCGTAAACGTCGCCCACTGCCGCGCCAAGCCCTCCGCCAGGCCGACGATCGGGCGGAACCCCAGGAGCGCCTGGGCCAGCGTCGTATCGGCCCACGTATCGCGCACGTCGCCGGGCTGGGCCGGCAGGGTGCGCAGCCGCAGCGGATGCCCCGCCAGCCGGGCGATCTCCGCCAGCACCTCGTTGACCGACGCGCGCACGCCCCCTGCAATGTTGGCAACCTGCCCGGCTGCCCGACCTTCCAGGCAGACCTGCCCGGCGGCCACGAAGCCGCTCACCACGTCGCTCACATAGGTGAAGTCGCGCGTCTGCGTGCCATCCCCGTAGAGCGTAATCTCCCGGTCCGCCGCTGCTGCGGAGAGGAACCGCTGGAAGCCCATATCGGGCCGCTGGCGGGGCCCGTAGACGGTAAACAGGCGCAGGGAAACGGTCGGCAGCCCGTAGACTGCGGCATACAGGCGGCAGAGGTGCTCGGCGGCGAGCTTGGTGACGCCGTACGGGCTGACGGGCGCAGGGGCCATGTCTTCGTGCAGCGGCATGACCGGCAGGTTGCCGTAGGCCGAGGACGACGACGCATAGACGATGGGCGTCTTCCTGCCCGCCAGCGCCGCCTCCAGCAGCCGCTGCGTGGCGAGGATGTTGTTGCGGGTGTAGACCTCGAACTGCGGGCCCCAGCTCCCCCGCACGCCGGGCTGCCCGGCCAGGTGATACACGAGCTGCACATCGGCCAGCAGCGGCGCGAGCTCTACCGTGAGCAGGTCCGCCTCGACCAGCTCGAAGGCGGGATGCTGCCGTGCGAGCGCCAGGTGCTGCTCCTTCATCTCACGGGCGTAGTAGTCCGTGAAGCAGTCCAGCCCCGTCACGCGCCAGCCGTCCGCCAGCAGGCGGTCGCACAGGTGCGAGCCGATGAACCCGGCTGCGCCGGTGACGAGGACTGCGCCCCGCTCCTCCCTATGCATCGCCATCGAGCTGCTCCCGAATCACATAGATGGGCTTGTCCTGCGCTTCGTGGTAGGTGCGGGTGATCATTTCGGCCAGCAGCCCCATGCTGACCATCTGCACGCCGAGGATGACCAGCAGCACGGCCAGCAGCAGGAGCGGCCGGGTGCCGATGTCCTGGCCGAGCGCCAGCTTGACGAAGGTCAGGTACAGGCCGATGAGTAGGCCCGCGCCGAACGACAGCAGCCCCAGTCCGCCGAAGACGTGCAGGGGTCGGGTGGAATAGCTCAGCATGAAGCGCACGGTGATGAGGTCGAGGAACACGCGCAGCGTGCGGCTGATGCCGTATTTGCTCTTGCCGAACCTGCGCTGGCGGTCGTTCACCGGCACCTCGGCCACCCGCACGCCCATCCAGCTCGCCAGGGCGGGGATGAAGCGGTGCAGTTCGCCGTAGAGCCGGATGCCCTTGACGACCTCGCTGCGGTACGCCTTGAGCGAGCAGCCGTAGTCGTGCAGGGCGACGTGCGTCGCGCCGGAGATCATGCGGTTGGCGGTCATCGAGGGCAGGCGGCGGCTGAGGAAGGGCTCCTTGCGCTCGGTGCGCCAGCCGCTCACGATGTCGTAGCCCTCGGCCAGCTTGGCCAGCAGCTTGCCGATGTCGCGCGGGTCGTTCTGCAGGTCCGCATCGAGCGTGACGACGACCTGCCCGCGCGCAGCCGCAAATCCGGCGGCGAACCCGGCCGCCTGGCCGAAGTTGCGGCGGAAGCGGATGACCCGCCAGCGGGGGTCCTGCCGGTGGACCTCGGCCAGCCGGGCGAAGCTGTCGTCCGCGCTGCCGTCATCCACCACGATTACTTCGTAGGCGCGGCCCAACTCAGCCAGCGCAGCCGTGACCTCCTGGTACAGCGGCGCGATGTTCTCGCTCTCGTTGTAGACCGGAATGACGATGGAAAGCTCCGGTGCCATCTTATGCCTTTCGTTGCGGCCGGGAGGGGCGCGCGCCGGTGCGCCGCAGCCCTTGCGCCAGATACAGGACGCCGCCCACCAGGCCCGTTGCGACCGTGATGGCGTACACGCCGAGCGACAGCGCCAGCGCCTGCGGCTGGGCTAGGGCCGCCGACTCGGCGGCCACGCCGGTTGCAGCCAGCAGCGTGACGTAGGTCAGCTCGCGCACGCCCAGCCCGCCGAAGGCCGGCAGCAGCAGGGCCACCGAGGTCAGCGGGACGAACACGAAGTAGAGCGCGACGGGCAGGTGCAGCCCCAGACCGGTCGCAATCGCGGCATTCCAGCCGATCTGCAGCAGGTTGAACACGAGCGAGGCCGCCAGCCCGCGCAACAGGGCGTCCCTGCCATACTGTCCCAGCCCCCCGGCGATGGCGGGCAGCTTCGAGGCGCGCACCAGGCGGCCCGGCAGCCCCGAATCCGCAGCCCGCCGCTGCCACCAGGGGCGGCTGAGCAGCCAGGCGCCCAGGATGCCCCCGGCGAACAGCAGCGCCATCAACCAGAAGACCGGCCCGGCGGCCAGGTCCGGCCGCAGCAGGCCCGCGCCCAGCCCCATCGCCAGCAGCACGATCAGCCCCAGGTAGCGATCCACGACGACGCTGTTCAACGCTGCGCCGGTGCGGGCGGCGTCCTGTGCCAGCTCGACCACGCGCACGGCGTCGCCGCCGAAGCCGGTGGGCAGGATGACGTTGAAGAAGCCGCCGACGAGATACCACAGCGTCAGCTCGTGCAGCGGGCGGCGGATGCCGAGCGCTGCCAGCAGCACCTGCCAGCGCACGGCGCGCACGGCGAACCCTAGCAGGTAGAGCAGCCACGCCAGGCCGAGCCAGCCCAGGTTCATGTCCCGCACGGCCGCTGCCACCTCGCCCCACTGGACCTGGCGCAGAACCAGGGCCATCAGGACGGTGCTGATGACGATCTGCAGGATGCCACGAATGTGTCGGCGGGTCAACGGGGCCTCTGTCGGTGCGGGAAAGCTGGATGTAGCTGGAGTCGAGGCTTTAGCCGGATTGGGCGTGTACGCACACAGGCGGCCTAACCGTCTGAAGCCTCGACTCCAATACTGCGCATGGCGATACCCTGAACTCCTGCTGTCGGTGCTGGAAGTCCAGCACAGTGTACCGCAGGTGGCGCGCCTTGCCAACTGCACGCGCCCCCACGCTGTTGGCCCGCGCTAACCTCACCGCAGCACCAGCGGCAGCCACACGCCTGTGTCCCCGCCCTCCACGACAAACGGCCCGTCCGTCACCGCGTACCCCGTATTCACCCCGTCCGTTGCCGTCACCCGCACCAGGTAAGTTCCGTCCGCCACCTTGCCTGCTGGCAGGTCCAGTGCGGTCGCCGCCAGGTCGCGCGCCACCGGCAGCCAGGTCTGTCCCCCGTCCGGGCTCAGGGACACGTGGTAGGTGAGCGCCGGCCCATCCGCATCCGTGGCCGACCAGCGCACGGGAATCACAGCCTCCTGGCCAAAGGTTCCGCCGTGCGGCCCCAGCAGCGTCACCTGCGGCGCAGCCGCCGTCACGTCCCGAGCGGCCAGCCTGCGGCTCCCCTCCCACAGCTCGATCCGCCGCGTCTCCGGCAGCCACGCAATCCGGTGGCTGAACTCCATCTGTGCCAGCGGTCCGCCGTTGGGGTCGGGCTGGTAGAAGGCCAGGTCGAAGCCCGTCGCGCTCAAGAGGTGACCGCCTCCGTCCAGCAGCCGGATCGCGTATGTGCCGGCATCCCCCAGAGCCAGGTCGACCGCCGGCTCGGCCAGCGTGATAAACGGGTGGAACTCCGCCGTCCCGGCGCGCGTCACCGTCCCGCTCACGAGCAGGGCAGCCGGCCCTGCCGCCGCCTTGCCCGCTGCGGCCGCGCTGCCGGCGGCCGCCATCAGCCGGTTCTCCAGCAGGTTGAGGTAGCCGTCCGCAAAGACCTCGCCCGTGGCGTGGTCATAGGTGTTGGCCAGCCGGTTCCAGCGGAAAGGCACGACCGGCCCGGCGCTGCTGTCCATGATGTAGTTCAGGTCGTCGCCCACGGGCAGCCACTGGTAGACCCACAGCCCGGGCGACGCCGGGTGGCGGATTCTACCATCGGGCGTCCGCCACAGGGTGCCGCCCTCAGCCCGGCAGGAAACCACCGCATCGAGCGCACTCACGCACGCCGCCTCGGTCGCAATCGGCTGGCCATCGCACGCCGGATAGTCGTCCGACCACTCGGAGCAGCCGCAGTTCACCGCACAGACCTTTGTGAACGTGGTGCTGCAGTCCAGCTCGTTGCCATTCATCCAGCAGTAGCGATGCACCGACCCGTCCCGCTTGTCGCCATCCTCCCAACAGCCGTACACGCGCGTGCCGTCCTGCTGGCAGTAGTGCTCGTGCCAGCCGCCTGCGACGTCGAGCGAATAGATGTCACCCATCAGTGTGATGGTGTGGTTGAACTCGTGCGCGAGGACCTCCGAGTAAGTGTTCCTGCCCGCACCCATGAAGGCCGCATGGGTGCCGTTGGTGGTCCCGCCGCCGTCGCCGCAGCCACCAAGGGCCACCGCAAAGCGGAAGCCCTCGGCCTGCGCCATGCCCAGGATGTAGCTGAGGAACTGGCTGCGGGTCTTGTAGCACGTCTCGCCGGTGCAATCGTCCGGCGCTTCGTCTTCATTATCCTCCCACAGCACGCCCTGGGGCGCGACACTGTACCAGACTTCGTCGTCGGCCATGGGGAAGCTGCCCAGCAGGAACTCGAGCTGCAGCCGGGCCGCACCGGCCGTGTCCGCCCAACTGGGGAAGGGGACATTGTCTGTCGGGTCCTGGCAGCGGAAGAACAGGAAGCTCCACGGCTTCGTGTCATGCACCGGGTACATGGGCGTCTGGAGGGCGTTGTTGGACTCGTCTGCCTCGGGGAGCGCAGCGGCCGCGTCGACTTCGACCCGGACGCCGGCGGTGCTGCCGGTCGGTCGGGGGACCATCCGCACGCGCGGCGCGCAGTGCGCGCCCACGCAGCCGCAGTCGAACTGGCCGGCCGGATCGGTCGAGGCGTTCCAGTCATTGTCCGCACGCTCGGGCGGCACGTGCGGCAGCAGGACCTCGTGGTCTCCGGCCTGCAGGCGGACCGGCCCCCACAGCGTCGGGTACGTATAGCCGGACGGCGGGCTGATGGCCTTGCCGTTGGCGCACGTTGCCGTCGTGCTCCATTCGCCGGCCGGCAGGTTGAGCCGGAGATACGCATCCACCGGCCCGGGGAAGGTATTGCGCACGGTGACCCGGAAGGCCGTGCCCTTGCCCCGGACGAGCGGCGCGTTGTCCAGCGCCTGCACGGGGCGGACCTGCAGCACGTCCAGGTCGCCGCTGGATATGACGTTGAGGGTCAGCGGCACGGTCACCGACTTGGCGCCGGCCGTGCCCCTCACTTTGAGTGGGTAGGCGCCGACCTGGGGCAAGTGCTCGCGCTCCGCACGCAGCGTGAGCTGGGCCGAGTAGGGCGGCGTCCCCGATACGGGCGTGAGGCTGTACGTGACGCCGTAGGGCAGGTCCAGCAGCGCCAGCGTGACCGGCTGCGGCGAGCCGCTGAGATAGGTTGCGCTGACGGTCGCCTGCACCGTGCTGGAGGCTGCCCCGCCGATAGCATACAACCCGGCGATATCCAGGCTGACGGTGCCGGGGTGGACTGCCAGCGTGAAGTTCATGGGTGCGCCCGCCGTAGGCGTCACGGTGGATGTGGAGGTCGGCGTCGGCGTGGGCGTTGCCGTCGCCGTGGGCGTCGGCGTCCAGTTCGCCTCGCTGCAGTGGATGACCAGCTTCGGCGGCGAGACCCAGTGCTCGCGACTGTAGTACCGGTACAGCATCTCCGCCGACGCCGGCTTGATGAGCAGTCCGTGGTTGGGGTCCGTCTGGCCGCTGGTCCAGGCCTGGACGATGCCCGTCACGTCGACGGACTGGCCGTTGCCGCTGACCTTCTGCTCACCGAGGTCGCGCAGGGTCGCCGGCTGGTTTGCCCAGGTGGTCGTGGACTCGGCGAACGCACCCGCCAGCGTGTACAGGTTCACCCGGCGGACGGCGCTCAGGTCATCCGTCTCGTAGGCCCAGAGCTCCACGGCCGCCGTGTTCACGTACTGGCCGGCCGGGAGCACGCCCGCCAGCGGGAAGTGGAGCAGGACCCGCCGCTCCTCGGATGCGCTCTTCTGCAATTCCAGCCGCTGCTCGGCTCCGTGCACGGCGTTCGGCAGCGCCGAGCCGATCCAGGTGTCCCGGTCGGCATAGACCCACACCTGTCCGGGACACTGGCCTACCGTGCCCGAGGGCGGGGTCGGCGTGGACGTCCTGGTGGGGGTTGGGGTTGCCGTCGCCGTCCGGGTCGCCGTCGGAGTGCGGGTCGCCGTGACCGTGGGAGTGGCTGTCGTGGTGGGCGTAACCGTCGCCGTCGGTGTGGCTGTCCTTGTCGGCGTGCGCACCGCTGTAGTCGTCGCCGTAGCCGTCGCTGTCTGCGTCGGCCTCGAGAGAAGATAATTGACCACCAGCCGTGGGCGCAGGGCGTCGCCGGCCTCCCGGGCATACGTCTGCAGGAGCGCAGGCCAGATGCTGCTGCCGTCGCCCTTCAGCGTGAAGCCGTAGTTCGGCGCGCCGTGCTCCACCCACTGGCTGACCGCCCCGGTGACGACCAGGTTGTGCTCGGTCTGGCTCAGGTCCACCGTGGTCGGTGCGTCGTCGGTCGAGGCCTCGGTTGTGGGCGGGTTGTTCCACGTCACGACGCTTTCAACCCAATATTCCGTCCCCTTACCGGCCTTCGTGCGGTATGCGTAGACCTGGTAGGCGGCGACCGGCATGTTCCCGGCCCCAGCGCCCGCTGCCCGGTTGACCACCCCGTACAGCTTCAGCGTGGCAGATGAAATCGTCGCGCCGGGCGGGATCGAGGACAGGTCGAAGCGGAGCAGCTCCCAGCGGTCCCCGTTGGCCGAGCGCCCGACGTACAGCTCTGTCGCCGCGCCGAAGTTCGTGTTGGGCACGTATTGGTTGACATAGGCATCGGCGACGGGATATAGCGTGGCAAGCGTCTCCACGCCGCCCGGCGCGTAAGCCTGAGCCTGCACAGGGAGCCGGCCGGATGGCCCGCCGAATAGCAGCCCGCTCAGGGTCAACAAACCGGCGATGAGTGAAAAAATGCGCACACTCGCACGGGAAAAGGGACAGGCATTCGGACACAGCATTGGCAGCCTCCAGGACGTGCAGGGGGAGAGGAAGGACGGTGATTTCACCGCTCATCATGCAGTATCGTGCGTCAAGTGTCAAGCCCATCGTGAGAATTCCGTGAGAATTTCCTGATGCAACTGGAATCGAGGCTTCAGCCGGATGGGTGATGTACGCACGCAGGCAATCTAACCGGCTGAAGCCTCGACTCCAAGACTGCGCATGGCGATGCAGTGGGTGTTCTGGCGTAGCCGCCCGGCCGGTTTCATGGTAAACTCTGCCCCGTGACTGACACCCATCGCCGCCCCTGGTATGCCCGCACGTGGCTGCACATCGCCATCATCATGGCGGTGGCGGCCGTGTTTCGGCTGTGGCAGCTCGACAGCCTCCCGCCGGGTCTCTTCGGCGACGAGGCCACCGACGGCCTGGATGCGCTGGACGTGCTGGCAGGCCGGGGCAGCGTCTTCTTCCCGGCTAACTTCGGGCGCGAGGGCCTGCACATGTGGATCGTGGCGGGGGCGTTCCGCCTGCTCGACGTCACCCCCCTCGCGCTGCGCCTGCCTTCGGCCATCGCCGGGATTCTCACGGCGCTGGCGGCGTATTGGTTGGGATGCGAGCTTATCACGAAGGAAGAAGAAAGAAGGAAGAAGGAAAATGGCGCTTCTTCCTTCTTTCTTCTTTCTTCTTCCTTGATTCCGCTCCTCGCCGCCCTCTACGTCGCGACCTCCTACTGGCACGTCCATTTCTCCCGCTTCGGCATCCGGGGCGTGTTCACGCCGCTGTGCGGCGCGCTGGCGTTTGCAGCGTTCTGGCGGGCGGTCAACCGCCGCTCGACCGGGTGGTTTGCCGTAGCAGGCTTCTGGCTCGGCCTGGCGCTGCACTTCTACACGGCGAGCCGGTTCTTTCCCTTCTTCCTGGCCGGGTTCCTCCTCGTGGAGTGGCTCGTCGCCCGGCTGACCCGCCGCCCGGCCCTCCTGCCGCAGCACTGGCGGGGGATTCTGGTGCTGTACGTGGTGGCTGCGCTGGTCTTTGCGCCGCTCGGCCTCTACTTCGTGCAGCACCCCGGCAGCTTTGCGCAGCGCGCCAGCGCGGTCACGGCCCTGGGCGCTGAGAGTCCCCTCGCACGCATGGCCCGGGCAGCCGTGGCGAACGTCCTCCAGTTCTTCCTGCCAGGCGGCGGTGATCAGGAGCAGTTCTACAACCTGCCGGGTCGGGCGGTCTTTGACCCGGTGACAGCGCTCCTGGCGCTGGTCGGGCTGGGCGTGTTGCTCTGGCGCTGGCGCAGCGGCCCGGCGCTGTTCCTGCTGCTCTGGTTTCCGGCGCTGCTGCTGCCGTCGTTCCTCGCGACCGACCGCTGGCCGACGCTGCCACGCGTGCTGGGGGTGATTCCCGGCGTGTACTTCTTCCCGGCGGTTGGGCTGGCGGCGGTGGTCGGGTGGCTGGAGAGGACCTCACCCCCCAACCCCCTCTCCTGGTTGCGACCAGGAGAGGGGGAGTCAGAGGGGGTGAGGTTCATCTTCCTCTGCCTTGCCCTGCTGCTCCACGCTGGGCTGACCTGGCGCGACTACTTCCATGTCTGGGGACCGTCCCAGGCGACGTATGAGGCGTTCGAGGGCGACATGGTCGCTGCTGCGGATTGGCTTGACCGGTACGAGGATGCGCGCCTGCGCCACGTCTATCTCTCGGCGGACATCTATCGCCATCCGACCTTCATGCTGCTGCACGAGCGCGCGACCGTCCAGACCTACTTCACGCACACGAACCCGCAGTTGAGCTGGTTCGACGGCCGGGCGGCGCTGCCGCTGCCGGTTGCGAACACACCGGCGGTCTATCTCGTCCCGGCCTCCGCACCCCTGGCCGCCCCGGCGGACGCCTGGCTGCGGGCGGCGGCCACGGAGACGGACACGGTGGCTGGACCGGATGGCGCGCCCGCCTTGCAGGTGCTGCAGGTGGCGGCGGGCACGTCCGTCGGGCCGGGCATGGCAGCAGCCGCAGAACCCGTCGCGCTGACCCCGCAGCTCGACCTGACGGGCGCGCAGCTTGCGCTCACGGACGGGCCGGAGCCGGAGCTGACGCTGTTCTGGCGGACGCACGGCCCCGATCCGGCGGACTGGCCCGGCTACCGGCTGGAGGTGGTGCTGCCGGCGCGCGACGGCACGGAGTGGACGGGCGAGCTGTCGTTCGAGGCGTTCCGCCCCCTGGAATGGACCGTCGACGGCGGATTCGTGACGTGGCACACGCTGCACGGCTACACCGGCCCGGCGGTCTCCGGCGGCGGCGCGACCGGGCAGGGCCGGCTGCGCCTGGTGCGCGTGCGCGATAGCGGGCCGGTCGCGACTGCTGCTGCACCGGAGGGGTGGCACGCTTTTACTTTTTCTGCAACCTATTGACAAGGCTGCCGTAAATGTGGTACAAGTAAGGTGCTTGATTCGACTGATACCATGAATCTGCATCCCACGCTCCTGTCTTCGTGGTATGGGTAGTATCTCGATGTATCGGCGCATCTCACCGAAACTTCTGAGTTGAGCGGAGGATTAGCTATGGCTACGAGTCGTTCCAGGTCGCGCAGTCGTCGGTCGGCACAGGAGGAGCCGCAGGTAGGCAGCGGTGTGGGTGAAAGCTCTGCCCCCACCCCTATGCCCGGCACAACGGGCCGTTACCTGGTCTTGATGAGCGAGGATGCGGTGGCCTCAGGCGTGCGCGCGCTCAGGGATGTCGCGGGGTTGGAGGTTGCCAGCGCGCGCGACTTTGAAAACGGCGCGGTCGATTCCCAGACGATGGGCGATGCGGAAGCCATCATCTTCGAGAACCTGGGAGTCGCTGTGGTAGATACGCCGCCGGAGCAGTTGCGCTCGCTGCGTGCAGCCAGCGATGACAGCGGCATCCTGGCCATCGAGCCTGAGCGCATCAACTATGCCATCGACGAAGGCGGCATGAGCTTCACGGCTCCCATGATCACCGGCGGAGGCAGTGTCAGCAGCCAGTTGTCGGCGGATTATCTGCGCGGCTACCGGGATGCGGTCAACCACCTGGCCGAGATGATGCTCGGCACGGGCGGCGTCACGCCGGGCTCCCTGCTCTCCTCTCCGGCGGATCAGATATCGTTCAGCGATGACCGGGACTTCACCTGGGGCCTGCGCGCCACCCGCGTCAGCGAGTCGCGCTACAGCGGCAAGGGCGTCCGCGTTGCAGTCCTGGACACCGGCTTCGACCTGGAGCATCCCGATTTCCTGGGCCGCAACATCGTGTCACGCTCCTTCATCCCCGGTGAAGCGGTGCAGGACGGCCACGGCCACGGGACGCACTGCGTGGGCACGGCCTGCGGCCCCAAGATGGCCGGACAGGGACCCCGCTACGGTGTGGCGTATGACGCCGAGATTTACGTGGGCAAGGTGCTGAGCAATGCGGGCAGCGGCGGCGATGCGGGCATCCTGGCGGGCATCAGTTGGGCCATCAGCCAGAAGTGCCGTATCATCTCCATGTCCCTGGGTGCGCCGACGATGATCGGCCAGGGCTATTCACGCATCTTCGAGCAGGTGGCGCGGCGTGCGTTGAGCGCCGGCTCCATCATCATTGCGGCTGCGGGCAACGAGAGCGAGCGGCCGGGCGTCATCTCGCCCGTCGGCCATCCGGCGAACTGCCCCTCCATCATGGCGGTGGCTGCGCTGGACAGCCGGCTGGGCATCGCGCCCTTCTCCTGCGGCGGACGCGAGCTGCAGGGCGGGCAGGTGGACATCGCGGGGCCGGGCGTGGGCGTCCGCTCTGCCTGGCCGAGGCCCACGCTGTACCGCAGCATCAGTGGGACGAGCATGGCGACGCCGCACGTCGCCGGCATCGCCGCCCTGCACGCTGAGGCGAACTCCGACGTGCAAGGCGGTGCGCTGGGTTGGCTGTTGCTGCAGAGCGCCATGCGCTTGAGCCTGCCCGTCAACGATATCGGCGCCGGGCTAGTCCAGGCGCCCTGATAAGAGGCACATATGGACGATGAAGAGCGCCGCACAACGCGGCGGCGAACGAGTCGGAGCCGTAGCTCCGGGATGCAGCCGGCTGGCGAGCCGGAGCCGGTCGTGACGCCGGCGCGCCGCCGGAGGACCACCACGAAGGCCGGCCTTGACGCCAACACGGTCCAGGTCTCGATTGCGGTGGATGACGCCTACCTGGATGATTTTGCGGACATCGTCGAGCGCGGCCGGGAGCTGGGCCTGCAGGTAGAGCAGCAGCTCCCGGAGGTCGGCGTCATCATGGGCCGGATGCCCGCCGACAAGATCGAGGACATGGCGGCCTGCAAGGGGGTATATGCGATCGAGCGCCCGCGCTCCTTCCGCATCGCCCCGCCGGAGGACGATCTGCAGTAGATTGCCTGCAGCCCTCACCCCGGGCGACCCCGTGGGGTCGCCCACCCCTCTCCCGCACTGCGGTGTGGGAGAGGGGTTGACGTGCCGTAACTCCCCCAATCCTCGCCTGCTTGGCGCTTTCTCCCCCTCGGATGTATACTGCACCCGCCCGTAACCTGTGGCACACCGGCTGTTTCACATCTACGCAGATAGGAACACTAACCTCATGCTTCCAGACAACGCATCGGCGACTCAGTCGCCGCCGGCGACCGAGCCCGCGCTCGCTCCCACTCTCCTCACGGAGATTACCCATCTCAACGCGATTGCCACGGCCGTGCGCGACAGCGTGGGCCGGGTCATCGTCGGTAAGACCGACACCATCGACCTCCTGTTGATTGCCCTGCTGTGCGAGGGTCACGTGCTGCTGGAAGACGTGCCCGGCATCGGCAAGACGACGCTGGCGAAGGCGCTGGCCCGGTCGCTCGACTGCTCGTTCCAGCGCATTCAGTTCACGCCCGACTTGCTGCCCTCCGACATCACGGGCGTCAGCGTCTACAACCAGAAGACCGGCGAATTCGAGTTCCGCCCTGGCCCGCTGTCCGCCCAGGTCGTCTTGGCCGACGAAATCAACCGGGCCGGCCCGCGCACGCAGTCCGCACTGCTGGAGGCGATGGAGGAGCGCCAGGTCACGGTGGACGGCCAGACGCGACCTCTGCCCCGGCCCTTCCTCGTGCTGGCCACCCAGAACCCGGTCGAGCTGGAAGGCACCTTCCCGCTGCCCGAGGCGCAGGTCGACCGCTTCCTGATGCGCGTCGGGCTGGGCTACCCGGAGGAAGAGGAGGAGCGGGCCATCCTGCGCCGCTTCCGCACGCAGAACCCGCTGGCCGACCTCCGGCCCGTCGCAGACGCCGCCGACCTGCTGCGGCTACAGACGACCGTGCGCAACGTCTACGTGCATCCGGCGGTCGAGGCCTACATCCTGCGGCTTATCCGGGCCACGCGCAGCCACGCTGCCGTGCAGTTGGGCGCCAGCCCGCGCGGGTCGCTGGCCCTCTATCGCGGAGCCCAGGCGCGCGCCGCCATTGCGGGCCGGGCCTATGCGCTGCCCGACGATGTCAAGGCCCTCGTGCAGCCGGTGCTCGGCCATCGCGTGATGACGACCAGCCAGGCACGCGTGCGGGGCAAAGGCGCGGGCGAAGTCCTGCAGGAAATCGTGGCCGCCACGCCGGTGCCGGTCGAGGAAAGCTGGTCGGTCGAGGGGGCCGCGCCTTGACCCGCAGCCTGAACGTGCTGGCCATCCTGGCGGGCATCGGCGCAATCCTCCTGCGCAACCCGCTGCTGGCCCTGCTGGCGCTGCTGCTGGGGCTGCTGGCTGGGATGGTCGTGCTCTGGGACCGGTATGCGCTGACGAACGTGACCTACCAGCGCCGGTTGAGCACAACCCGGTTGTTCGTGGGCGAACAGGCCGACCTGGTCATCGAAATCACCAACGCCAAGCCGCTGCCGCTGTCCTGGCTCAAGGCCGAGGACGAGTTCCCCACGCAGATCAGCATGGCGCGCGGGCGGCTGTTCCGCACCTCACGCTCGGACCGGCAGATGCTCACCAACCTGCTCGCGCTGCGCTTCTACGAGCGGGTGCGCAAGCACTACCACCTGACGGCGGTCAAGCGCGGCGTGCTGACGTTCGGGCCGGTGCTCCTGCGCTCCGGCGACCTGTTCGGCTTCCGCCAGCAGCAGCGGGTGGACGAGCAGGTGGACGAGATGCTCGTCTATCCGAGGGTCGTGCCCGTGTCAGCGTTGGTGCTGCCCGCCAGCTATCCCTTCGGCGATCTGCTTACCCGGCGGCGGCTGACCGACGATCCGCTGCGCATCACCGGCACGCGGCCCTATGTCCCCGGCGACAACCCGCGCTTCCTGCATTGGAAGGCCACCGCGCGTCGCGGCGAGCTGCAAAGCAAGACCTTCGACCCCGGCGCATCCTCCCGCACAGCCATTTTCCTCGACATCCAGACCGTGCGCGGGATGCCGGGCCTGGTGGACGATTACCTGGAATACGCCATCTCGACCGCCGCCTCCGTGGCCCGGCTGCTGCTCGACCGCCGCGAGGCCGTCGGGCTGTACGCCAACGGCTGGCAGCGGCGCACGGCCACCGGCGTGCGGCTGCCGCCGGCGCGGCGGCCCGAACACTGGGAGTTCATCCTGGATGCACTGGCCCGGCTGATCGACTCCCCGGCCGGCCCGCTGGAGCAATACCTGCGCGCCGAGCTGCCCTCGCTGCCCTATGGCGCCTCGGTCATCGCCATCACCGCCGTGCCCGCGGAACCCATCTACGCCGCACTGCTGGACGTGCGCCGCGCCGGCCATGCGGTGACGCTGCTGGCGATCGGCGATGAACGCCCCGCCGATGTTCCCGACGGCATCTCGATGGTCTGGCTGGGCGGGCGTGAGGCCTATGCCCGGAGCGCAGAGCACGGCATCCAGCCGTGGACCGAGCACCGGCAGTGGCAGCAGCCTCGCGAGGCGCCGGCGGCGGCCTCGATGCCTGGGGGTGGCATTTCCCCGTTTGCGCCCAAGCCGCAAGGAGCCGGCCGATGAGTCCCAGCGCTCAACATCTTGACCTGCGCCCCGATCTGACACGCTCCCCGCAAGATCGCACCTGGAGCTGGATCGACGATGGGCTGCTGCCCTATCTCCTGGCGGCCCTGCGCGCATTGTGGGTCTGGCTGCTGCTGCACCTGCTCTACACCAGCCTGCTGCCGGGCCAGGGCGACCTGTTGGGCTTCGGCACCGTGTTCGCCCTGCTGGCCGCGGGCACGCTCGCCGCCCAGGTCTATGCGTTCCGGTCCGGCTCCCCGCGGCGTGCAGCCATCGTCGGCGGGTCGTTCGGGCTGGCGATGGTGCTGCTGGCGCTATACCTGGGGCCGGGCCGCGACGTTGCCCCCCTGTGGCATCCCCGCTGGTTAAGCGTCATCCGCGACCGGACGGGCAGCACCCTGATGACGGTCTTTCCGGCCGCCCTCCTGCTCCTGTGGGGCCTGCTCACGGGCCGCGAGCGCGTGTACCACGAGACGCTGCAACGCAACTTTGCGCTGGGCCTGGCAGCCATCCTGGGGGCCATGCTCGTCGCCTACTCCGCCAACCTCGTGCCGACGGGCCTGGTCATCTCCGTGCTGACGGCCTTTGTGGCGGTGGGGCTGGTCGCGCTGGCGGTGGGGAGCCTGCAGGAGACGCGGCGGTTCGAAGGCCAGCGTGCGGAGAAGGGCCTCCCGATGGCGCATTACTGGTGGGGTACCGTGGGCACGACGGTCGCCGGACTGCTGTTGTTGGGCCTGCTGCTCGGCCAGCTCTTTGCGCCGGGCACGCTGGAACTGGTGGCCGACATCCTGGCCGGCATCCTGCGCGCGGTCGGTTGGCTGCTCTCCTGGATCATCTTTATTATCAGCTACCCGATCTTCAAGCTCCTCGAATGGCTGATGTCGCGCATCAACCTGCCGGAAGGCGAGCCCGAGACGCTGCAGATCCGGCCGCCAGTCGATCTCACAGACCAGTTCAAGGAGCTGGCCCAGGAGAGTGCGACCGGCCCGGGCTCGCAGTTCCCGTGGTGGATACTCCTCGCGCTGGTTGCGGCCGCAGTGCTGCTGTTAGTGTTCGTGCTGGCGTTCCGGCGTTTCCGCACCTATGCCGAGGACGGCGAGGTGGAGGAGACGCGCGAGAGCATCCTGTCGCTGGACCTGCTGAAGGCGCAACTGGCGGGGTGGCTGCGGGGGAGGGGGGGCCGCGGCGCGGCCGAGCCGGAGCCGTATGTCCGCATCGCGGGCGATGACCCACGCGTGCGGGTGCGCCGCACGTACCAGGCGCTCCTGGCGTGGGCGGCGGCGCGCGGTCTGGCGCGGCAGCCCGGCCTGACGCCGGAGGACTACGCCCGTGTGCTGGCCGGGGTGTACCCGGCCCAGCGCGCGCAGTTTGCGGAGATCACGGCGGCCTATTACGACGCGCGCTACAGCCCGCTGCCCGTGCCTGCGGCCCGCGCCGATGGCGCAGAGGCGGCCTGGCAGCAGGTCCAGGCAGCGGTTACAGAGGGGTAGCGCAGGGCCTTGTGCCCGTGCTGGCGCCAACGCGGCTGCGCCCACAAGGGGCTAGGCTACGTGGATTTTGGGCCCGCCTGGCTTACCGCTTGGCGAACTCGCTGCCGACATGGATGCCGAATCGCGGCAGCAGCACCCGGTGAACCAGCAGGACGAGCAGCGTAGCGCCGAACGCGATGGCGAAGATGCCGAGCGCCGCGTCCAGCCGGGTCATGACCGTGGGATCCACCAGCATTACGATCGCCAGCGTGAGCATCAATATGCCGCCCGTCAGCTTGAGAATGCGGCCGTGCTTTTCCTCCAGCCGGCTCGCACGCAGGCTGAACACCGCGGTCAGGAAGATCGCCAGCTCATCGACCTGGTAGACCAGCATGTAGATCGCCAACAGGCCGATGAAGGTCAGCGCGGTCACGCCCTGCGCCGCAACGAGGTTGCTCCACAGCACCGGGAAGCCCGCGGTGCAGGAGAATTCCACCAGCGATGCACCGGCGGACATCACTACCGTCGCGCCGATCAGCGCGGGCAGCGAATCCCCCGCATTCAACACCCGCCGTATGCTCTTGTAGAGGCCGGGCTTCTTCTCATCGGAGATGGTGAACGACAACCCTTCCTTATACCAGAAGTAGTCCTTGATATTGACGGCTGCAAAGAACAGTGCCAGCAGCGCCACCACGATCTGAATCCAGCCGACGAAGCTGATGATCGTGAACATCGTGAACAGCCCGGCGATGAACAGGATGTACACGAAGGAGGTCACGGTCAGGAACACCAGGCCGATGATGAAGACTTTCTTGCGCGAGCCGGTGTGCAGCGTCAGGGCCAGCAACACGGAGAGCACCCACAGCGAGCAGGGGTTGAAGCCGTCCACGAAGGCGATGAGCGCGGTGCTCAACATCAGAGACTGCTTGCCCAGGTCGATCTGCCCCAGCAGGGGCAGGGTGAGCGTCTGCGAGGCAGCCGGCGCGGCCGCCTCGGTCTCAGCCGGCGGCGCTGCGCCTTCGGCGGCGGCCTCCGGTGTGAGCAGACATGCCGCGCATTCTTCGGTCGCGGTGGGCCCGGCCGGCACCGTCATCGTGGCCGCAGGTGCTGCAGGTGCATCGAACGCACCTGCGCCCGCATCCGGGCAGCCGTCTGCCAGGCATGCCTCGACCGTCTCTTTAATCTCACGGCCAATGGGTTCTTCCGCAAAGCCGATCCAGTAACGGTCGCCGATAAACGTCAGCGGCACGGCGGTTGGCTCGAAGCCGAACTTCGCGGCCATGCGCATCAGCGGCTCGCGGTTGGCCTCGTTATACCATACCTCGAACTCGCGTACTTCTACCTCGGGATGCTGCGCGGCCAGCGCGGCCAGAAAGGGCTTTTCCGCCGCGCAGTGGGGGCAGCCGTCGCCCCAGAACAGGTAGATGATGATTCTATTGGGGTCGGCGGGTGTCGTTTGAGCCTGGACCGGTGCGCCGGTGGGTGCTTGCACAAGGATGAGCAGCAGCACGAGCGTCGCTGTCAGGAGCAGTGATCGGGCGTGTTTCATTCCATCCTACCGCTAGAGAATCGTGAAGTTATGCACAAAATGATACGACAAACAGGCTCTGTTGTACATGATAAGAGTCATGGTTTGCGGGGGATAGGGGAGGAGACGCTGTGAGAGGCTTGTGGGCGCGGCAGGGTGCAGCGAAGCTGGTTGGCGATGTCAGACGCAGCGGGGCGTGATCACTACAAGGGCAGCTTCAGCACCGTCTGGAATTCCTCGATGGCACGGATGGCTTGGGCCACACAGCCCAGCTCTTCGATGCCCGCCGCGTCGAGCTCGCTGTCTACAGCGATGACGCGCAGCAACTGCGCGAGTAGGGCGCTTTTCCAGCGGCTGTCGCGGGCAGCGGCGGCAGCATGCCAGCGCTCCTGGAGGCCGGTTTCGTCGTCCGAATCATCTGTCAGCTCATCGTACCGGGCCATAACGAGGTCATATTGGTGCAATGGAATCGACTGCTCAATGATGCGCTCTGCGATGGGACCCCGGCGGGAATCTCTGAGCGCAACCGTGTCGATCAGGATCAACTGCAGCAGGCAATCGTCCAGACAATCCCGGGTCTTTTGGGATGTGTGTACGGGGAACGGGTTGAGCATGTCGCCTCCAGATTTCATCGGCAACGGTCACACGACATTTTTCAGCACTATATTTGTGAAGCGTGCCTAGGGTAACGCGTCTCCATTAATAATAGTATTACAAGGGGCCTGCTCTGAATGATGTATTTGTCACGATTCAGAGCAGGCCGGTCCGCCGGATCAGGGCGTAAAGTCGGTGTCGTCCTTGACGCGGCGAATGAAGGCCGCGAGCAGCCGCGAGACGTTCGCCAGGTCCTCCAGACTGAGCACCTCAGCCGCGGTATGCATGTAGCGCAGGGGGATGCTGACCAGACCCGTCGCCACCCCGGCGCGGGTGAGCTGGATGGCGTTGGCATCGGTGCCGGTGCCGCCTGGCGCCGCTTCGAGCTGGTAGGGGATGCCCTCGGCCTCGGCGGCCTCGATCAGCATCGCTTCGACGACCGGACTGATGTTCGCGCCGCGCGCGATGACCGGCCCCGCGCCGAGCTTGACGCTGCCCAACCGCTGCTTGTTCATGTCCGGGTGGTCGGTCGCGTGGGTCACGTCGACCGCCACGCCCACCTTCGGATCCACGCCGTATGCGCTGGTGTGCGCGCCGCGCAGCCCGACCTCTTCCTGCACCGTCGAGACGGAGTACACGGCGGCATCGAACGTCTGCCCCTGCAGCAGGCGCAGCACTTCGCCGACGGCGAAGCTGCCCGCCTTGTCATCGAACGCGCGCGATGCAGCCACATCGCCCCGGATGAGCTCGAAGCTATCGACATAGGTGATGGAATCCCCGACCCGGACGAGCGACTCCGCCTCCTTGCGGTCTTTGGCCCCGATGTCGATCCACAGCTCGTGAATCTCCGGCGACTTTTTGCGTTCCTCGGGCGTCATGACGTGGATGGCCTTCTTGCCCGTCACGCCGGGGATGGTGCCGTTCTTGGTGTGGATGCGCACGCGGCGACCAGGAATCAGGTTCAGGTCGAAGCCGCCGATGGTCCTGAAGAAGATGAACCCGTTGTCGTCGATGTAATTGACGATGAAGCCGAGCTCGTCGACGTGACCGGCGAGCAGGATGCGGGTGGCGCCGGCCTCGTTCAGGACCGCAATGCAGTTGCCGTGCATATCGGTCGTGACGCGGTCCGCGTACTGGCTCATGTACTCGCGCCAGACGCGTTGGGCGGGCTGCTCATAGCCGGAGGCGCTGGGCGCGTCCAGCAGGTCTTTGAGAAATGCAAGGGACTTCTCTTCCATGAGGCGTCAATTCCTTCCTGGGATTGCGTGCTGATAGGGAGTGGTGAAACATTGTGAGGATAGCACAGAGTTTGTCAACAGACAAGCGCGAAGAGTTAGCATCAGAAGTAACAAATACAGCTGGAGTCGAGGCTTTAGCCGGTTTGGGAGATTGCAGGCGTACACGACCTAACCGGCTGAAGCCTCGACTCCGATTTACATAGGCCTATGGGATTGGTAGGGGTTGAACTGCTTGGGGGGACCCTACTTCGTCATGTAGCGGGTGTAGACTTCCTCGCCCACGCACTCTTTGGCATAGCTGCACCACTGGATGCACGACTGGAGGTTGTTGTAGACCGTGAACCCGCACTTGTCGCAGCGCACCTTCAGGTCAATCGAGAACAGCTCGACATCGCTGCCACATTCGGGGCAGGTCTTGATTTCCAGGGTGATGTCCCTGCGCAGGGAAGATGAGCCAGGACAGAAGTGATTCATAGCACCATTATCCTCGTGTGCGCCCAACTGATGATGGCCTCAGCATAGCACGCACAGCCGTGGCTGTCAGGGACTTTTGTCGCACGGGGCCAATCCGGCTGGAACGTTGCGACAAAAGTCCCTGACACCGCAAACGGAATCCGGTACACTCCAAGGTGCCAGCGTGAGCCAGTGAGTGGCATTTACGCTCAGCGCTTGTGCGCTCTGTCACTTGCCCAAATTGGCAGCCCCGATTACAATGGCATGGAGCAATGGAATGGCGAAAGTCAGGCGTCAGATCATCACGATCGACGAAGAAAAATGCGACGGCTGCGGCAACTGCGTCCCGGCATGTGTCGAGGGCGCCCTGCAGGTCATCGACGGCAAGGCCCGGCTGGTCCAGGAGAGCTACTGCGACGGGCTGGGCGCGTGCCTGGGCGACTGTCCGCAGGATGCGCTGCACGTCGTGGAGCTGGAAGTCGAATCCTACGACGAGCCGGCGGTGCTGGGCTATCTTGCCCAGACCGCGCCGCACATGGTCGAGCGGCACATCGAGCACCTGCGTGCGCACGGTATGACGTCTGTTGCACAGCCGGTTGCACAGCCGACGGCCCGGCCGGCGGCGGCTGCCATCCCGCTCTGTCCCTCGGTGCAGGTGACCGCGTGGGAGGAGCCGGTCAAGGAGGATGCATCCGCGCAGGGGCCGCGTGTACGGTCGGAGCTGCGCCAGTGGCCGGTCCAGTTGCACCTCATTCCGCCTGGCGCGCCCTTTCTGCAGGGCGCCACCCTGACCCTGATTGCGGACTGCGTGCCGTTTGCGAACCCCAACATGCACGCCGACCTGATGGTCGATACCGCGATCGCCGTGGGCTGCCCGAAGCTGGACGACGGTCGGGCCTATATTCAGAAGCTCACGGAGATCCTCCAGCGCTCGGATGTGCGCAGCCTGCGTGTCGCCTACATGGAGGTGCCGTGCTGTCGCGGCCTGGTCTTCATTGCCCAACAGGCGCTCCAGGCCAGCGGCAAGGAGATACCCTTCGAGACCCTGCTCGTCAACATCAACGGCTGATTTCTGTCTGCACAAGGAGGTCGCATGTCAAACGCCCCGCCTGAAGAGAGCTCCGGCCGGTCTTTTGGCCGCTCCGTGACCCTGCTCTTCAGCGCCCTTCCGCTCTGGCTTTGGATTGCGCTGGCCGGCGTGTTTGGCGGCGCGGCGGGCCTGGGTGGCTTCACCTTTGCCTACGCCCAGGGCTTCTCGTATCTGTCCAATGACCCGCAGTCCTGTGTCAACTGCCATATCATGCGCGACCAGTTCGACGCGTGGAATCGCGGGTCGCACAAGGCGGTCGCTGTGTGCAACGACTGCCACACGCCGCACAACAACATCGTCTCGAAATACGTCGTCAAGGGCATCAACGGGTTCCGGCACAGCTATGCCTTCACGACTGGCAACTTCCCGGAGCCGATTCAGATCACCGACATGAACCGCGACGTGACGCAGCACGCGTGCCTGTACTGTCACGGCGAATTCACCGCCGATATCGCTCACGCCGAGGGCCAGGACCCCACCGATTGTCTCTCCTGCCACGAGGGCGTGGGTCACGATCATTAGGAGGAGCTACATGACCAAGTCCACTCCATCGCGCCGCACCTGGCTTTGGGTCGGCGTTGCATTTGTCGCCGGCCTGGTCATCATGGCCGGTGTGGCTGCGCTGCTCGTCAACATCCAGTCCCGGATGAATGAGGGCAAGGTGTCGGGCCAGATCATCCCCATTGCAGAGAATGAGCTGGACCCGGCGGTCTGGGGCCAGAACTATCCCCGCCAGTATGATACATTCAAGAAGACCGAGATCGTGGGCAACAAGACCCCCTACGGCGGCTCCGAACCTTATGATAAGTTGGAGGCCTATCCGATCCTGAAGCGCGTTTGGGCCGGCTATGCGTTCGCCGTCGATTTCAATGAGGAGCGCGGGCATTTCTATGCGCTGATTGACCAGAAGGAAACCGAGCGTCAGGAAGTGGTGAAGCAGCCGGCGGCCTGTGCCAACTGCCACGCTGCCGAGTCGCCGCAGCTCATCGCCGAGATGGGCTGGGAAGCGTTCAACCGCACCCCCTACAAGGAGATGCAGGACAGGCTGCACCTGGGCACGTCGTGCGCGGACTGCCATGACCCGAAGACGATGGAGCTGCGCATCACCCGGCCGGCGTTCATCAATGCGATGACTGAGCGCGGGGTGGACCTGAGCAAGGCCACGCGGCAGGAGATGCGCACCTACGTCTGCGCGCAGTGCCACGTGGAGTATTACTTCGAGGGCGAGAACAAGCTGCTGACCTTCCCGTGGGACAATGGCTTACAGATCGACAACATCATCGACTACTACAACGAATATGGGTTCAAGGACTGGACGCACAAGGAGACCGGCTCACCGATGTTGAAGGCGCAGCATCCGGAGTTCGAGACCTACAGCACCAGCCTGCATTACCGGTCGGGTGTGGCCTGCGCGGACTGTCACATGCCCTACATGCGCGACGGTGCGACGAAGGTCTCGGACCACTGGCTGCGCAGCCCGCTGGATAACGTCAACCAGGCGTGCCAGACGTGCCACAAGATCGAT
>JAKPQT010000279.1 GCA_029555885.1 Chloroflexota bacterium | reverse complement strand
CGCACGTCTCCACGCCGCGCCGGCTTGCCTCATCAGGCCCCAGGCGAAGCTCGTACTTTTCCCCGCAGCGCGGGCATGCAATCAGCTTCATCACGGCACTCTTAAATTTCGGCATCTGCCACCTCCGCAACCTAACTACTCACTCAACGCGGACCCGTTCCGGCCTTCGGCCTCAACGGGCCGGTTAGCTCAAACGTTATGCATCAACTGGCTACCGCGTCAGACCTTCAGGCTGCTAGATGACAGTTGCAGGAACTCCAGATCGTCAACATCCTGCAGCCCGACCCCGTGCTCTCGCACCTTGGCACTCAGCCACTCATGGCAAGCGGCGGCACCTGATGGGGGGCTGCCCCTGGTGATGATCGAGCCGAAGGCTTTGTACGCCGGCACGTTTCCGATCTCGTAGGCGATAGCCGTCACCCACTTTCCGCGTGGCTTGCTGGCGTTCTTGCGCGCCGCCTTTGTCTTTGCTTCGCTCTTGACGCTGCCGCCCTTCTTGCCCATCTCGCTTGCTGTAGCCATTGCGCTCTCCGGTTGTTGGTAATCCATCTTAGCCAAGCGCTTCGCTAGTGTCAAGCGGCGGTGCATAACGGTAGCTGCACCGGACTTGCCTACGGCAAGCCGGTGAGCACGTCGTTAGGCATCACACCCCGGCGCTGCTGGCTTCACCAAGCCAGCCACCATGTTGTCAATCTGCGTCAGCAGGCCCAGCGTATCGGGTAGAGGGTGCCACACGACATCCGGGTAATGCTTCTTGTGCAGGGCAATCGCCAGGGTGCGCGCGTATGTGTTGGCCTGCCGTTCAGCCGCCTCTCGGCGCTCCTGCTCGCGCTCCGCCTTACTTGGCACCAAGCCGCCCCAGCCGGTGCCGTCCTCTACTTCGCCTCTCCATGCCATCTTTCTCTCCTTCGTTGCAGCGATGCCTAACTGTCGCTTCAAGCGGACGGCCTACGGCCGTCGCTTAAGCTGGCGTTAGGGCACTTCAAAACAGCGCATCCTGCTTCTGCCTCTCCGGCACACAGTGAGGGCTGCACCACAGTGTTTCCGAGGCGCTGTTCTCCACCGCCTCGTCGGTTCTGGCGTAGCCCTTGCGCGCCGTCCAGGCCCGCGTGTGCCACCCATCCTGCAGCAGCGCGTCATGCTCGCCCGCATGCCCGCATAGCACAATGCGCAGCCTCTTGTCGTTGCCGTTCTTTGCGCACCAGGCACGCACTTTGTCGGCAAGCTCTCCACCCACGCCACCGGCCGCGTAGTCCATCGCGCCCTTGGTGTACGGAGGGTCGAGAAACACTCCGGTCAGGCCGTGCCGCACGGTCACGCTGTCGGTCAGCACGCGCTGCCAGTCGCCCACCGCCACACGCACGTCGCGCGTGCGATCCATCAGCGCGCCGAACCACTCATAGATGTAAGCGCTTCGGCCCTGGCCCGCGTTGCCCAGGTGCGGCAGTTGCCGGTTCACGCCCCGGCCCGCGTCGGCCAGGTGCGGCAGTTTCCGGTTCACGCCCTGGCCCGCGTCGCCCAGGTGCGGCAGTTTCCGGTTCACGCCCTGGCCCGCACTCAGGTGCGGCAGTTGCCGGTTCACGCCCCGACCGGCATCGCCCAGGTGCGGCAGTTTCCGGCCGTCCACCAGCTTCTCGCCGTCATGCACCCACGGCCCGGTGCCGCTGCACCAGCCGCTGCCAATCCAGTTGCACGCACCCCAGCACCACCAGCCGGCAATCTTCGCGTCGTAGTAGTCCGGATCGGCCTCCAGGCGCTGCAGCAGGCCCTGCGCATTGCGCACCAGCCACGAATGCCGCGCTATCAAGTCAGCCTCGTTCGTCGGCCAGTCAACGTGCCGCGCCACCTCAGCGGCATCCAGCGAAACCGCGCGCCAGAAGTTCGCCACAAAGCCGTCCGCGTCGTTGATGGTCTCCACCTTGCCCACGTTGGGGCGGCCCAGCAGCATTGCCGCCGAGCCGGCGAACGGCTCCACGTAGTTCTCGGGGTCGCCAAGCGCGGCCCACACTGTCTCGCACGCCAGCGACTTCCCGCCGAAGTACGGGAAAGGTGCCGCCAGGGTGCCTGCTACTGACTTCATCTGTTCTCCACCAAGAAGTGCCCTAACACGTCATTCCACGCGACGGCCTACGGCCGCGCGTGAACTCGGGCGTTAGGGCTCAAAACCCCATGCCCTGCTGCTCCGGCACGGGCTGTGCCAAATCCAGCAGGGAACCTTGCGCGTAAGCGGCTTCTATCCGCTGGCACGCCAAATCGAAAGCCGCGCGGTCAACCTCGCAGCCTATGAACTTCCGCCCAGCGCGGGCGCATGCAACGCCGGTCGTTCCTGCGCCCATGTGGGTGTCCAGCACCGTGTAGCCGGGCCTCGAATAGTCGGCCACCAGCGCGTCCATCAGCAGGGTTGGCTTTCCGCCCATGCGTGCCTTGTCATTCCAGCCAGGCCCAGCCACGTAGCCGCCCGGCAGCGTGCCCCACTTCAACTGCGCCTTGGTGCGCGCCACCACAATCCAGTCCGTCCAACTGCTGGGGCCGTCGCCAGTCAGTCGCACGCTGCGGCCCGGCTGGTAAAACGGCAGCGGCGCGAAGGCGTAGCGCCCGGCTGCTTCCATCGCCTGCCGCACGGCCAGCGCAAGGTCGCTATCCGTCATCCACACCACCCAGCCAGTGCAAACGCGGGCGTATTGCTGCGCAAAGTACGCCACATCCTCGGGCGTCAGTGCGTGGTAGCCAAGCCCAGCGCGGTCGCTGTCGTCCTTGCCTTCAGCCTTTCCGCCCTTCGCTGCGGCATCGTGGCCTGCGTGGGTACGGCGGCTGTAGGGCGGGTCGGTTATCACCGCATCCACGCTGGCAAGCGTCGGCAGCACTTCGCGGCAATCGCCGCAGTGCAGCGTGGCTTGCCCAATGGTCACGGTTTCCAGCATCTGTTGTCCTCGTTGCAAATACAGCCCTAACAGGTCGCTCAAACGGACGGGCCTACGGCCCGCCGTTTAGCTTTGCGTTGGGCGTCTTGCGGCGCGCAAGCTCAGCAGCGCACATCGTGATGGCACGGCGCGTGGCCGCCAGTGCGTCGGCGCCGTAGGGCTCGATCACTTCCACGCCATCGCCTTCCTGCGCATCGTGGTCCCATACCGGCTTT
>JAKPQT010000272.1 GCA_029555885.1 Chloroflexota bacterium | reverse complement strand
ATGGTCATCGTGGCTCAGGGCTCCTCCGCGCGCAAGGCAGTGGGGCAGCAGGAATCTCCCGTGGACGCGGCGATTGTCGCGATTATCGACATTCATGAGGTGCAGAAATGAACGGGCTGGAACAGCTGCTGCACGGCGGCGTTGTGGGCGGCGGCGGCGCGGGATTCCCGACCTGGAAGAAGCTGTCCGCGCCGGCGGAGCAGCTGCTGATTAACGGCGCGGAATGCGAGCCGCTGCTCAAAAGCGATCAGTACCTGATGCGGCGCTATCCCGCGGAGCTGGTGGAAGCGGCCTCGCGCCTGGCCGGTCTTGTGGGAGCACGGGAAGCCGTCATCTGCCTGAAGGATCATTATACCGAGCAGATTGCGGCGCTCCGCAGGGCGATCGACGAGAAGGGCATGACGCCGCCGGTCAGGCTGCATCTGCTGCCTACGGTTTATCCTATCGGGGATGAGCAGTCCCTAGTGCACAGCGCGACGGGGAAAACGGTGCCGCCGGGAGCATTGCCCGGCTCGGTCGGCTGCACGGTGTGCAGCGTTTCCACGGCGCTGAACGCGCTCCGTGCGCTGAAGGATCGCCCCGTGACCAGCCGATTCGTAACAGTCGCGGGAGAAGTGAGCCGCCCCGGCGTTTACCGTGCCCCGATCGGCATGCCCGTGAGTCTGCTGCTTCAGCAGGCGGGCATGGCGGCAGACGGCAAGTACCGCCTGATGCTCGGCGGCCCCATGATGGGTGCTCTGGTTCCCCTGGAAACCGAGGCTGTGGTGACCAAAACGCTGGGCGGCGTGCTTGTTCTTCCCAGGGAGCATACGCTGGTGCGCCATGCCGAGCTGCCCATCGAAAGAGCACGCGTTCGCGCTCGCTCCACCTGCATTCAGTGCAGAACCTGTACCGATCTTTGCCCGCGCTACCTGCTGGGGCATCCGATTTATCCGCATCTGTCCATGCGCGCGTTTTCCTCGGGACAGGAGCGGATCGAACCGTCGGCCGTGCTGTGCATGGAGTGCGGTATCTGCGAAATGTACGCCTGCCCCATGGGGCTCAATCCGCGG
>JAKPQT010000752.1 GCA_029555885.1 Chloroflexota bacterium | reverse complement strand
GGCTAGACATCCTGGTGAACAACGCGTGGGGCGGCTACGAGCACATGGTCGAGCAGACGAGCGAAGGGGTATGGGAGTTCACCTGGCCCAAGCCGTTCTGGGAGCAACCGCTCTGGCGTTGGGATGCAGCGTTTGCTGCGGGAGTGCGCGCGACATACACCGCGAGCAGGCTGGCTGCGCCCCTGATGGTGGCGCAGCGTTCAGGGCTGATCGCCAATATCTCGTACTGGGCTGCGCAGAAGCACATGGGCAACGTGGCCTATGGGGCAGCCAAGGCGGCGGTCGACAAGATGACACGCGACATGGCGCACGAGCTACGGGCTTACAACGTCAGCGTAGTGGGTATCTACCCGGGCCTCGTGCGTACCGAAGCCGTGCTGAGCTCGGCAGACTATCTTGACCTTAGCAACTCCGAGTCGCCGCAGTTCCAGGGGCGCGCGGTTGCGGCGCTGGCTGCTGATAGCAACGTGTTGGAGAAGACGGGCCAGATCCTCGTGAGTGCCAGCCTCGGCTTGGAATACGGTTTCACCGATATTGATGGCTACCGGCCGCGACCGCTGACCCTGGAGGAGGCTTGAGTACCGTGGCTCAGCCTAACATCATCCTGACCGGGTTCATGGGCACGGGCAAGACCAGCGTGGGCCGCTACCTGGCCGAGCGGCTGAACCGGCCCTTCGTGGACCTCGACGAGCGCATCGTTGCGCGGGCTGGGAAGCCCATTCCGGCCATCTTCGCAGAAGACGGCGAGGCAGCCTTCCGCGAGCTTGAGGCCGCGGCCTGCCTGGAACTGGCCGAGCCGCAGGGCGTCGTGGCCGCGACGGGCGGCGGCGCAGCCGTCAACCCGGCCAACCGCGCCGCGCTGTCCCGCGGTGGCCTCCTCATCTGCCTCGACGCGCACCTTGAAGCGCTGCTCGTCCGGCTGGAGGGCTACAGCGGCCGCCCGATGCTGGATGGCGGCGACCTGCGCGAGCGCGTGAAGGAGCTGCTGGCGCAGCGGGCTGATGCGTACGCGGCCATCACGCACCATGTGGACACCACCGGCCACTCTGTTGCCGCGGCCGCGGCCCGCGTGCTGGCGCTGCTCGCGGGTCTGCCGGAGAACGGTCAGCGTCTGCTGGTCAGGGCGGACACAGGCGGGTACGACATCCTCATTGCCGAAGGGCTGCTGGCGCAGGCGGGCCAGCGGCTGCAGGAGGCAGGGCTGCCCGCGGGCCGCTGCGCAGTCGTCACGAACCCGGCCATTGGAGCGCACCATGCCTCGATGCTCATCGCATCGCTGACCGAATGGGGCTATGAGCCGCACCTGTTCGAGGTGCCCGAGGGCGAGGCGCACAAGACGCTCGACACGGCCGCGCTCCTGTATGGCCGGCTCGCAGAGGCGCGGCTCGCGCGCAACGAAACCATCATCGCGCTCGGCGGGGGCGTCATCGGGGACCTGGCGGGCTTCGTCGCGGCGACCTGGCTGCGCGGGGTGCCGTTCGTCCAGACGCCCACGAGCCTGCTCGCGATGGTGGATGCCAGCGTGGGCGGGAAGGTGGCGGTCGACCTGCCGCAGGGCAAGAACCTGGTCGGCGCATTCAAGCAGCCGGAACTCGTGCTGATCGACCCCGAGGTGCTGTCCACGCTGCCCGCCGCGGAGTTCCGCGCGGGGCTGGCCGAGACCGTGAAAGCGGGCATCATCGGGGATCCGGCGCTCTACGAGCAGATGGCCTCCTGGGGCCCGGCCACGCTGACCACCATGATTGCGGACGCGGTGCGAGTCAAGACCACGATTGTGGAGCGCGACCCGTTCGAGCACGGCGACCGGGCCTGGCTGAACCTGGGGCATACGTTCGGCCATGCGCTGGAGCGCATCTCGGGCTACACGCTGCGGCACGGCGAGGCGGTGAGCCTGGGGATGGTTGCGGCGGCGGAACTCAGCACGGACCTGGGGCTGTGCCCGCCCGCGCTGCCCGGCGATGTGCGGAGCGTGCTCGAACGGCTGGGGCTGCCGATTAGCCACGCGTTCGACCCTGCCGCGGCTTATGCCGCGATGGACACCGACAAGAAGCGCCGCGGCCGCAGCCTGCGCTTTGTCGTCATCGAGCAGATCGGGCAGGTGCGGCTGATCGAAGATGTGCCTGAGGCAGCCGTGCTGCACGCGCTGGCGGCCATCCAGGCCCGGCCCGGCGAGGAGGCAACGGCATGACCATCAAACGCATCCTGGTGCTCCACGGGCCAAACCTCAACCTGCTCGGCACGCGCGAGCCGGGCGTTTACGGCAGCGCGACGCTGGCCGACATCGACGCGCGGCTGGAAGCGGAGGCCGTGCGGCGGAGCATCGAGCTGCGCATCCTGCAGTCGAACCACGAGGGCGTGCTCATCGACGCCATCCATGCGGCACGGGGCTGGGCCGATGCCATCCTGATCAATCCCGGCGCGCTGACGCACTACTCCTATGCGCTGCGCGATGCGCTGGCCGCGGTCAGCCTGCCGTGCGTCGAGGTGCACCTGAGCAACATCCACGCGCGCGAGGCCTTCCGCCACACGTCCGTGATTGCGCCGGTGTGCCGGGGACAGATTGCCGGCTTCGGCGTGCAGAGTTACCTGCTCGGCCTGCTGGCGCTGGCGGGGGAGTAACTTTGCTCCAGGCTTGTGCCCTCCTTGCGATTTGACAAAGCACCCCTTAGCGGGTAAACTCATCGGCCTATTGATGCCTGCAACGCAGCAGGCATAGCCAACGAGGATGAGTGAGCGATGACACCCTTCGTAACCGGCAGCGGTTACGAAGGGCTGTTTGTTTTTCAGAAGGATGTTCCCATGAACCATGCACCCAGCGAGGATCACCAGGGTAGAGACGTTCCAGCGGAACGTCTCTACCACGACGTGCAGCGCCTGGCCGCGGCCGCGCCGCTCTACCACGACCGGTACGAGCACGACGCGTGCGGCATCGGCTTCGTGGCGCAAAAGGACGGCGTACGCAGCCATGAGGTGCTGGCGACCGCGCTGACCGCGCTCTGCAACCACGCGCACCGCGGCGCGGTCGCGGCAGACGGCAAGAGCGGCGATGGC
>JAKPQT010000260.1 GCA_029555885.1 Chloroflexota bacterium | reverse complement strand
GCTGGTCAGGTGTTTGACGACGAGCCAGCCGTGCAGCGCATCCAGCCGTTCGAGGTACAACGTGCTGGGGTAGTTGCCCGCCTCGCCTGGGGCAAAGAGGTCGAGCCGAGCCTGCTGCCACGTTTGGCCGGCATCGCGCGTGGTTGCGAGCAGGTAGCGCGCGGCGCCGTCTGCGGCGGGGACGGTCGTCACGAGCCAGCCGGCCCCGCCGTCCACGAATGCGGCTGCGCCCGGTCCGGCAGCCGTCGGGCCCTCCGGCGTGATGTCGCGCCACTGCACGCCCGCGGATTCGGTCCAATACAGCCGCCCGTCCGCCAGTAGCCAGCCTTGCGCGGCTGTGACCGGGCCGAAATCTTCGATGTCGCCCTGGGCTGCCGCAGCCGGGGCCGAGAGCCCGGTCAGCGCCAGCCAGGCGGCAAGGGTTAATGTCGTTAGTAAGCTCACGTTCGCTCCTGTGTTATGGGTGGATCTGTCTTTTCGTCGCGCAGGCGTGCCTGTTCGCAGTTGAGAATGCGAACTCCTCTCCGCATCGCTGCGACGGCAGGCGCGCGGGAGTCGAGGCTTCAGCCGGATGGGTCGTGCAAGAGACAGCACAGCCAAACCGGCTGAAGCCTCGACTCCAGTATGTCACCCGCGGAAATGACCGTCCGCATTTGAGAGTGCGGACTCCTCCTCTCACGACAGCTCCTTGACGTCGTGCGCGCCGGCGCGAGTTCCATCCATCATGTGATTTGCGCCTGGTCTTGTAAGGGGTGCTACATTGCGCAGCAACTTTTTCCCATAGACTGGGGATATGTATTCGTTTTATGGCATACACAATGGAGGTGTTACATGGCAGTCGTGAAAGTAGTGGAACTTCTGGCCCAGTCGCCGGACGGCTGGGAAGCGGCAACCCGGGAAGCGTTGCGCGTGGCGTCGAAGACGATCCGCAATATCCAGAGCATCTACGTTGAGAACATGCAGGCCGTGGTCGAGAACAACGCGATCACGGCCTATCGCGTGAACGTCAAGGTGTCGTTCAAGGTCGAGGAGTAACGTGACAAGGTGACCGGGTGAAGAGGTGACAAGGTGACAAGGTGACAAGGTGACAAGGTGATGTGGACGGGCAGGGCCTTCGCAATATACGCATGACCTGCGATTGTGGATAGAAGGCTCAACCTACCACTCAACAGTCACCTTGTCACCTCTTCACCCGGTCACCTTGTCACCTTGTCATGCAGTTCGTCCCACCAGCTGCGGCTGCTCCAGCGGGCCGAAACTTACGTTCAGCCTGGCATCCACGGTCACGGTATCGCCGTCGAACCGGCAGGTCAGCGTCCGGCTGAACGGTGTGCTGTAGTAACGTAGCTGCACCAGGTAAGTGTCTGCCGCGGTCCACGCACCCGCGGCCACAACGGGCATGACCATGCCTCGCAACGCGGGCGCCATTCCGCGCACCCATTCCCCTGTACCGACCGTTACGGGGTAGCCCTTCGTTGCGTCCTCGAGGAGCAATACCGGCTGCGGGCGGCTGAAGTCGAACGCCAGTGTGTGCAGCCCATCCGCGTTCTCTGGAAGCACGTAGCAGCGGCCCGAGACTTGCGCAGCCAGCGGCGGCGTGGGCAGCCCGGACGGTGCAGCAAGGTTGAGCCCAGCCAGGCGCTCGCGCAACTGCCCTTCCGCTGCCGGGTCGGCAGGACATGCCCCATCCTCCGCCGCGGGCAGGATGTGCTCCCAGACGGCATCGAGGACGGCCTGCATGTTGCTCACGCCGGAGGTCATCGCCATCACCATATCCTGTTCAGGCATGACGATGCAGTACTGGCCGAACGCACCGTCGCCCCGGAACGCGTTGTGGCGGCAGCGCCAGTACTGGTAGCCGTAGCCTTGCGCCCAGTCGCTCGCGGGGTCCGTGCCGTTGGGCACCTGGCGGGCCGTCGCCTCGGCCACCCACGCGGCGGGGATGATCTGCCGGCCTTGCCACATGCCGCCCTGCAGGAGCGTCTGGCCGAAGCGGGCGATCTCCTCCGTCCGCAGGAATAGACCCCAGCCGCCCGTGCA
>JAKPQT010000252.1 GCA_029555885.1 Chloroflexota bacterium | reverse complement strand
CGGTCCGACAGCGCGCCCCAGACGGGCGCCATCAGCGTCATGCTGATCGCCTGCGCGGACGTCACCACCCCCGCCCACAGCCCGGCCTGCCGGACGTCCGTCACACCGAGTTCCTGGATGTAGTAAGGGATGAAGGGCATGATGAACGAGAAGCCCGCCACCGCGATGAACTGCGTGAGCCAGACCGTATAGAGCGTGCGCCGCCAGCCGGGCATCAGGCCCGTCCTCTATCAGTCATAGCGAATCCGCCGCCCGCGGCCGCGCGTGCCGCGGCGGCGGGGCAGCAGCTCATCATCGCTGGCCTTGCGCAGCACCTCGACGGGCACCTCCGCCCGGTTGGTCTCACCGAGGAAACGAATGAGGATGCGCACGCGCTCCGCCGGCTTGACGGGCCCTTCGAAGACGCCGCGCAGTCCGGCCAGCGGGCCTTCGTCGATGACGACCCGGTCGCCCGGCTTGAAGCGATGCAGCGTTAGCCCGCCCGCGGCCTCGATTTCGCGTACTGCGGTCTCGATCAGCTGGATGGCTTCGTCCGGCACGACCGCGGGCCGGCCCTCGAAGCTGAGAATGTACTGCAACCCGGGGATCCATTGCAAATTGTCGATGATGACCTGCGACAGGTCACAGCGGACGAACAGATAGGTCGGAAACACCGGCCGCGCCCGGCCCTCCCCGCGCGGGGGCAGCATGGGCAGGAACGTATGGAAGCCGCGCTCGATCAGCGTGCGCGCCACCTGCGCCTCCGCGTTGGGTTTGGTATAGATCGCATACCAGGCTTCCGACACTGCTTGCCTCACCTCCTGTCTGGGCTTCCCGTCAAGAGCCTGTGAATGTTAACACGGGGGCGAGAGGGTTGTCAAAAGACCCTCCACTTCCCAGTCTCCGCGCGTTCGTTGACAGTCATCCCGCGGCCGTGCTATACTTCGACCACTTGAGCGTCAACTGACCACCCGGCCATCAGGAATCCAGGGACGTGCCTGCCGCATGCGCATCCTAACCGTCAGCGACAAAGTGGAGCCGGTGCTTTACGGCCCCTACATCCGTGAGCGCGTGGGCAAAGTAGACCTGGTCCTGGCGTGCGGCGACCTGCCCTATTATTACCTGGAATACATCGTTGGGCTGCTCGATGTGCCGTTGTATTATGTCCACGGCAACCACGACAAGGTCATCACACAGCCGCACGAGGACCTGCGCGTGGAGCCGGTCACGACGATTAAGCCGCTGAGTTGGGCGACCAACCTGCACATGCGGCGCGGCTGTCACGATGGGCTGCTGCTGGCCGGGCTGGAGGGCTGCCGCCAGTACAATCCCGGCGCGCCGTTCCAGTACCGCGAGACCGCGGTGCGCTGGCAGGCACAGGTGTTGGGCGCACGGCTGCTGCTTAACCGGCTGCGCTATGGCCGTTACCTGGACATTCTCATCACCCACGCACCCCCGCGCGGCATCCACGACGACGAGGACCTGCCCCACCAGGGGTTCGAGACCTATCTGGCTTTCCTGCGCCGCTTCACCCCGGCGTTGATGATTCACGGCCATCAGCACGTCTACAACCGCAGCATGACGACCGAGACCGATTACGGCGAGACACGGATTATCAACACCTACGGCTACCGGGTGCTCGAGCTGGGGCGGCGAACGGGCGACAACGGACGGACGACCGGCTGGGAGCTGGTGAGCAGCAGCCGGTGACGGGGGCGGTTGAAGGTAAACAGGTTGCAGGTTGCATCACTGTCGCGTGGCGCGCCGGATGTGCTGACGTAGCGTCGTTTGCAGCAAACCTGCAACCTGTAACGTTCCAACCTGAAACCTATACGGCAGCTAGCTGAGGAACAGAATGCATGCGGGACGAACCATTGCGGTTTTCGGCAGTTCACGCTGTCGGGTCGATAGCCCCTGCTACGCGGAGGCGTACGAGCTGGGCCGGTTGCTTGCGAGCGCGGGCCACACCGTGCTATCGGGTGGCTACGCGGGCAGCATGGGGGCAGTCAGCCAGGGCGCGGCGGAGGCCGGCGGCCACGTCGTCGGCGTGACGTGCGCCCTCTTCGACCCGGCCCCCTGCAACCCGTGGGTGACCGAGGAAGTCAAGGCCGCCACGCTCATCGAGCGGATGGCCCTGATGATCGAGCGGGCTGACGGGTTTGTGGCGCTGCGCGGCGGCATCGGCACGCTGTCCGAGCTGACGCTCGTATGGAGCTTGCTCCAGGTGCGCAGCCTGGAGGGCCGGGCACTCGTCCTGCTCGGCGCGCAGTGGCGGCCGGTCGTCGCGACGCTGCTGGAACATACGGACCTGGGATCGTCCATTGCGGCATTGACAGAGATCGCAGAGACGCCCGCAGAGGCAGTGAGATTGTTAGACTAACCTCACCATTCGGTAGGAGTAAGATACACATGGCAGAAAAAGGCGTGACCCCACGCAGCGAAGACTACGCGCGCTGGTATACCGATGTCGTGCAGAAGGCCGAGCTGGCCGATTACTCGCCGGTCAAGGGCTGCATGGTTATCCGGCCCTACGGCTACACCCTCTGGGAGAACATCCAGGCCGCGCTTGACCGGCGCTTCAAAGACACCGGCCACGTCAACGCGTACTTCCCCCTCTTCATCCCGATGAGCTTCCTGCAAAAGGAGGCGGAGCACGTCCAGGGCTTTGCGCCGGAGCTGGCCGTCGTCACGGTCGGCGGCGGTAAGGAGCTGGATGAGCCGCTGGTGGTGCGCCCGACATCGGAGACGATCATCGGCCATATGTACAGCCAGTGGATTCGCTCCTACCGCGACCTGCCCGTGCTCATCAATCAGTGGGGCAACGTGGTACGCTGGGAGCTGCGCACGCGGCTGTTCCTGCGCACGACCGAATTCCTGTGGCAGGAAGGTCACACGGCCCACGCCACCGAACAGGAAGCGCTCGAAGAGACCATCCGCATGTTGGGCGTCTATGCCGACTTCGCCATCAACGAGGCCGCGATTCCCGTCATCCAGGGCAAGAAGAGCCAGCGCGAGAAATTCGCCGGCGCGGTGGACAGCTACACCATCGAGGCCATGATGGGCAACGGCTGGGCGCTGCAATCGGGGACGAGCCACTTCCTCGGCCAGAACTTCGCGAAGGCCTTCGACATCACTTTCCTCAACCAGAACAACGAGCTGGATCACGCCTGGACAACCAGTTGGGGCCTCAGCACGCGCATGGTCGGCGCGATTATTATGGCGCACGGCGACGACCAGGGCCTCGTCCTGCCGCCGCGGCTCGCCCCGCTGCAGGTGGTCATCGTCCCCATTTGGCGCAAGGATGCGGAGCAGGCAGCCGTGCGCGGGCTGGCACAGCAGGTGTTTGCCCTGCTCAAGGAGGCGGGCATCCGCGTCAAGCTGGACGACCGGGACGAGCTCAGCGCGGGCTTCAAGTTCAACGACTGGGAGATGCGCGGGGTGCCGCTGCGCATCGAAATCGGCCCGCGCGACGTGGAGCAAAATGCCGTCGTCCTCGCGCGGCGCGACGTGCCGGGCAAGGAGGGCAAGACGTTCGGTGTGCCGGTGGACGGCCTCACGGCTGTCGTCCAGGAGATGCTGACGACCATCCAGGCCAACCTGCTGCGCCGCGCGACGGAGTACCGCGACGCTAACACACGCACGGCCAAAACCTACGACGAGTTCAAGCAGGTGCTCGAAGCCCAGGGCGGATTCATCCGCGTCCACTGGGCCGGCACGGGCGAGGACGAGGATCGCATCAAGGAAGAGACGAAGGCCACCATCCGCTGCTTCCCGTTCGAGAAGCCGGAAGGCGAAGGTGCCTGCTTCTACACGGGCCAGCGCACCGACCAGGTCGCCATCTTCGCAAGGGCATACTAAAGGGAAAGATGACTCAAACCGAAATCTCTAAGCTCGACCGCGTCGTGATTCGTGATCTACTGGTGCGCGGCATCGTCGGCATCAACCCGGAGGAACGGCTCAACCGCCAGGACATCCTGGTCAACGTCACACTGTGGGTCGACTTGCGCACAGCCAGCACAAGTGATGACATTGCGGATGCCGCCAACTACCGGACCATCGCCAAGGCACTGATCGCCCATATCGAAGATGGCGCCCCGCAATTGGTGGAACGGCTCGCGCTGGACCTCGTCCGCATCTGCTTCGAGAAGGAGCCCCGCGTGCAGGCCGTCGAGCTGACAGTCGAAAAGCCGGGAGCGCTGCGCTTTGCGCGCTCCGTCGGCGTCACACTGTATCGAGAGAGAAAGGAACTCCTGGCGTGGTAGATTCACGAGTTGCAACAACCCTCACGGACGCCCACTATGCCACCGATATTGACGCAGCCGCCAATGAGGTGTACGACCCCCAGTTCGAGGCCCTGGTCGCGCAGATGCTCGTCCGCCTGGGCGAGGACCCGGAGCGCGAGGGGCTGCGCCGCACGCCCTTGCGCGTGGCGAAGGCGCTGGACTTCCTGACCAGCGGCTATCAGACCAAGCTCGAAGATGTCATTAACGACGCCATCTTCGAGAACTGCTGCGAGGAAATGGTAGTCGTCAAGGACATCGAGTTCTACTCGATGTGCGAGCACCACATGCTGCCCTTCTTCGGGAGGGCCACAGTCGGCTACATCCCGAATGGCCGCATCATCGGGTTGAGCAAAGTGGCGCGGCTCGTCGACATGTACGCACGGCGGCTGCAGGTCCAGGAGCGACTGACGAACGAGGTGGCCGACGCGATGATGGACATCCTGACGCCTCACGGCGTCGGCGTCATCCTGGAGGCCAGCCACTTCTGCATGATGATGCGCGGGGTGGAGAAGCAGAGCAGCTCGACCGTCACCAGCGCAGTGCGCGGGAGCTTCCTGACCGACCCCCGCGTCCGCAGCGAGTTCCTGGAGCTGACGCGGCGACGGTAGGCGCACGGTTGCAGGTTGAAGGTTACAGGTTACAGGTTGCAGGTAGGTGTTCGCCAACTTTCAACCTTCCAACCTTCAACCCGTGAAAGAGGAGCGGTAGGCATGCAAGGTCGCGAGGGGTGGCCGCCGCGCTGGCCGGATATCACCGACCAGGCCGTCCGTGCTGCACTGGCCGCAACCCCCCGCCACCTGTTCGTTCCGCCGGAGCTGCGCGACCAGGCCTACGAGGATATCGCCCTGCCCATCGGCCAGGGACAGACCATCTCGCAACCTTACATCGTCGCTCTGATGACCCAGGCGCTCCGCCTGACGCCCGATAGCCGCGTGCTGGAAATCGGCACCGGCTCGGGCTATCAGACGGCGATTCTCGCCCATATCACGCCGCACGTCTGGAGCGTCGAAGTGCTGCCTGAGCTGGCCCGTGCGGCAGACGAACGGCTGCGGGGCCTGGGCCACGCGGTGCAACTCAAAGTGGGCGACGGCAGTCTCGGCTGGCCGGAACACGCACCCTACGATGCCATCATCGTCACGGCGGCGGGGGCTGAGATTCCCCCCGCGCTCGTCCAGCAGCTCGCACCGGGCGGCCGCCTCGTCATGCCGGTCGGCGGCAGCGCGTGGGACCAGATGCTCTGGCTGGTCGAGAAGGGGCTTGGCGATGGGCCGGACGATGCGCTGCGCGCCGCACGACTGGCCGAAGTGCGCTTCGTGCCGCTGGTCGCCCGGCATCCGCGCCCTGAGCCGGACCCGACCCTGGCTGCGCTGCGCCGCCGGCTGCGCGAGCTACTGAACGGGTGACAAGGTGACTTGGTGACTTGGTGACTTGGTGAGCTGAAATGCAGCGCCATGCTACTTGGGTGTGCCGCCTCGCTCAAAGCGAAGAGAACGGTCACCTCTTCACCCCGTCACCTCTTCACCTTGTCACCCCGTCACCTTGTCATACGAGAAAGGATCGCCCATGCGCGTGGTCATCACCGGCCACAACGGACAACTGGGCCGCCAACTGCTGACGGCATTCGCTGCACACACCGTCCTGCCGCTGGATTTGCCCTGCGACGACATCACTCAGCCGGGCGTGGTGACGTGCATCAGCGACTTCCAGCCGGATCTAGTCATCCATGCCGCGGCCTACACCGATGTGGACGGCTGCGAGGCCGACCCCGAGCGAGCTTTCCGGGTGAATGCCATCGGCACACAGAACGTCGCGCTTGGCGCGCAGTGCGCAGGCGCAGCCCTGCTGCACATCAGCACCAACGAAGTGTTCGACGGCACGCGCCGCGAGCTTTATCGCGAATGGGACACGGTGAACCCCCTCAGCGTCTATGCGCGCAGCAAAGCCGCAGCCGAACGCATCGTGACGGACCTGCTGCCGCGGCGGTACATCGTGCGCGTGGCCTGGCTGTTCGGGCCGGGCGGCACCAACTTCGTCACGAAGATCCTTGCCGGCGCGCAGAAGTACGGCAGCCTGCGCGTCGCTGCAGACGAGTTCGGCAATCCCACCTATGCGCCCGATGTGGCTCTCGCGCTGGTACGGCTGGCGGAGACCGGGCACTACGGCATCTACCATCTGACGAACAGCGGCTTCTGCTCGCGCTTCGAGTTCGCGCAGCACATCCTCCGGCTGGCAGGCCGGGCGGATGTGCCGGTCACGCCCATCCTGAGCGCCGACTGGCCCCGGCCGTCGAAGCCCCCGCTCCATGCCGTCCTGGCAAACACCGCGGGCGCGGCGCTCGGCTTGTCCCTGCGCCCCTGGCAGGAGGCGCTGGCCGAGTACATCAAGAGCTTGACCACAGAATGATCCGTTGCAGCGCAATACTGGTTGAAATACCGCCATGCTGAAATGCAGTATTGTTATTCCTAACTACAATGGCCTGCAATTCTTGCAGCCGTGTCTGGACGCGCTGCGCAATCAGACCTACCCTCGTGAGTTGACCGAGGTCATTTTAGTCGATGATGCATCGACGGATGAGTCGGTGCCGTTCGTGCAGGCACACTATCCCGAGGTACGGGTCGTCCGGCTGGCGCAGAACAGCGGCCTCGCAATCGGCTGCAACACAGGGGCCGCCGCGGCGACGGGCGACCTGCTGGTGATGCTCAACAACGACACGGAGGCCGAGCCGGGCTGGCTGGCCGCGCTGGCCGCAGCCGCAGAGGCTCACCCGGACGCCGGTGCATTTGCCAGCAAGATGCTGCTCTATGACCGCCGCGACACGCTGCACAACGCGGGCGACGTCATGGGCGTAGACGGCATCCCGCGCAACCGCGGGGTCTGGCAGCGCGACGAGGGCCAGTACGATGACCAGCCGGTTGTGTTCGGCGGGTGCGGCGGCGGGGTGGCCTATCGCCGCGCCGCGTGGGAGCAGACCGGCGGCTTCGACGCGCGGCTATTCATGTACCTGGAAGACGTGGACCTGGCGTGGCGGCTGCAGTTGCGCGGCTGGCCCGCAGTGTTCGTGCCCGCCGCGCGGCTCTACCATCACCTGAGCGCGACGGGCGGCGGCGTCCTGTCGAGCTATTATACGGGCCGCAACACCATTTGGGTCATTGCCAAAGACATGCCCGGCCCGCTGCTCCGCCGCCATTTCGGGCGCATCGTGGCCGCGCAGTGGCGGATTACGCGCGACGCGCTGGCTGCCTGGCGGGGCGCTGCCGCGCGCGCGCGGCTGCGCGGTCAATTTGCAGGGTTAGCCGGCCTGACGCGCGTGCTCGGTTGGCGCCGTGCGGTCCAGCGGGCCGCGACCGTCCCGGCAGAACACATCGAACGATTGATGGTGGCCGCCCACGATTGAGGCTACACCAGAGCATCACGCATCAGTCGCGAAAACACTGCTTCGAGTGAGGAGTAAGGCCATGCCGATCATCGAAAAACTGGGCAGTTTTTATCTGGGCAAGACGTACGATCTGGCGACGCGGAAGCTAGGCGACGCCGCCATCAACTACGACGCGCGCGACCTGACCACCCATGCCGTCTGCGTCGGCATGACCGGCAGCGGCAAGACCGGCCTGTGCATCGACCTGCTGGAAGAGGCGGCGCTCGACGGCGTGCCCGCCATCATCATCGACCCCAAAGGCGACATCACCAATCTGTTGCTGACCTTCCCGGAGCTGCGCCCGGAGGACTTCCTGCCCTGGATCAACCTGGACGACGCGCGGCGCAAGGGCCAGACCCCTGAGGAGTTCGCGGCTGCGCAGGCCAAGTTGTGGCGCGAAGGGCTGGCAAGCTGGGAGGAAGGCCCCGAACGAATCCGGGCGCTGAAGGAATCCGCGGACTTCTCAATCTACACCCCCGGCTCGGATGCCGGGCTGCCTGTCAGCATCCTGAGCAGCTTCCAGGCGCCTGACCTCAACTGGGACGACGAGACCGAGACGCTGCGCGAGCGCATCCAGGGGACCGTCTCCGCGCTGCTGGGGCTGGTCGGCATCGACGCGGACCCGGTGCGTAGCCGTGAGCACATCCTGCTCTCGACGATCGTCGAAAGCGCCTGGCGCGCCGGGCAGGACCTGGACCTGGCGAAGCTCATCCAGGCCGTGCAGAAGCCGCCGTTCCGCCAGGTGGGCGTGCTGGATGTCGACGCATTCTACCCGGAGAAGGACCGCTTCGGCCTGGCGATGGCGCTCAACAACATCGTCGCTTCGCCCTCCTTCGGGGCCTGGCTGCAGGGCGAAGCGCTCGATGTTGCTGCGATGTTGCACACGCCGTCGGGCAAGCCCCGCCACACCATCTTCTACATCGCGCATTTGAATGACGCGGAGCGCATGTTCTTCGTCACCATCCTGCTCGAAAACATCATCAGTTGGATGCGCGCCCAGCCGGGCACGACGAGCCTGCGCGCCCTGCTCTACATGGACGAGGTATTCGGCTACTTCCCGCCCACGGCCAACCCACCCAGCAAGCGCCCGATGCTCACCCTGCTCAAGCAGGCGCGCGCATTCGGCCTGGGCGTCACGCTCACGACGCAAAACCCGGTCGACCTGGATTACAAGGGGCTGACCAATACCGGCACATGGTTCATCGGCAAACTCCAGGCCGAACGCGACAAGCAGCGGCTGCTCGACGGGCTGGAGGGCGCGCTGTCAGAGTCGGGCGCCAGCATGAACCGGAGCGAACTGGACCGGCTGATTACCGCGCTGGATAGCCGCGTCTTCCTGCTCCACAACGTCCACGGGGACGGGCCGGTCGTTTTCATGACGCGCTGGGCTATGAGCTATCTGCGCGGACCGCTGACGCGGCAACAGGTGCGCTCGCTGATGGCCGAGCGTAAGGCCGCCAAACCAGCGCCCGTGCGGCCGGCAGCCGGCCCGGTGCGGGTCATCGGCGCGCAGCCCGAAGTACAACGGCTCGACGCACAATCGGTCAGCGTGACTGCGGGAGCAGTCCCTGCCCGCGCCGCAGCAGCGCCGGCAACCCCCGCCGGCCTGAGCCAGCAGCCGCCGATGCTGCCGCCCGGCATCGAGCCACGCTACCTGCCCGTAGCCGTCTCGGAGCGCGAGGCTGAGAGAAGTGTAATTGAACTGGTCGGTGCGCAGGTCACGGTCGCACACCAACAGCTCATCTACCGTCCCGCACTGGTCGGCTTTGCCACGGTGCGCTTCACCGACCGCAAGATCGGGCTGGATGAGGAACGAGACCTCGCCTTCCTGCTGCCGGAGCCGCGCGACCTGAAGCTAGTCTCCTGGCGCGATGCCGAGCCGCTCGATGCCAGCCCGCGCCACCTGGACAGCGCACCCGCTGACGGCGCGTTCTTCGCGGCGGACCTGCCGGAGGGCGCCAGTTCACCCCGCACCTACACCAGCCTGCAATCCGGCTTCGCCGATTATCTGTACCGCAGCGAGGTGTTCAAGCTGCCCTACAATCGCACCCTCAAACTGTATGCGCAGGCAGACGAATCGGAGCGCGAGTTCAGCGTCCGCTGCCAGGAGGCCGCCCGCGCGGCACGCGACAAGGCCGTGGACACTCTGCGCGACAAATACGAAGTTAAGCTGCAACGCCTGGAGGAACGGCTGACGCGCGAGGAGCGCGAGCTGGAAGAAGACAAGGCGGAATACAAAGGCCGCATAGGCGAGGAAGTGCTGTCCGGCCTATCAAGCGTCATCGGTGCGCTCGGCGTCCTCGGGCGCAAGAGCAGAAGCTTGGGCGGGCTGACGCGCGCAGCGACCAAACGCCGGATGACCAGCTCGGCCAAGGCCGATATCGCGGAGTCGGAAGCGGAAATCGAACGGCTGAAGGCCGACTTCGAGGCGCTGAAGGCCGAGATGGAGCAGGAGGCCGAGGCCCTGACCGAGCAATGGAGCAACGCAGCCAACGACATCGAGGAAATCGAGGTCAAGCCGCGCAAGACCGACGTGAAAGTACACAGCGTCGCGCTGGCCTGGGCGCCCTCGTGGGAGGTCAGCTATGAGGATGCCCGCGGCCGCCAGCGCAGCGAGACGCTCGCCGGTTACCAAAAGGCGGCTTAGCGGCGCCTGATAGAATGCTTCAATGAGCAGGGCCGCGAACTCGCTTGAGTTCGTGGCCCTGTTGGGTTATCGGGAGAGTCCCCGTTAGTCGCCCTTTATCAGCGCGTAGTTGAACACCCCCACGTGGTTCGAATCCGCGAATTCGTTCGAGCTATTCCCCCCGCGCACCACCCAGAAGTAGTTGTGAGCCGGATCACCGATAACCGTCGTGGTAGGCGCTTGCGGCGCACACGGCAGTAGCGGTTGACCACCGGCCACAAAGTAGCCGCACGATCCATCATCCACGTAGCTGAACGGCGCACCTTCGCCATAGACCGATTGCAGGTAACTATAGCTATCGATCTGCGTGCCCTGGCCCTGGGCCGGCTCGAAGTACGGGGCCTCGCTGCGCCAGACCTGGTACTGGGTCAGCGTCCGGTCGGGATGCTGCCAGGACAGATCGACCGCGCTGCCTGCACGGGAAATGCCGATGTAGGGCGGATTCGGGGCTGCTTTCGGATCGACCGGCAGCCGCAGCCGCATGGCCGGGTCACCGAACAGCACGGTCGTGTCAACAACATCGTGCCAGCTATTGCTATTCGCCAGGAAGTGTTGCTTGGCAGCATTGAGCGCATCGCCCACAGGCAGGACTTCGTCCTGGAAAATGGCCTTGACGAGCCCCTGATTCAGCGTCAGCAGCGCGCCTCCGACGTGCAGGCCGCTCGGCCCAATCGTCGCCGCCGAACCCTGATTGGCGGTCAGGAGCATGACCTCGCTGAGCGACCGGTAGTCGCCCGAGGCGTTGTAGAGATTGATGAAGTAGCCCGTCCAGCATGAATAGTCTGCCGTCAAAGGCCACTGCGCTGTGGGAGACATGCTCTTGACCGAGAAGGTGCTGAAGACTTGCGTGCTGCCCCACCGGAACCGCGAGGCATGGCCGAACCATTGGAGCATGATGCTGTCCCCAAGCGCGGCCTTAATGGCATTCACCATATCAGGATTGGCGACTTGATAGTCCGTTTCCCAGTAGACATGGCGGCTATCGTACGACGCGGGCAGCCAATTGAGGCGCACATCCTCGCTGAACGCCTGAAAGTCGCCCGCCGGGTCGTCCGCCTGATCTGCCACGAAGCTCACCATCTTCTGCCAGTCACCATCCGGCGCATAGTCGGGTCGCGTCGCGTCCTCATACCGCAGAATCTTGTCGACTGCCGTGGTCAGTTCCGCCGGACTCTGCGCGGGGATTCGTCCCAGTGCCATATCGGGTATGTAGTCGTTCGGTCCATTGACACTGACATACCGATTATCGGCCGCGGTCTCCCCGATCCACGGGTCCACATGGAGCAGATACGGCGGAATCAGGTTCAGCATCGGCGTACCGAGAACGTTCTTGAAGTCATAGTGCCCGTCACCCACGAGCACGACATAGTGCGGTCGCGGGCCGCCCGGATTCCAGTTGAAATAGGCATAGGTCAGGAACGCGCGAATCGCCTCTGGGTCCATTCGCCCGCCGCTGTACAGGTCGTAGATGTGCTGCACATCGACTTTCGCCACGCGAAGCCCCTGGGCGGTGCGGAAATTCAGCAGCGGCTGGACGGCATCCCACAGGGAACGATGGACAATGGCGATATAGTCATAGTTGTTGGCGGCTGTATTCCAGGCCGGCGCATCGGCCACCTCCACCGCAGTTGGCGCCAGGAGCGCGGCCTGGCTCGTCAGGAAGTAACTCGGGGCCGGGCTGCCAGCGGGCCACGCATCCCAGAAATGCACATCATAGCCCGCACCCGTGTTGATCGCCTGCGGCGTCGCGAGGACAACCGGCTGTCGCGGGTCGCGGATATCGTAGACCATTACCTGGTCCGTGGTGAAACCCGTTGTGTCAACCCTGACGGATGTATCGGTGGGTGCAAGGTTCAACCCTTTGATATGCAGCCGGTCCTGCTGGGCCTTCGCCAGCGATGGGTAGTCCAGCTCCAGCCAGTCGACATATACCGAATAGCCGGTCACTGCCGGCAACTGGGCGAGCGCGGCTTCGACCGTCAAAGTATTCGGCGTGGCATCGAGCCAGGTCGCCGGCCCGGTGGCCTGCGGGGTATGCCCCACGCGGCCATCCCAGGTGAACGTTCCAAGCATGTGGCTGTTCAGGCGCACCTGAACCGACTGGTCAGGCGCAGTCGCCTGCTCCGTGACGCCATAGAACTGGCCGCGGAAGGCCACCTGCCCGGTCGGCAGGGGATCGACCAATGCCAGATCGTAGTTCAGCGTGCTGACCGTGGTGGTGCCATCGACCGCTAACGTCGGACTGTCGAAGAAATGATCGGCCGTCGATGGCAGGGGATAGTCCCCGAAATAGGCCTCGTCAAACTCGATATGCAGCGTGCGCGTCATAGCCGTCCGCACCGGCTCGCTGCCGGTCGGCGTGACTGTCCGCTGGGCTATGCGATCACCCGAGAGTGCGCCGCCGTAGGAGAAGAAGTAGACGTTGTCCCGCATATAGCGGCCGCGGTACGCCTCCGCGTAGAAGATGACCAGGTCGCCGCTATTGAACACCCCGTCCGCGTCGAGCACCTGGATATCGATGGGCTGGCCCAGGTAGGTCATCGCGAAGCTGGCCGTGCTCGTGCCCGCAGGAACTCCCTTAGCGGTCAGGTCCGCGTATGTCAGCCGGTGCATCCCCTCGCTGCTCGTGCGGATGCGCAGGGCGTTGGTCGCGGCCGGAGCGAGTGCGGCTGCTGGTGCGGCGGCCTCTGCCGCGCCAACCGGCTCTCCGGCCTGGGCCGCGGTCGGGGTGATCTGGATGCGGAACTCGGGGTAGTAGCGCAGCCGCCGCGTGACCGGGTTATATTGGAACGGGTAGACGCGCACAGGCAGCAGGCGCTGCTCGCCATGCCAGATGGGCTCACCGGTCACCACCGGCGCTGCGGGGTGGAAAGCATCCACACCGTAGACCGCGGGATCGGGCCGGTCGACCACCGGCACCGCCGAAGGGCGCTCTTCCGGCGGCAGCGTGAGCCAGCTCGCCGCGCCGCTTACATCGAGGTCCGGCACGGGCACGGCCGGCACCGCAATGCGCGTCTCTAATAGCTGAACACCAGGAGTCTCGAAGGCCAACTCCCAATCGCCGGTCGGCGGCAGCGCAACCAGCGTGCCATAGACCGGCAAGAGTGGGTATCCAGGCGTCGTTTCGGCGGCGTAACCAGGTACAGTGATACCAGTGTCAGACAGATGATATTCGGGGGTGCGCAGGAGCAGCGTTGTGGGCGTGGCAGTGTCCCTGGCGGACGCGAAAGCCGCGCCAGACGGCGCGGCCATGCTGACCACCAGGATAAAGGCTACGAGAATCTCCCACACTGCACCGCGCCAAAGACGGGGCCGGGGTTGTCGCATTACGATCTCCGTCGCCAATGTACCGCTTGAATGAAGCTCGTCGCGATGACATTGGAGTAGTCTAGCACAATAAGGCTCAGAAAGGTGCGACGCACGTGCCGGCACCGCCGGACGTGCTCAACGGCCCGATAAAGCCGTTCGGTGCGCCGCCAGGAGGGCCACCCTGGGCGGATACTTCCAGCGATCGTTCCAACACGATGCGCGGTGTTTCCCAGGCCTTGCGCACATCCGATATCATCTCATCCCGTGCATTCAGCGCATTTGCGTCCATTGAGTGACCTCCATTATAGCTATGCAGACGAAACAAACTCCACAGTAAGTCCTCGACGCAGCCTTGCCGGCGCAAATGGCCGAGGATGCAACCCAACACTAGTCCAAGAGTCGAATCGGTTGAGCGAATGATACCCCATCGCTCGCGGGCACAGATGTTGGCGCCCCACCCATTTTCGCCTGCAAGGGCGTCTCAGGGATCGGCTGCCCTGGGTTAACCTGCGCATAACGCGCCTGCGCCTGCTGACAGGCCGTCAGGTGACCGCCGTACAGGTCACCGTGTTCCTTCCAGGCGATACCGGCACATCGCCCTTCGCAGTAGGTATTCAGCGGACAGACCCGACACTCGGGCAGATTGGCCCAGGTGTGGTTGGTCCGCAGCCGCTGCAAGATGGGCGCCGTCGTCCAGATTTCACGGAAGGACTGACGCCGCAGATCTCCTGCCGGGATGCGCAACTCGATGCACGGATAGACGACACCATAGGGGCTGATGAGACAGGACGATAGCCCCACGCCACACGTCCGAGCTGCCGGACCCGGCTGCGTAGGTGTAAACGGCGTCTGGTCAGCAACAAAGGCATCCGACATCTGTGCCAGCGACAACTGGTGAAGGCCTGCAACGTTGCTGCCATCATCCGCTGGGGAGACCTTCAAAACCTGTTCGTAGTATACACCAAGATTTCGCGCCAGGTCAAGCATCTGCATGCGCTCATGCACGTTCAGGTCGAGCAGCAATGTATTGAGTTTGACCCGCACGCCGCGTTCCTGCAGCAGCTTGACCCCCCGCAGGACCCGTTCGAGCGAATGACGCGCGCCAGAAACCGCATCGAAGGTCTCCGGCGTCGCGCCCAACAGACTGACATCCACCTGCACCGGCGCCAGTTCAGCCAACCGATCCGCAATGGCCGGCGTAATCAGGGTGGCGTTGGTCTTCAGATCCAGCGCAAAGCCCAGCTCACGCGCCCGGCCGGCAATGTCAAAGAAGTCACGGCGGGACAAAATCTCGCCGCCCGTCAGGGTCAGCCGCAGCGTGCCCGCTTCGGCCAGTTGCTCAAGGATGGCATGACACTCTGCCGTTGACAACTCAGGCTGCTTCAAGGGCACATTGTAACACATGATGCAGTTGAGATTGCAAACGTGCGTTAGCTCCCACAGCACCGTAAAGGGCACGTATTCATGCCCCAGGCGGGAAAGCAGAGCTTCATAGGGGTCGCGTGCTTCCGTAACGGCGCCGCAGGCGGGGAAACCACGATCCAGCGGCGCCGCTGAATCGACGGTAACGGATCCTAGATTCAGATGAAGCGGAACGTTCGCCATATCACCAATACACCCTTCTCGCACGCTGACCTGAACACGCACGCAAATAAAGCAACACCACTATATACTAATCCGCATCATTCGGCAAAAGTCAGAAGCCCCTTGGCGGCCAGCGCATCCACAAACTCCCCGACTTCGGCCCGCGCAGCGGACAACTCGACGGCATACTCCTCCGTCAATTGCCGCACAATCTCCTCGACGGTGCGTTGGCCGTCTGCCAGTTCCCAGATGCGCGAACCGACCGGATTGAACATGCGCACCATGTTCTCCGCAGGGCTGATGACCACCGCTTCGCCGCTGAACACGCGTGCGGCCGTGCGCGGATGGTGTTTGGGCCTGCGCTGATCCCCGCTTCCGTCCAAGTGTCACCTCTTTCTGCCGGACGTGCAGTACATTGCCGCGGCCAGTATAGCGGCAGACCGGCCTGGCGTCAACGCAGCAAGCTTACAATGCACAAAAGTGGTATAATGTACCATAACGTTTGCGTACGGATCGTGCACAACAATCGAGGTAGTCAACCATGACAGATAAACTGCGGGTGATCTCGCTGGGCGGCCTGGGCGAGGTCGGCAAGAACATGATGCTGTTCGAGTACGGCAACACGCTAATCGTCGCGGATGCCGGCATCATGTTTCCGGAACACGATATGCTGGGCATCGACCTGGTCATCCCGGACTTTACGTATTTGCGCCAGAACGCGGCCAGGGTGGCTGCGGTCATCATCACCCACGGACATGAAGACCATATCGGCGCGCTGCCCTACCTGCTGAACGACGTGCTGCCTGCGGCCACGCCGGTATATGCAACCCGGCTTGCCGGCGGGCTGATCCAGGCCAAGCTGGCCGAGTATCCGGGCCGCGAGGCCCTCAACCTGCGCCGCATCCTGCCGGGCGAGTCGTTCACCGTGGGTCCGTTCCGCGTCGAGTTCCTCGCCATCACCCACTCGATCCCCGACGGCGTCGGGCTGGCGCTGCATACGCCCATCGGCACCGTCGTGCACACCGGCGACTTCAAGTTCGACTATACGCCTGTGCGCGGGGGCCAGCCGGGGTTTGCGCGGCTGGGTGAGCTAGGTGCGCAGGGCGTGCTCGCGCTGTTCAGCGATTCCACGGGCGCCGAACGGGCCGGCTATACCCTGTCCGAGGCGGTCATCGAACCCGCCTTCGACCAGATTTTCCGCAACGCCAAGGGCCGCATCATCGTGGCGACCTTCGCCTCCCTGCTTAGCCGGGTCCAGCAGGTGTTCGATGCAGCGCAGCGGTATGGCCGGGTCGTGGCCGTGGCAGGTTATTCGATGGTCAAGACCACCGAGATCGCGCGCGAGCTGGGCCATCTGCAGGTCGCGCCGGATCTGATGGTCGACCTGTGGGAGGCGCTGCGCCTGCCCGATGAACGCGTCGCGATCGTCACGACCGGCAGCCAGGGTCAACCGGAGGCGGCGCTGGCCCGCATGGCCGAGGGCACGCACCGGCAAATCGAAGTTAAGCCCGGCGACACCGTGGTCGTGTCTTCGACGCCGATTCCCGGCAACGAGGAAGAGGTCGCGCGCGTCATCAACCGGCTGATTGCGCGCGGGGCCGAGGTCATCTACCCGCCGCTGATGCCGGTGCATGTCTCCGGCCACGCCAGCCAGGAAGAACTCAAGCTGATGCTGTCGCTCATCCGGCCGCGCTTCTTCGTGCCCATCCACGGCGAGCTGCGCCATCTCCACGCGCACGCGCGGCTGGCCGAGCGCTTGGGCATCCCGCGCGAGAATACGTTCATCATCGAGAACGGCACGGTGGTCGAATTCACCAAAGACACTGCGCAGGTGGTGGACCAGGTGCCCAGCGGTAATGTCTTCGTGCAAGGTTCCGGCGTCGGTGACATTGGCCCGAAGGTGATGGCCGAACGCGAGATCCTGGCGCGCGATGGCTTCGTCATCGCGGTCATCCCGGTCACTCCCACGACGGGCGAGCCGAACGGCCGGCCGGAGCTGGTCTCGCGCGGCTTTGTCTATCTGCGGGAGAGCGGGGGACTGCTGGATCGAGCCGCGGAGCGCGCCTGGGTTGCGCTCCAGGGCAGCGGTCTGAAGCGGCGGCAGGCCATCGTGGAGCGCACACAAGACGTGCTCAACAAGTTCTTCTACGAGGAAACCCGCCGCCGGCCCATGGTTGTGGGGGTGGTGACGCAGCGGGGATAAGAGAGCGACCTCACCCCGTGCGGCCGAAGGTCGCCCGGGGTGAGGGCATCACGCCCGCTGCGTCACCACCCCCACGAC
>JAKPQT010000251.1 GCA_029555885.1 Chloroflexota bacterium | reverse complement strand
TGCAGGGCGTCCTCCACGTGCACCCAACTCACATTGCGCAACGACCAGCGCAGGCGGCGCACTCCCTCGCGCAGTACACTGCGCGCCGAGCCGTCCGGCAGGGCCCGCAGCCCGGCAAGGTCGAACACAATCCGCTCCGCTGTCTCATCCCGCACCACGACCGGCCACACCTCCGCGAGGTGCTCGCGCAGCACGTCGTAATCGCCCGCCAGCGCCTCGGCGGTGTGGCACAGCACCTCACGAATGTTCGGATTGTAGGTCTCGAGCAGGGGGATGAGTTCGTGGCGGAGACGGTTGCGAGCGTAGGTCGTATCCAGGTTCGTGCGGTCGAGGCGCGGCAGCCAGCCCTGCGCACGGCAACAGGCCTCGATGGCACTGCGCGGAACGGCCAGGAGCGGCCGAATGAGCCGGACCCGGTCACCACCTTGGGAGCGTGGTCCAGGCTCCTCGCCGAGGTGCAACTCGTCCAGCCACGACAGCGGGCGCATGCCACGCAAGCCTGCCAGGCCGGAGCCCCGCAGCAGATGCATGAGCACTGTCTCGACCTGGTCATCGGCATGATGGGCCACGGCCACGGTGTGCCCGCCGACGGACCGCGCCAGCCCGCCGAGGAACCGATACCGCTCCTGGCGGGCGGCTTCCTCGAGGGACAAACGCCGCGTCCTGGCTGCCGCCGGGACGTCGCGATGTTCCACGCGCAGCGGCACGCCCCAGGCCGCGCACAGTTCCTGCACTGCCGCAGCGTCGTCGAGCGACTCCTGGCCGCGAATGCCGTGCTCCAGGTGACCTGCGAGCAGGCGCACGCCGTAGCCGTCTGCCAACGCCATGAGGACACGCAGGAGAACCAACGAGTCGGCACCGCCCGACACGCCCACCACGACGGTTTCCCCGGCAGTCAGGAGACCGTAGCGGTCGATGGCCGTTCGTGCTGCGCGGATAATACCGTCCACCGCGTCCTCCACGGCCATTCTACTGCCCGCGGGCCTAGGCGCCAACGCCCGGGCACGAAAAGGCCAGGGCGCGCGCCCTGGCCTTTGGCGGGGGGCACAGACCGTCAGGATAGACCCACGAC
>JAKPQT010000246.1 GCA_029555885.1 Chloroflexota bacterium | reverse complement strand
AGAAGGGGTTCGGCTGGGCGCTGGACCCGAATCCCGGCCACAGCCCGGTGGATGCGCTCATCAACGCCAACCTGAACGGCCACTCGCTCAACACGGAGCTGTTCGGCTGGAGCACCGGCTCGCTCCTGCTGGCAGCCATTGCGCTCGTTGCGAGCCGGCTCTCGCGCAGCGACAGGCTGATGGTCGCGGTGATGCTGGCAGTTTTCACGGCCTACTTCTTCTACTATTACAGCGGCGGGCCGGACTTCGGTGCGCGTTACTGGTACGCCATGGTGATTCCGCTGGTCGCCCTGACCGTCCGGGGCATGCAGATTCTGGGCGACCGGCTCGCCGCTTCCGGCGTGACGCAGGCCGAAAGCCGGGTGCTGGCTGCGGTAGGGCTGCTGGCTCTTCTGGCGCTGGTCAACTACTTTCCCTGGCGCGCGACCGACAAGTATTACCACTTCTGGGGCATGCGCCCTGATGTGCGCGAGCTGGCCGCCAAGTATGACTTTGGCCGCAGCCTGGTGCTTATCCGGGGCGAGTCGCACCCGGACTACACCTCTGCTGCGGTCTACAACCCGTTGGACCTCCATGCCGATGCACCGGTGTATGCCTGGGCGCCGGACGACCGGACACGCGCCGCCCTGCTGGCCGCGTATCCCGACCGGCCCGTGTGGACGCTCGATGGCCCGACCATTACCGGCCGCGGGTACGAAGTCGCAGAGCAACCGGTGCCCGCAGGCCCGGAGCCAGCCGCACCATGAACACCGTGACGGCTCAAGCAACCACTTCCCCGCGCCTGGCCGCACTACGACATGAGGATGTACTCACCGGCTACCGAGGCGTCCGGACCATCGTCCTCGGCGCGAGCGGGTTTATCGGGCAGTGGGTGGTGCGCTATCTCCATGCGCTCGATGCAGAGGTTTACCCGCTCATGCGTGATGCGGGCCGCGCGCCCGCGCTTTTCCCTGCGGAGGAGTTGCGCGCACGAACCATCGCGGCGGATGTGCTCGACCTCGCCGCCTTGCGGACACACATGACGGCAGCCGGGCCGGCCATCATTTTCAACCTGGCAGGCTACGGCGTGGACCCGACCGAGCGCGACCCATTCCTGGCGGAGCACATCAATGCGCGGCTGCCTGCGGCGCTGTGTGATTGGCTGGCCGGCTGGAACGCCCCCGGCTGGAGCGGCCAGCGTCTGATTCATGTCGGGTCTGCCGCAGAATACGGCGCGGCCGCCGGCGACCTGCGGGAGGACACGCCGGCCCGTCCGACGACGCTCTATGGCCGGACCAAGCTGGCGGGAACCCAACAGGTGCTTGAGTGCTGCGCCGCCCGCCAATTGCGCGGACTGACCGCCCGGCTATTCACGGTTTACGGACCGGGCGAACACGCGGGGCGCTTGCTGCCTTCCTTGCTAGCCTGTGCGCGGACCGGCGAGCCGCTGCCGCTGACAGCCGGGCTGCAACAGCGGGATTTCACCTATGTCGAGGACGTGGCGGAAGGCTTGTTGCGGCTGGGCCTGGTACACGCAGCGCCGGGCGAAGTCGCGAATCTGGCGACGGGGCACCTCACGGCCGTGCGCACATTCATCGAGACCGCCGCGGAAATTCTCCGCATACCGGCAGACCGTCTCCAGTTCGGTGCGCTGCCTGCGCGGCCCGACGAGATGCAGCACAACCCGGTCAACGTGACCACGTTGTATGCGCGCACCGGCTGGCGACCGGACACGGGAATCTACGAGGGTATTCGCAACACCGTCGCATTGACCTGATTGCGATACGGGAGGAAATATGAGAGTTGTATTGGCTGACCTGGGGCACAATCAAGTGACCCAAAGCTCCGATATCTATCCGCTGGGCATCGCCAATCTTGCCATGTATGCCCGCGCGTACGCGGCCCTGCGCGAGCCGCTCAGCATCACCCTGATTCGTGAGCCCCAGGACCTTAAGGCCGCGCTGGACAGCGCGCCGCCGGATGTCCTGGGGTTGAGCAGTTATGCCTGGAACCATGAACTCGCATTACACTTCGCCCGCTACGCGCGGCGTCGCAACCCGGACCTGCTCGTGCTGATGGGCGGGCCTAACTTCCCGCTCGATGAAGGCGAGCAAGCGCGTTTCTTGCGCAGCATGCCGGAGGTGGACATTGCGGTGCGCGGGCCGACGTACGAGGGCGAGCGCGCCTTCGTCAACGTGCTCCGGCGCTACTCGGAAGCCGGTCACTCGCTGCAGGAGGCTCAGGCCGAACCGGTGGCCGGCGGCACCTGGATCAACCGGAAGACCGGCGATTTCGTCAAGGGGCCGGCCGTCGACCGCATTCGCGACCTCGACGAAATACCGTCGCCCTACCTGGCCGGGCTGCTCGATCCCTTCCTGGCGTCCGGTTACTTTCCCATCCTGCAAATCTCGCGCGGCTGTCCCTTCACCTGCGCGTTCTGCAACTCCAGCGTCATCTCCAACAGCAAAATCTACCGGCATTCGCGCGAAAACGTGGAAGCCGACCTGCTGTACCTTGCCGAGCGCATCCGCCCGGAAGTTCCGCTGTGCTTTGCCGATGATAACTTCGGCATGTATCCGTGGGATGAGGAGATCGCGGATTACATCCGCTACCTGCAGGACACTTACAACTGGCCGCAGTACATCCGCACCACGACGGGCAAGAACAACCACGAACGCATCATCCGCGTGATGCACAAGACCAAGGCGATCCTGCCGATGACGATGGCCGTGCAGTCGCTCAATCCCGAGACGCTCCAGAACATCCGGCGCTCGAACATCAGCCTGGAATCTTACGCTGCGGTCCAGGGAGAGGCACACGAGCTCGGCATCCAGTCCTACGGCGAGCTGATCCTGTGTCTGCCCGGCGAGACGAAGGCGACCTTTATGAAGGGGCTGCAAGACCTGCTCGAAACCGGTGTGAAGCGCGTCTCCGCGCATCAGTTGATGCTGGTCCACGGCGCGCCGTTGAGCAACCCCGACAGCCGCCAGCAGTGGGGCTTCCGCAGCCGCTTCCGCATCGTCGCGCGGAACATCGGCAACTACACCGGCGAACCAGTGACAGAGGTCGAGGAAGTTGTGGTGGAAACGCCGACGTTCAGCTTCGCTGACTACCTCGAAATGCGGGTCCTGCACCTCCTCATCACCATCTACTACTACGAGGGTAACTACGAGGAAGCCTTCGAGTTCGTCCGCCACAACGGAGTCAAGGCGTTCGACCTCATCCGTCACTTGCAGGCCCGACTGGACCAGGCACCGCCCGGCATCCGGCAATTGATCGCAGACTTCCTCCAGGAGAGCCAGGAGGAGCTTTTCGATACCAGGGAGGCGTGCCTGGCCTGGGCCAGGGAACACTTCTCGGCCCTGGTCGACGGCAGCCTCGGCGGCAACCTGTTGAGCAAATACTCGATGATTGGCCGCTTTATCCAGACGGAGGCCAGCCTGGACTTCCTCAAAGCCGGCATCCAGGAAATGTTGGGGCTGACCGAAGGAGGCCAGAAGGCTGACCAGCTTGACGCCATCATCGACTACCTGCACACGCTGCTGCTCCGCGTGCCGTTCCGCGAGAGCATGGCCGCAGAACCAGCCTGGACGACCCTCTATGACGTTAACGGCTGGCAGCAAGACGGTTACACCGCACCGCTCGACGCATTCCGCCATGCGGAACCAGTGACCTTGTTCACGACCGTCGAGCCGCGCAAGCGCGCGCTGCTCGAAAACCGGCTCGCCACCTTCGGCGAGCACCCCGCCGGACTGGGCAAGTTTACGCGCACCCTGTTTGCCCATGACCTGCGGCGCAGCCTGGTCACGCACCCGGCCGGGGCCACAACGTACAAGGAGCTCGCATCATGACTCAAGTGCCATCCATCGCGGGGCCGGGTTCTCTGCCCGACCTGTCGATTGTCATGCCCTGCTACAACGAAGAGGCCATCCTGACCTACACGATGCAGCGGCTCCTGGCGGCCTTCGAGCGCAGCGGCCACACCCTCGAATTGATCGCCGTGGACAACGGTTCGCGCGACCGCACCGGCGAAATCATCCGGCAGTTCGCCGCGGTTGACCCGCGGGTCGTGCCTCACCGGGTCGAGGTCAACCAGGGTTACGGGCACGGCATCCTCATGGGCCTGCCGCTCTGCCGCGCGCGCTGGACCTGCATCATCCCCGCAGACGGCCAGGTCGATGCCGAGGACGTGGTCCGGCTGTACGAGACGGTGGCGTCCTCCGATGGCAATGTGCTGGGCAAGGTGCGCCGCCGCTTCCGAATGGATGGGCTGTGGCGCAAGATTGTCTCCGTCGCCTACAACCTGTTCGTCGTGGCACTCTGGCCCAGCCTGGGCTCCATCGACGTCAACGGCAGCCCGAAGATTCTGCCCACCCGCGTCATCCCCCTGATGGAGCTGGAATCGAAAGACTGGTTCCTGGACCCTGAAATCATGATCAAGGCTCACACGATGGGCCTGCGCGTGCTGGAATTCAACGTTTTCGCCCGGCTGCGGGCCAACGGGGCCTCGCATGTCCGCGCATCGACGTGCTGGGAGTTCTTCCGCAACCTGCTCGTCTTCCGATTCTCGAAGAAGATGGCGCGCTGGAAGCGCGAAGTCGCCCACCGCGCGACGCGGCTTGCCACAGAAGCGAGCTCCAATTGAAAGGCCCTCCCGCATGACCGTACAAGCCAGCGCCAGTTCCATGAGACCAGCCCACCACCTGCGCGACACCTGTCGGGGTTGCGGCAGCCGCGACCTCTCGCTGTTCCTGCCGCTCGGCACGATGCCGCTGGCAAACGCCTTCCTGCATGACGAAACCAAGTTCGCACATGAAGCAGCCTATCCGCTGGACGTCTACTTCTGCCATCGCTGCTCGCTCGTGCAGTTGTTGGATGTCATCGATCCAGAGGTCCTTTTCAGGGATTATGTCTATGTAACCGGCACCTCGGACACGATGGCCGCACACAACCAGCGGTATGCTGAAACAGTCGCCCGGTTGCTCGAACTCGGCCCGGCCGACCTCGTTGCAGAGGCCGGCAGCAACGATGGCAGCCTGCTCAAATGCTTCCAGCGCGATGGCGTGCGCACGCTGGGCATCGAGCCGGCCAGCAACATTGCCCGCCTGGCCCAGGCGAACGGGGTCGAGACGGTCAATCGCTTCTTTGATCGGGCGTGCGGCCGCGAGATGCGCAGCTCCTACGGCCCGGCCCGCGCGGTCATCGCCAACAATGTGCTCGCGCACGTGGACGATACGCTCGGCTTCCTTCAGGGCTGCCGCGAGTTGGTGGCGGATGATGGGCTGGTCATCGTTGAGGCGCCCTACCTGCGCGAGCTGATCGACCGGCTTGAATACGATACCATCTATCACGAGCACCTGTGCTACTTCTCCATCACTGCACTGGCGAGCCTGTATCGGCGGGCGGGCCTGCGCATCGTGCGGGTGGACGAAGTGGCCGTACACGGAGGCTCGCTGCGCGTCTATGCCGCGCCTGAAGAAGGGGCAGACCGCTATGACGCAGGCGAGGTGACAGCCTACCTGGCACATGAGGCACGCGAAGGGCTGAACGAGTTTGCCACCTTCGCCCGTTTCGCCCGTGACGTCGAACAGCACCGCCGCTTACTGCGCGATCTGCTGTTTGACCAGGTACGCGCGGGGCACACGCTGGCCGGTTACGGCGCACCGGCGAAGGGCAACACCCTGCTCAACTACTGCGCCATCGGCCCCGACCTGCTGCCGTACACGGTGGACAAGAACCCGCTGAAGGTCGGGCTGTTCACGCCGGGCACGCACATCCCGGTCTTGCCGGTCGCCGCGCTGGACGAGCGACAGCCGCACGATGTCCTCATCCTGGCCTGGAACTTCGCAGAGGAAATCATACGCCAGCAGGCGGCACACAGCCAGCGGGGCGGCCGTTTCATCATCCCGCTGCCGAAGCCGGAGGTAATCTGAAATGCGCACCGTGATTCTGGCCGGGGGGCGGGGCACGCGGCTGGCCGAGGAGACCACCGCGCGGCCCAAGCCGATGGTGGAAATCGGCGGCAAGCCCATGCTCTGGCACATCATGAACATCTACGCCGCGTGCGGGCACAAGGATTTCATCATCGCCTGCGGCTATAAGGGCGAGATGATCAAGGAATACTTCCATGATTACCACATGCGCCACAGCGATTACTTCGTGAATCTGCACGATGGCTCGCGGCGGATGATCCAGACGGACGGCACGGACTGGCAGGTCGGCGTCATCGACACGGGCTACGCGACCATGACCGGCGGGCGGATCCTGCGCCTGCGTCCCTGGCTGACGGACACCTTCATGGTGACATACGGCGATGGGGTGGGCGATATCGACCTGGCCGCGCTGCTGACCTTTCACCGGTCGCACGGTAAGCTCGCCACCGTCACGGCAGTCCGCCCGCCTGCACGCTTCGGCGCGCTCGAACTGGACGGCAACTGCGTGCAGCGGTTCTCCGAAAAGCCGCAGACCGGCGAAGGCTGGATCAACGGCGGCTTCTTCGTGTTTGAGCCTGCCATATTCGATTATCTCGACAGCGACGAAACCATCCTGGAACGCGACACGCTGGAGCGGCTCTCGGTCGGCTGTCAGCTCATGGCCTTCCGCCACGAGGGCTTCTGGCAGCCGATGGACACGCTGCGCGACAAGGAGTACCTGGAAGCCCTGTGGAGCAGCGGCCAGGCTCCCTGGAGGCGATGGTGAGCGGCTGGCAGCAGCGCAACGTCTTTGTCACCGGCGCGACCGGTCTGCTCGGCTCGTGGCTGGTCGAGCGGCTGCTGGCCGAAGGCGCCAATGTCACCTGCCTGGTTCGCGACTGGGTTCCCCGCAGCCGCCTGGTCAGCGAGGGCCTGCTCGATCGCACGAATGTCGTGCGCGGCGAGCTGGAGGACGAGGCGCTGCTCGTGCGTGCGCTGAACGAATACGAGATCGACTCAGTGTTCCACTTGGGCGCGCAGACCATCGTCGGCACTTCGGCGCGCTCTCCCCTGTCCACGTTCGAGGCGAACATCCGGGGCACGTGGAACCTGCTGGAAGCCTGCCGGGCAAACGCCCGGCTCATCCGGCGGATTGTGGTGGCGTCCAGCGACAAGGCTTACGGGGCACATGAACGCCTGCCCTACACCGAGGACATGCCGCTGCAGGGCCGCTTCCCCTACGATGTGTCGAAGTCGTGCTCCGACCTGATTGCGCTGTCGTACTATCACACGTACGGGCTGCCCCTTGCCATCACGCGTTGCGGCAACCTGTTCGGAGGGGGTGACCTGAACTTCAACCGTCTGATTCCCGGCACGATCCGCTCCGTGTTGCACGGCGAGCCGCCGGTCATCCGCAGCGACGGGCAGTACGTGCGCGACTAC
>JAKPQT010000239.1 GCA_029555885.1 Chloroflexota bacterium | reverse complement strand
GGTCCGTCACACAGATTTCGTTATAGAATGCTGTCCGTGAGCGTCAGCTCGCCTGCGGCGCCAGGCGGAAAGACTCACCGGACAGATTCGTCCGGACCTCGTACTGCTGCCCGCCCGCCTCGAACACGATGCGCCAGCCCGGCGTCACGGCCGCCAGGCACGACTCAGCCGGCCCGCCCAGCCCGAAGCACGAATCCGTCCACTCGACCCGCTCGGCCTCGACGAGGCGCAGGTCCTCAACCGCGACGCCGGCTTCGGTAGCCAGCCACTCGAGCGCCTGGTTTGCGAAGTCGGGCTGCTCGCCGCCCGCGGGGGCCGAGACCGGAGTCTCGGCGCTCCCGGGCACAGCCGCCGGGGGCGGCACACACGCCACTACCAACACGGCCATCAGGGCCGCCACTACGATCAATATCGCTCGATACATCTATTCACCTCACCCTTTCGATAGATTCATCTCTGACGTAACACGCCATACATCGGACGTCTGGCATGGCGCATACGTTCCATCTGGGGCAGCGGAACACGGGCCGCGTGGGCGGGCGAGGCGACCTCGCCCCTACGCCTCCTTCGGTATGACCGTGATATCCCCGTTGCGCTCGACCACGGCGTAGTCGATCTCGTCCAGGCGGCGCAGGCCCTCCTGCTGCCGCGCAGACTCCATGATTTCGGCCGCGTCCACGCGCATCTTGTCCATCCGCTCCTGGTGCAGCTGGCCCCGCTCGATGACCACAACCGGCCCGCCGTCCACCAGCCTGTCGAGCGTCCGGGACTTCTGCTTGAGCACCGAAAGCAGGATCGCCGCGCCGACGAGCGTCAGCACGAGCAGGAAGGCATGGGTGATGGACTACTCGCGCCGCGAGAAGTCCAGGTCCTGGTTGACATCGGGGGCATTGTCCTGTTGGCGGTCAGCCATGTGAATTACTCTCCTTGCAGCAGGTGTTGGACGAACCAGTCTACCGCGTCGCGCTCCATGTCCGGTGTGACGACGTGTGCAGCCGGGTAAATCATCAGCCGCAACTGCCCGGGGCACGCGCGGTAATGCGGTTCGAGGTCGCGGTAGCAGCGCACGGCGTAGAGCTTGGGCTGGTCCGTGTCGAAGTCACAGTTCATCATGAGCAGGGCCCGGGGCGCAGCGCCGCGCAGCCGCTCCGCGGGGTCGATCTCTCGGATGAAGGCGGTATGCGCTGCGGTCTGCGCCTCGACCTGGCGCAGGGCCGCGGCCCACCCCTCGTCGGAGAAGGCGCACTCGTCCAGCAGATCCAGCCAGCGCTCGGTAAAGGTCGGGATGCCGATCATCGGGACCGCGGCGCGCAGTTCGGGGATGTCGGCGAAGGCGAGATAGCTGGCGTATCCGCCCATCGAGGGGCCGGTCACGCCGCAGTTGGCTGTGTCCGCACGCGGGTCGTCCGCAAGGGCATCGATGAGCGTGCGGATGTCCAGCGCGCACTGGTGGATGACCTGCAAGAAGGTCACGCCGGTGTCCAAGCCGGTCTCCGGCGGGTAGATGCCCCCCTCCGCGGGCTCGTGCGCGTGATCGAGCCGCGGCGCATACCGCTCGCCGTGCAGGAGGGGGTCGAAGCTGACGACGTAGAACCCCAGCCGCGCGAGCCGGTAACCCAGGCTCAGCCCGCTCTCCTTCGTCCCGGTGTAGCCCGGCACGAAGAAGACCACCGGTCGCGGGCCTGGGTCCTCCGGAATCAGCGTGAGGATCGGGATGCCGGCGACCTGCCGGGTTTCGAGTGTGATAGGCATGTGGTGTCCTCCTGGCAGATCAGGCGCGAGCCTCATGTGCGGGCCGCAGGCCGCACGTGCGGCCTGCGGCCGCCCAGCCCTCTCTCCGCCACTGCAAACAGCACCAGCCCCGCCAGCGCGAGCCCACCGGCCACCCGGAACGTGGCCGCGGGCCCGGCGAGGGCGTAGAGCGACGCGCCGACCAGCGCGCCGGTCGCCGCGGCCAGCCCGAACTGGGCCGCGTTCATGGCCGCCAGCGCGCTTGCGCCGAGGCCGCGCGGCGCGATCTGCGCCGCATAGACCACTGCGGCGATCCACATGGCGGAGAACGACAGCCCGTGGAGCAGCTGGGCCGCGACCGCCCAGGCTGGGTCCGCAACGAGCGAGTAGGCGAGGCCGCGCAGCGCGAACGCGGCCAGTGCGACCATGAGCAGGCCCGCGGGCTTGAGCCGGCGGAGCAGTCGCTGGCCGAACGCGTAGACCGGCAGCTCGCTCGCGCCCGCCGCGGCAATCGACAGCCCGTAGAGCGCGGCGCTGGCGCCCAGGCCGGTCATGAAGATGACGAGGTAGTTCTGGTAGATGGCGAGGCTGACGCCTGCAAGGAAGACCGCGCCGAGGAACGCCAGCCAGCGCGGGTTCGCGGCCAGGCCGCGCAGCGCGGAGAGGTAGTGCTGGCGAGCCAGCCGCGGGGGCGCGGGCAGCCGGAGCGCGACCAGCCCGGTCAGCGCCATGAGGATCGCGAATGCGACGAAAGCCGCGCGGACCCCGAGCCGGTCGGCCAGCGCGCCGGCCGCGACCGCGGTGACGCCGTAGCTGATCGCGCCCCAGATGCGCAGCCAGCCGTACTCGTCGCGGCGGTCGCCCAGGATGGCGAGCGAGGCGTTGTCGGCCAGCGGCATGATCGGCGCATTGAAGAACGCATAGGCCAGCACACAGAGGGCCAGCAGCCCGAAAGTATCCGCCTGGGTCAGCGCGAGCGCGGGCAGCGCGGTCCCGAAGACGGTCAGCGGCAGCAGCCGGCGGTGCAGCCCGAGCGCATCGGCCAGCCCGCCCCACAACGGCGCGGCTACCAGGACGGTCAGCGGCGGAACCGCGGCCAGCACGCCGATCTGCCCGGTGGTCATGCCGGCCTGCTGGAAATAGAGGTTGAGGAACGGGAACAGCGTCCCCATCGCCGCGAAATAGGTGAAGTAGAACAGCGAAGCCAATACGCGCACAAACCGCTCCGATCCTATCAGGTTAGTGTGGGTTGTGGGCCACAAAACGGCCCACAACCCACACTTCTACCAGTCATCAACCCGCCTACAACCCCCGCGACATGCCGACCTCGTCGTCGTACCACTTGCCGTCGCGCTCGAAGCCGAGCCGGCGGTAGAACCCCTCGGGGCCATCGTCGCCAGGATGGCAGCTCACGGCCAGGCGGGTCACGCCCTCGCCGCGCAGCCGGTCCATCAGCAGCTCGAGCGCACGGCGGCCGAACCCCTTGCCCTGGTACGCTCCGCCGACCATCAGCCGCCAGAGGAAGTGGACCACCGGCTGCTCCTCCGCGGGCTTAGTGTCGTCCTCCGGCCCGATGTGGAGCATCAGGAAGCCCACCGGCGTCTCGTCGGCATAGATGGCGCGGAACCAGGCATAGGGCGAGAAGTGCGCCTCCGCGATGGAGACCGCGTTGGGCGCGACCATGTGCCGCTGCGTCTCAGTCAGCGTCTCGCTGAGCTTGATGATGGGAAACAGGGTCTCGGCCGTGATCTCGCGCAGGGAGACGACGGCATCGGGCGTGAGTTCGGGCGTGTCTGTCATGGTGGCGGCTCCTTCCTCTGTGCCTGGCGACGATTGTAGCATAGGGGGCCGCGCATGGAAATCTGCCCGCTTTCTGCTATAATCCGGCACATGCATACCATACTGATTACTCAAGCGGAATCCGCAATCACCGAGGCGGAGCGGGCCGAGATCGCCCGGCTCGCGCCCGGCGCGAAGGTCGTCATCACGGACGACCGCGACGAAATGCTGGCCGTGCTGCCCGAGGCCGATATCGTCACCGGCCACGTGTCGCCGGCCCTGCTGAACCAGGCGCCGAACCTCCGCTGGTACCAGCAGTGGGGCGCGGGCGCGGACTGGCTGGCGCGGCACCCGGAGCTGGCCGCTCGCGACTTCACCCTCACGAACGCATCCGGCGTCCACGCGATCAATATCAGCGAGCACATCTTTGCGTTCCTGCTCGCGTTTGCCCGTGATTTGCCCCGTGCGTTCGATGCGCAAGCGGCCGGCGAATGGCGGCGGCAGGGCGATGCGGTGTTCGAGCTGGCGGGCAAGACGATGCTCCTGGTCGGCGTCGGCGCGATCGGCCGGCGCACCGCGCACCTGGCCGCCGCGTTCGGCATGCGCGTGTGGGGCATTCGCCGGAACCCCGGCCGCGCGGTCGAGGGGGTCGAGCGCATGGGCGATATGAGCCGGCTGCACGACTGGCTGCCGGAGGCGGACTTCGTGGTGCTGACCGCGCCGCTGACGCCCGAGACGCGGCACATGTTCGACGAGGCTGCGCTCCGGCGCATGAAGCCCACCGCGTACCTGGTCAACATCGGCCGCGGCGGGACGGTGGACGAGGCCGCGCTGGTCCGCGGGCTGCAGGAGGGGTGGCTGACCGGCGCGGGGCTGGACGTCTTCGAGCAGGAGCCGCTGCCCGCGGACTCGCCCCTGTGGAAGATGCCCAACGTCATCATCACCGCCCATTATTCCGGCGCGACCCCGGAATACCACCACCGCGCGATGGCCATCTTCCTCGACAACCTCCGCCGCTATGTGCAGGGGGAGGAGCTGCGGAACGTGGTGGATAAGCGGTTGGGGTATTGACGATTCAAGATTGAAGATTGAAGATTATGGAAACCCGTTTTCTCAGGCGCAGCTGTGCGCACGAAAACGGGTTTCTCACCGCGCCGCGATCACCATGGGCAGGCCGTTGGCGGGGGCGAGGACGCCGCGCATGACCCACCGGGGGGTGTAGCCGGCGACCAGGCGGGGCGCGAAACGGCGGGCCAGCACGGCCAACAGGAGATGCATCTCCAGCAGCGAAAAGTTGTTGCCGAGGCAGATGCGCTGGCCCGCGGCAAAGGGATGGTACGCGTAGGGATGCTGCGCGGCCTCGCGGTCCGCGGTCCAGCGGTCGGGGTCGAACGCGAGCGGATCCTCCCAGAACGCGCGGTGGCGGTGGGTGAAGTACGGCGAGAGCATGACCGCAGTGCCCGCGGGGATGGGGTAGCCGGCCAGCGTATTGTCCTTAACGGCATCCCGGACATAGAACGGCGCGGGCGGGTAGAGACGCAGGACCTCCTTAACCACCTGGAGCGTGTACGGCAGCCGCGGCAGGTCCTCCAGGGTGGGGTCGCGGTCGCCCAGGGCCGCGTCGAGCTCGGCGTGCAGCCGGTCCGCGACCGCAGGGTTGGCCGCCAGCGCGTACCAGGCCGCGGCCATCGTCCGGGCGGTGGTCTCGTGCCCGGCAAAGAACATGGTGATGGACTCGTCGCGCAGGAGGGTCGCGGCCATGGGTGCGCCGGTCTCCTCGTCGCGCGCCTGCATCAGCCGGGTCAGGAGGTCGTCGGGCCACTCGCTCTCGGGCAGGCTGCGGCGGCGGGCGATGACGCCGTCGATGTAGGCGTGCACCTTCTGCCGCGCGACGCGGTACGTCCGGTTGAGGTGAGTGGGCGCCCACAGCGGCAGGGGCAGGCTCGCCTGCCGCGCGGTGACGAAGCCGATCATGGTTTCGACCGCGTCCTTCATGTCGATGATGGCGTCGTCGGTCTCGGTGCTGAAGAGCGCACGAAGGATGATCCTGGCCGTGACCAGCGTCATCTCGTGGCCCATCTCGACGGGCTCGCCGCTGCGGGCCAGGCCCTCCCAGCGGTCCAGCAGGCGCACGCCGTCGCGGAGCATGATCGGGGCGTAGGCCTGCACCCCGCGCGGGGTAAAGAAGGGCGACATGAGCTTGCGCTGGCGCCGCCACAGCTCGCCCGTGCTCGCGACGAGCCCGTCCCCGAGAATGAAGCGCCGTACGGAGTCGTAGCTGCCGGCCTTGTCGTAGGCCTGCCGCTGCGTGACGTTCACATGGCGCACCGCGTCCGGGTGCAGCGCGAAGACCAGCGTGCGCGGCCCCAGGCGGAGCCGGAAGGTGTCGCCATGCGCCTGCCACAGGCTGCCGACGTAACCGAGGAAGCCCTCCCGGCGCAGGCCGGCCAGCGCGGCGAGCGTGCCGGGGCCGGGCAGCAGTGTGCTCTCAGTAACCTGCATTGCCAACCGTTCCATCCTCTCACGAGTTCCCGCTCAGCGGTGCCGAGCGTTGCAGTTGCCACGTTGTCGTGCCCTCTCGCGACATGATAGCACGCGGTGTGCGGGTTTGTCTACGCACGCGCGCATATCGCGGCCGGTCAGGCCCGCCGCAGCCTTGAGTCGAGGCTTCAGCCGGTCAGGTTGGCCGCAGCCTGGAGCAGCGCATCCTGAGCGGGTGGACGGCTCAACGTGGTCGACGAGTAGCTACCAGTCGAAGGAGCGGCACCCATGCACAGGCGTGCCCCCCTGCACGGCGGTCGATAGACTTGGCGCGCCAGGCGGTGCTCACTCCTGTTGGATCTCCCTGATGACCCGGGCCGGATTCCCCGCCACGACCGTGTTCGCCGGCACATCCCGGGTAACCACCGCGCCGGCGCCCACCACGGCATTCCGGCCGATCGTCACCCCGGGCAGGAGGATGGTGCCGCCGCCCAGCCACACATTGTCCCCGACCACGACCGGCCTGGCCGTCTCCCAGACCTGGTTGCGGGCTTCGGCCAGCAGGTCATGCGCGGCGGTATAGATCTGGACGGCCGGCCCGACCATGACATGGTTGCCCATGCGCACCTCATTGCAGTCGAGGATAGTGCACAGGACATTCAGATAGACATGGTCGCCGAGATAGATATTCCGGCCGTAGGAGCAGTAGAACGGTGGCTCGATGACCGACTCGCGGCCGGCCTGGCCCAGCAATTGCCGGAGGATGGCCTGCCGTTCCGGCATGGCCTCGGCCGAGTTATAGCGCCGGAGCAACTGCTTGGTCCGCTGGCGATCGGCCTCCAGGCCGGGGGCATGGCAGGTGTACCTTTCCCCGGCCAGCATCTTCTCCCACACCGTTGTCAGTGCCACGTTGCACCTCCCATCACTCATGCGGCCTGCCGCGGCGAGACGATCCCGCCGACCGCGTCGCCCGTGCGGCGCAATGAGCCCCGCTGACCTCATTATACGCCTGGCGCGCAAGGGCTGGAGGAGGACAGTGCCGCGGGTCTGGAGGGTGCAACTCTCATCCAGGCCTGGGTATCGTGAGGGAAACTAATCCCACGCAAAAAAGCAGCGGCTCTGCCTGGGGGCCTGTAACCACCGCCTTGCCGCACCTGACAGAGCCTCGTCTGTAGCGGGAAAAGTCCGCTCTCTTGTACGAAGCATCCTGAGCGGCTGGACTGCCCATACGCCCGACCATCATATTGAAGGCCGCGCCGGTTGTGAGACTCTGTGTTGCAGTCATATCGTTGCCCCCACTTTGTTTGATGGGCAGGGCCTCAGGGTGATGAGGATCGCGCGATCAAGGGGGCTGCCGCCCAGACAGGTAATGCCTGCGGAACATTTCTCCAAAGTCGATCTTTCGGCAGACGATGACCTTGTCGAAGGTTCCCACCCGTTCTCGCACTGATGGCATGGACTCGTAGCCCTCTCCATCGATCACTACGAATAGGTACGGCTTAGTCAGCGCGAATTGTCGGCCATCCGTCCACAGATACCTGCAGCGTGTGATAATCCCGACCTCTACCTCGATTTTGCCCGCAGCTGGCATGCGTTCTTCCTCGATGACGATATCACACGATCGGCCACGAACGCCTACCACATCAGCCCACTTCTTATGCAGACTCCTTCCCTTTCCCGGATCCTCTTGTAGTGCATTCCTTTTCCTTAAGGCACGCCCCCTGTACGGGTCGGGGAGTTCGGTATCGTGGTCAAAAAAGACCCAGTTGAAGCAGCCGGAGTCAAGCAAGACGTCGATGATGCCCTGATAGCGGGTCAGCCTTGGCACCACAAACTTCGGTGCCACCGAGGACCTGTTTGCGTCCGGGTTACCGCAGGGCGGCAGCGGAGGCCCGATTGTCGGTTCTGCCAGCTTGCTCGCCAGATAGCCCTCGCCCCTGAGAAGCTGTTTGAAAAGGTCAGTCACGGGCCAAGCGACGCAACATCAGTCAGATCATGACGATGTAGATGAACGCTTCGCTGGACGACTCCAAAGCTTCGTAGTCCTTGCTGAGCCGACGAGCATGATTGAGCCATGCGAAAGTGCGCTCTACAACCCAGCGCCGGGGCAGCAGGACGAAGCCTTTGCGCTCTTCTGGGCGGAGCACGACCTGGAGCCGGAAGCGAAAGCACTCAGCGACCCAAGCGAGCAGTTGCCCCCGGTAGCCACCGTCGACCCAGATCCGGCGGAGCTTCTTGCAGGCGCCACCCAGGCGGGCGAAGAGCTCCCGTGCACCATCCCGCTTCGGGTATTCGCGCGGCAGCATCCGCCACTGGATGCCGCCCACCACCACTTACAGGATCGCATTGACGACCAGCCGCATATCCAGGCTGCGGGGACGTCCGCCTGGTTTGGCCGGTGGGATCAGTTCCTGGATAATGACCCACTGGCCGTCGGTCAGATCGGTGGGGTAGAGTTGGGTGTTCATGACCGCAACTTATACCACCGACTGGCCGCCGGCCTCTTCTCTTCAAACAGCTTCTATCCTGATTATACTGCTCGAACGGGCGGCTGTGAAGGGGGTTTGGCGGCGAATGTCGCGCAACGGGGAAAATCACCCGGTGCCGTGACCGGGCGACCGAGGTCACGGCCACCCTATCACCGTGTTCCCGTGCAAGGGCTGAGCCCACAGGGTTCGCAGTAGTGGCCCTATCTGGGAGAAGTCCCAGATAGGGCCACTGCAAGTTCTAGCGGCAGAGACGCCCGAGGCGCGGCCCGCGCTTACGGTGCGCCCTCGATCAGCTCGAAGGTAAACTCGCCCCGCCGCGCGGAGTTGCCCGAGACCACGCCGCAGGCATTCACCCCGCGCACCACGTAGAAGTGGTTCTCCAGGCTGGCTGCCGCACCGTAATCCGGGTAGTTCGTCAGCGCAGTGATGATCGGCGCCACTCCTCCCGGGCTATCCGGGTCGAAGTAGGGATTCGTAGACACCCACACCTGGTACTGAACATCCGCGGACACGGCATCCCACGAGACGATGACGTCGTCGCCGCTGCGGGCCACGCGGACGACCGGCGCGACCGGCGCGGCCGCGCTGCAGCCATGCCAGAAGCCCCCTTGCAGCTCGAGGTTGGGGCCGGTGAGTAGGCCGGCCGCGGGCTGGCCGCCGGTGGCATCGAGCGCGAAGCCTGTGGCGGTGGCGTGCGCCCCGCCCGCGCCAACCACCGCCCGTTCCAGGGTATAACCGGTGGCGGCTGGCAGGGCAGGGGCCGGCTCCGCGTCGAGCGCCGGGGCGATCTCGTGCGCCTGGTCGCCGTCTGTGGCGTTGTCTGGCTCACTCTGGGCCCACGCGCCGCCGGCCGCCAGCGCCGTCAGCAGCAGGCCGGCCGCGAGCGCGGTGCGCAGCGCCTGGGGTTTCATCGCCCGCCTCCTGCCAGCCGGCGCTGCCCGGCGACGACAGCCACGACGCTGATGCCGCCCAACAGCACCCAGCCCGCAGGCAGGCCAGCGTCCGGTGAGGCTGCCTGTCGTTCGAGCGCCGCCAGCCGCGCCTCGATCGCCGCATTCTGCGCCTGCAAGGTGCGAATCTCGACCTGCTGGGCTGCCAATCGGGTCTCCTGCTCCTGCACCACCCCGTACAGCCCCTGGATCGCAGCCAGCGCGACGCCATCGGCGTCCAGGCTGTTGATGGTCGTGTCATTCTCGCCCACCCCAAACGCGGCTGCGAAGTCCTGCGCCATCGGCCCGATGTGGCGGATCGTCGCCGGCTGCGTCTTGTAGTTCCAGGTCTGGACCGGCATGGCGGCCAGGCGGTCGAGGATCAGCCGCGCGTCGGCCGGCGCGAAATTCCCCTTGGCCTTGCGATCGCTGTAGGAATTCCAGCCCGAGCCGCCGGTCGTGATGTACACCCCGCTTGTCACATTGCCCGAGAAATCGGTCGCAGTCGCGAAATAGAAGCCGCCCGTAGCGCGCACATTGAAGGAGTTTACTACGCCGGCCGGGCCCCAGTTCCACGGATCGAAGTCGAAGTCGTTGGAATCCGCCCAGACGAAGACGCCCCGCTGGTAGGTCTTGGCGCGGTAGCCAGCCGCGAAGCTATAGTCGGCGCCGGCGGTGTTGTAGTACCCCCCGGCGACGGTAGCGTGCTGTCCGCTGGCGATGTTGTCGGATCCCCCGCCAACGGTGGCGGCATTGCCGCTGGCGGAGTTTTGATGCCCTCCGCCGACTGTGGTAGCCTCGGCGCTGGCGCTGTTGGATGCTCCACCGCCGACAGTGGCGTACATTCCGCTGGCGCTGTTGACGAATCCCCCGCCGACGGTGGACTGCGACCCGCCCGCGGTGTTCCACGCACCCCCGCTGACAGTGGCACTCGCACCGCCGGCGGAGTTGGTAGTTCCACCGCCCACGGTGGCAGCCACCTCACTCGCGGTGTTAGCGATCCCCCCGCCAACTGTGCCATAGTCTTCGGAAACGCGATTCCAGCAGGGGTCGGCTCCGTTGCGGCACGTCGCGTCTGGCCGTCCCCCACCGGCGATGGTGGCGCCATAGGTCGCACTGCCACCGCCGCCTGAGAGAATCTGGTTGGCGCTGGAGCCGCCAACCAGATTGGGCGCGAAGCCCCCCGTACCGGTGTCTGTCGCCGGCGCGATGCGCAGGCCGCGCTGGCCGTTCACCTTCAGTTCCAGCGCCTGGTTGTCGGTGGTGCCCAGGAAGTGCGTGCCCGGGGTGGTGCCGGCGTTGCCCGTCAGGGACCAGCCGGTGTCGTCCGTCTCGCACGTCACCGTGCCGTCGGCGTTGACCGCCCGGATCGAGGAGCCTGCTGCGCACGTGCCGCCGACGCGGCGCTGCATGTAGTTCGTGTCCGCGGCAAAGGTCGTGCCGGCCAATGTCAGCCCGCTGCCCGCGCTGTAACTGGTGTCGTTGTCCGTGCCATCCGCGAAGCCGGCCGGGATCCCCTGCAGACCCGACCACGGGGCCTTCGTGGCATAGGTCGCGTACGGCACCGCAGTCAGCGCGTGGCGCGGGCTGAGCGTGCTGTACGCGCCCGTGCTCGCTCCTGGGCGCACGGCTACTTCCAGCCAGCGCGCTTGCCCATCGAACACGGCCGTGCCAAAGTCAAGCTCGACCGTGAAGATGCCATTGGTCACGGGCACGTCTTCCAGTATGACGGCCGCGCCGACCTGGCTGCCGCCGCTCGCGGCGTTGTAGAGTATGCACTGGAAATCGTAGGGTCCATTGGCGGGCGCACCGCTTGCCTGCAGGCTGCCCTGGTAGGTGAACGCGGCCGTCAGGGCCGCCCCTGGAACGACCTCCTGGCCCAGCGCAACGCCGGATGTGAACAACAAGACGATCAGGACGACGAGAGAAAGGCTGGGGATGCGGCAGGCTGACATGAGACACTCCTTCCACTGAGGGACATGCTTGGAAGGATAGTATCAGTCCAGCGTTGCAGAATCGTGACAGGACCGGCTGTGGATCTCGGACGAGACAATCCTCCGGTTCGAACTCCGCCACTGACGTGCTCAGCGTGCTCAACGTCGTTGAGCCTGAGCCTGGACGCGACGACGGCAGGCAGAGGAACCCGCTTCCAGCCGGCCGCCGTCCGGCGAACACCAGGACCTCATTATACCACACCCGCGCTGAGTGGAGGACCTTGCGCGGCCAGCCACCAGGAATTCCAAATGTAGGCGGCAAGGCATCCTGAGCGGAGGCCGCCGCTCGCGGCGGGCGTAGTCGAAGGATGTAGGCCGTGCCGGCGTTCTTCGACTACGTGCGTTGCTCCGCAACGCCCTCCGCTCAGAATGCCCGCACTCTCGCGTACATTTGGAATGGCTGGCCAGCCACAGGGAGACTGCATCCGTCAGTACTGTCCGATACGACCGCGCGACCGGCTGCCTATCTGGTAGAATTACCAGGCTCTCCGGCCTTTAGCGGGAAGGAGGCCCGAAGGCCACCAAAACGTGCAAGCGGAAGTGCTCGAAGTTGCGGTAGCCGAAGCCGCGCCGATTGAGCATCTTGATTTTGAGATTGACGCCTTCGGCAAAACCGTTGCTGT
>JAKPQT010000236.1 GCA_029555885.1 Chloroflexota bacterium | reverse complement strand
TCAGCATCGGCGCGGACACCGCGCTCAACAACATCGTCGACGCCATCGACAAAATCAAGTACACCGCGGGCGCCGCACATCGCGCCTTCATCGTGGAGGTGATGGGCCGGCAGTGCGGATATCTGGCACTGGCCGCGGGGCTGGCGACCGGGGCCGAGATGGAGCTGCTGAACGAGGACGGCATTACGCTGGACTCGCTGCGGCACGACATCGAGACCCTGCGCCAGGGCTTTGCCCAGGGCAAGAAACTCGGCATCGTGATCATCTCGGAGGGCGCGTCGCCCCACTATGACACAGAGTTCGTGCGCCGCATCATGGAGGCGGAATCGGGCGGCCAGTTCGAGGTGCGCCAGACCATCCTGGGGCATCTCCAACGCGGGGGTGCGCCGACCGCGTTCGACCGGGTGCAAGGCAGCCGGTTGGGGGCCCATGCCGCGCGGCAAATCATGCAGGACATCGAGTCCGGCAACACCGACATCAACGTCATCGGCATCGAGCGTCGCGGCGTGGCCGTCACCCCCTACAAGGAAGCCATGATGGAGATGGATTGGGTGTGCGGCCGGCCCAAGGAACAGAGCTTCATGAACTGGCGCAATCTGGTGGACACGCTCGCCAAGCCGGATCCGGTCGCGTAGCGCGGCACCGGATCGATAAACAGCTGGGGCCCGTGTTGCACACAGGCCCCAGCTGTTTTGTAAGTGCGCACCACCGGTGTGACGCAAAACCGCGTCTACGCCAGCACCGCGACTTCAGCCAGCAGCCGGTCGATCTGCTCGGCGGTGTGCGTCGCAAAGATAGCGACGCGCAGCGCGCCGCCCGCGGGTGTGCTGGAATAGCGGGTGACGTGGGCAACGCAGATATCTCGCTCGAACAACTCCGCCTGCATGCGCGCCAGGTCCAGGCTGGGGCGCGCCCGCAGGCAGATGATCGGCGAGGGGCTCTCTTCCAGCGTCCAGCCCAATGCACGGAAACCGGCGCGCGCCCGGGCCACGTTCGCCCATAGCGCGGCGCGGCGCTCCGGGTGCGCAGCGACGAAGTCCAGCGCCCAGGCCGACGCCGCCGCCGCAGGGATCGGCGGGGGACTGCTCGCGCTTAGCGCAACAGCGCTTCGCCCGACCTGCGCGATGAATGCCGCGTCACCTGCAATCAGCCCGCCGTGGCCGCCCAACGCCTTGCTGAACGTATGCGCGGTCAAGACCCGCACGTCAACCGAAGCCGCTGTTGCCCGCGTGTATTCGACCGTCCCGCGACCCTGCGCCCCGATGACGCCGGTGGCATGTGCATCATCCAGGCAGAGCAGCGCGCCTTCATACGCGGCCAGCACCCGCACGTAGTCCGCCGCGGGCGCGATCTCGCCAGAGATCGGGAAGATGCCATCGCTCAGGACCAGGGGCCGCTCGCGCGGGGCCAAATGCATCCGCAGTTGCACCGCCAGGTCAGCCGGATCGAGGTGGTGGAAGGGATGTGATGGCACACGCGCTGCGGCGACTGCATCACGTACGCTGAAGTGGGCCGCCTCATCGACAAAGACCCGCTCGTACTCGCCCATCAGCGCCTGCAGCAGCGCAACGCTGCCCAGATACGCCGAGACGTAGTAGGTGGCGGCCTCAGTGCCGAAGAAACGCGCAGCCGCAGCTTCAACGGCACGGTAGACCGAGTGCTCGCCGTAGCCGCCACGCGACGTCGAGGTGGTCAGTCCGTAGCGCTGCAGGGCCTCCACCGCCGCGGCAATCAGCCCGGGATGGCCGGGCAACCCCAGGTAGCTACAGCCTGAGAAGTAGTCGCGCCAGCGGCCGTCGATGAGCGTACGCGCTGCGGGCGGGCTTTCCATCAGGTGGTCGGTCATATGAAGCGCCTGGCTCCGACAAAAGTCTCCCGCAGATGCTCGACAGCCTGCACATTGTCCTGGCGCACCCCGTTGCGCGAGCGCGACGAGTGGATGATGTGCCAGCCGCCCAGGCTGAGCGCGACGTGCGTGATGCTGCGCTTCTCGCCCAGCTCACCGAAGAAGAGCAGGTCGCCCGGCTCGAACGGCTCCGCAACGGGCCGGCCCGCATCGAACTGCATGTCGGCGTCGCGCGGCAGCGTCACCCCGGCCAGCCGGTGCAAGAGCTGCGAGAAGCCGGAGCAGTCGATGCCCAGCGCGGAGCACCCGCCCCACAGGTAGGGCACGCCGATAAAGCGCACGGCGTCGGCCAGCATCTGCCGTCGCCGCGTGTCCGTGTCGTGCGGCAGCGTGCTGAACGCGCGCACATCCGCTGCGGGAATCCACCCGGCATCATCACCTGCGAGCACCACGTGAACCCACGCGGCGTCGATGGCATCCACTGCGACCGCCGTGCCGCCCATGATGCGGCTGACCAGAGGCGCGGAGCCGTGCGGTTCGGCGTGCAGCAGGCTGACGGGTGCGCTGACGAGATGGCTGAATGCACAGCCGTGCGCGGGCACAAGATACGGCGCATAGGCCCAGCCCAGATAGCCATCCGACTGGCGCACGAACGCCCACCGGCCCTCGGTCATCAGGATTTCGAGCAGCCAGCCGTTGAGCAACTGGCTGACCTGTTCTGCGAGAAACGAGGCTTTGGCATACAGCCCGGTCAGATTCGTGCCGACTGCGACGGTCTGCGGCTGCGCCGTCCGGAGCACGCGCACGCCTGCCGGCTCGAAGCGGACGGTGGAAAAGCGCGCGGTCAGACCGGCGAGCACGGCGACCAGCGTTGCATCGTCCAGCACCGCACCGGCCAGTGCGCAGCGTCCATCGTCCAGCGTGGCGGCCTCGACCTGGCAATAATGTGTCCGTGTATCACTGAACGGGCGGCTCAGCTCGACCAGCGCCCGCCTGATGTCATCCAACATGATTGTTACCTCGCTTTTGAACCGCGAAGACGCAAAGGACGCGAAAACTTCCTTTAAATCGTATTGTCTTTGCGCTCTTTGCGTCTTCGCGGTTCATTCCGGCAGTATCTCCCCGAACACGCGCAGCATGTTGCCATAGCATATCAGCTCCACCTGGCGTTCCGTGAAACCGCCCGCAGATAGGGCTTCTGCGACGCGCGGGTAGTCCTGCGCACCGGTCAGGCCGGTCGGCATGGCGCCGATGCCGTCCAGGTCGCCGCCCAGGCCGACACATGCCTCGCCGCCGATGTCCACTGCGTGCCGTGCCTGGCGCACGATGGCATCCAATCCAGGCAGGGGTATGGCGGCTACGCGCGGCCCCACCTCCGTCCGATACTTCTGCCGTTTAGCGGGGTCCATGTCCTTCATGGGGGCCATGAGGTCATTCCACGCGGCCAGGTAGTTCGCGTCCAGGAAGTCGGGCGCGAAGTTGAGGCCCATGACCCCGCCGCGGTCCGCCAGCGTCCGTATCTGCGCGTCCGTCAGGTTGCGCGGGCTGGCGCTCACCGCGCGGCAGTTCGAGTGGGACGCCACGAACGGCCGGCGCGTCAGCCCGACGATCTCGTCGAAGGCAGCGTCCGAGGCGTGCGAGACATCCACCATCACGCGAAGTTCCTCGGCCAGGAGAATCAGCTTGCGCCCCTCGTCGCTCAAGCCCCCGCCCCCGCCGAACACAGTGCCGGAGAAGTGGTTGTCATCCCACGCCGGAATGACGAGCCGCACGCCCAGATCGCAGAACTCCCGCAGCTCCTCTGCGTCCGCCAGCGGGTCTGCCCCTTCCATGCCGATGAGGGCGCCAATGCCTGGCGCATCGACCGCGCACGCGGCGCGCAGGTCGGCGGCGGTGCGGATGAGGCGCAGCCGGCCTGCTGAGGCCGCAGCCCAGCCGTGGATGGTAGCGATAGCCTTGCGCGCCAGCGGGCGCACATCACGCTCGCCGTGATAACGCTGTGAGGCAAAAACCGCAAAGAGCTGGACGCAGTGGCCGCCCGCCTCCAGCCGGGGCAGGTCGACGTGGGAGCGCGTGCCCTCCGGCCGCGTATCGCCGTCGACAAAGTCGAACGGGCCGTCGTAGCTGTGCATGACCGCATCGCAGTGAGCATCGAAGAATCGCATGGTTGTACCTCTTATGCTGTCGTTCGGTCCCGCAGCGTCACGCCGGTGCCCGGTTCAGCGGGCACGTGGATGCCGCCCCGTTCATCATAGTGTAACCCCACGAAGGGATCGTTGGCAATCAGCAGCGGGCCGTCCAGATCGAGCCAGTCGGCCAGCCCTGCGAGGTGCGCCATCGCGGTCACGCCGAGCGAAGTCTCGACCATGCAGCCGAGCATCACCTGCAACCCCAGCGCCCGCGCGCGGCGGAGCATCGCCAGCCCCGGCCCCAACCCGCCCGCCTTCATCAGCTTGAGGTTGATGGCGCGCACGCCTGCCGCAGCCAGCGCCTCTACATCTGCCAGGGTCTGGCACGACTCGTCCGCCACAACCGGGATGGCCGTACGCGCTTGCACATAGCCCAGCCCCGCAATGTCATCCTTCGCGACGGGCTGCTCGATGAGCTCGAGGTCGAACTGCGCCAGCCGGTCGACCAGGGCTACCGCCTCGTCACGCTGCCAGCCCGCGTTGGCGTCCAGCCGGAGCCGCGCATCAGGCCGCGCGGCGCGCACCGCGGCCAGCCGGGCAAAGTCATCATCCGAGCCGAGCTTGATCTTGAGCGCGGCGAAGCGGCTGGATTCGACCGCCAGACGGCCCATCTCTGCCGGTTCGGCAATGGCGATGGTGAAGCAGGTTGCGAGGGGAGGCGGCTGCGGCACACCCAGCAACTGCCAGAGCGGGAGCCCGGCCTGCCTCGCCAGCCGGTCGTGCAGCGCGAGGTCCAGCGCACAGCGCGCGGGCGCAGGCCCGTCACTTCCGACCCACGCGGGAATGTCCTCGAACCGTTCCGGCAGGGGATCATCGCGCGCGGCTACCGCTGTCCAATACGCGGTCATCGCCTCGTCGGAGACGCCGTAATAGGGCGGGATCGCGGCCTCACCCCAGCCCTCAACCCCCGCGTCGTCGGTCAGCCGGAGCCAGAAGACGCGCCGCGTGTCGCTGACACCGTAGGAGAGGCGGAATGGATTGCGCAGTTGCAGGGTAAGCGGCTGCCAGTTCAGGCGCATGGTTGCTCCGTGTGAATGATGGCGGCGATCCAGGGTTGTGACTTCTCCGTAAACGGCTGCATTGTGGCCCAGAGAGGCCGCCCTGTCAAACTGCGCGTTATTCGTGCTTCGCGTCCTCCGTCACCTTCGCCCCTTCGTGTTCCAAACCACGCCCGTTCGTGGTACACTGCGACCATCCAGAGAGGGGAGTGTCACAATGGCGGAAACCGAAAACCAACGCATCCTCGCCTACCTGCGCGAGCACCAGGATGAGATGGTCGCGCATCTGCAACAGCTTGTCGAATTGGAGTCGCCCACCAGCGACAAGGCGGCCATCGATCGTCTGGGCGCGGTGCTGGCCGAGCAACTCCGCGCGATAGGGGCCGCAGTTGATGTTCAGGCACAGGCGAGCGCGGGCAACCATCTCCGCGCCCGGTGGGGTGCAGGCCAGGCGTCAAACGATGGCCTGCTGCTGCTGACGCACATGGACACGGTCTGGGACACCGGCACGATCGCGCAACGTCCAGTGCGCATCGAAGACGGCCGGCTCTACGGACCGGGCGCGTTCGACATGAAGGGCGGCATCGTCAACGCCGTCTGGGCGATCCGTAGCCTGCGGGAGCTGGGCCTGATGCCGGAGCGCCGCATCACCCTGCTCGTCACCTCCGACGAGGAGACCGGCAGCCATACCTCGCGGCCGCTCATCGAGGAGGAGGCGAAGCAGCATCGCGCGGTCTACGTGCTCGAACCGGCGCACCCCCCGCGCGGGTCGCTAAAGACATGGCGCAAGGGCGTGGGCGATTTCGAGGTCATCGTGACGGGCAAGGCTGCCCACGCCGGCGCGGCGCACGACGAAGGCGTCAACGCCATCGAGGAACTGGCCTACCAGATCATCAGCATCCAGGCGCTGACGGATTACGCGGTCGGCACGACGGTCAACGTGGGTGTCGTGAGCGGCGGCACGCGCAGCAATGTGGTACCCGCGCAGGCTTCGGCCCACGTGGATGTGCGGGTGATGAACGCGACGGAAGCGGACCGCGTCTACACCTACATGCACCACCTGACCCCGCGGCTGACGGGCACGACCATCGAGGTACGCGGGGGCATGAACCGGCCCCCGATGGTGCGCACGCCGCAGACGGTCGCGCTGTTCGCCATCGCACAGGCCATTGCGCTGGAGTTGGGCCTGAGTATAGACGAGACAGGCACGGGCGGCGGCTCGGACGGCAACTTCACATCTGCGCTGGGCGTGCCGACGCTGGACGGGCTGGGCGTCGACGGCGACGGCAGCCATGCCCAGCACGAGCATGTCATCGTCACGTCCCTGCCGGAACGCGCTGCGCTGCTGGCAGGCCTGCTGCGCGCGCGGCAGGCGTCTGCTTAACGGACCGAATACAGCTCACGCAAAGGCGCAAAGGCGCGGAGAAAAGCTTGGTCTAACCATCAGTTTGGCTTCTTGGCGTTCTTTGCGTCTTTGCGTGAGACAATCTGATCTACATTTGACAGCAAGGGGTAGACATCATGGACGAGTTGTTCAGCCGATTGGACGCCCATATCACAGCACACATGGATGCCTGGATTGCGGAGCTGTCGGACCTGTGCGCGCTGCCCAGCGTGGCGGCGCAGGGCGAAGGCATGGCCGAGTGCGCGGCGTTCGTGGCTGAGATGCTGCGGCGCCGCGGCTTCGAAACCGAAATCATGCCGACAGACGGTCACCCCGTCGTCTACGCCGAGCGCGGCGGCCGCAGCGACAAGACCCTCATCTTCTACAACCACTACGACGTGCAGCCCGCGGAGCCGCTGGAGCTGTGGACCTCCCCGGCCTTCCAGCCGACCGTGCGCGACGGCGCGCTGTACGCGCGCGGGGTCAGCGACGACAAGGGCCACCTGTTCAGCCGCATCGCCGCGCTCGACGCGCTGCTCGCCGCGACAGGCGACCTGCCCTGCCGCGTCAAGTTCCTGGTCGAGGGCGAGGAGGAGATGGGCAGCATCCATCTGCCCGAATTCGTTGCCGCCCACAAGGACCGCCTCGCGGCCGACGCCTGTGTCTGGGAGTTCGGCGGCGTGGACGCGAATGAGGTGCCTCTCCAGTACTGCGGGATGCGCGGCATTTGCTACGTTGAGCTGCGCGTCAAGACGGCTGCGCAGGATGCCCACTCCGGCACGGGCGGGTCCATCTTCCCGAATGCGGCCTGGCGGCTGACCTGGGCGCTGAACAGCCTGAAGGGACCGGATGAGCGCATCTGCATCCCCGGCTTCTACGACAACGTGGTGCCCCCGACCCCGCGCGACCTGGAGCTGCTGGCAGCCGCGCCGGACACCGCGGAAGACTACCTTCGGCGTTATGAACTGCCCGGCTTCCTGCGCGGCATGACGGGCGGGCTTGAGCTGAAGGTGGCGGAGGTGTTCGAGCCGACCTGCACCATCTGCGGGCTGACCGCCGGCTATCAGGGACCGGGGACCAAGACCGTGCTCCCCGCGGAGGCGAGCGCGAAGGTCGATTTCCGGCTGGTGCCGAACCAGACCCCCGAAGAGGTGCTGGCAAAGCTGCACAGCCACCTGGATGCGGAGGGCTTCAGCGACGTCCAGGTCACGCTGATGGGCGGCGAGGCGCCGGGCCGCGTGGACCCAGACGATCCCTTCATCCACCTGACGGTCGAGGCTGCACGCGGGGTGTTCGAGCATGAGATGGTGGTCGTGCCCATGATCGGTGGATCGGGCCCAAACCATGCCTTCATCGAGCACCTGCACGTGCCCATCGCCACAGTCGGCTTCGGGCATCCTGGCGGCCGCGTCCACGCGCCGGATGAGAACATCCGGCTTGACCTGTTCGAGAAGGGCATCCGCCACACCGCCCGGATCCTGGCGCTGTTCGGGGCACAGTGAGCGTAATTATGTCGAGCATAAGTTGATTTTTCGAAACACTTGTGCTAAAATGGGGTAAATACAGCAGAAATCGGGGCAGTGTATCGTGGCGTCACCCTATAACTTACCATTGACTGAGGCCCAGAGCGCCGTTGCGACGCTCCCGCTGGACCGCCGCGCCTTCCTGGAGGGACCGGCAGGGACGGGCAAGACGCGCGCAGGCGTCGCGCGCGTCCGCCACCTGCTGCAATCCGGCGTGCCCGGCGACCAGATCCTGGTGATCCTGCCCCAGCGCACGCTGGCCGGCCCGTACACCGAAATGCTACGCCATCCATCCACCCCCGCAGGCGGCGAGGTCACAGTGTTGACGATGGGCGGCCTCGCGCAGCGCATGACCGAGCTATTCTGGCCCCTGGTCTCGTTCGCGGCGGGCTTCGGCCGGCCCGACCGCCCGCCGGTGTTCCTGACGCTCGAAACCGCGCAGTACTTCATGGCGCGGATCGTGCGCCCGCTGCTGGACGATGGCTACTTCGACTCCATCACCGTCGACCGCAACCGCCTCTACAGCCAGATTCTCGACAACCTGGCAAAGGCGGCATCGGTCGGCTATGACTACACCGAGGTCGGCGCGCGGCTGAAGGCCGCGTGGATCGGTGAATCGAGCCAGTTGCGCGTCTACGACGAGGCACAAGAGTGCGCCAACCGCTTCCGGCAATACTGTCTGGCACACAACCTCCTGGACTTCTCGCTCCAGGTCGAGGTCTTCACGCGCCATCTGTGGCCGCTGTCCAGGTGTCGCGACTACCTGCAGGGCCGCTACCGCCATCTCGTCATCGACAACACGGAGGAGGACACGCCCGTCAGCCACGACACGCTGCTCGAGTGGCTGCCCGCGGCCCGCTCCGCCCTGGTCATCTACGATACGGGTGCAGGCTATCGCCGCTTCCTGGCCGCGGACCCGACCAGCGCATATCGCCTGAAGGACGCGTGCGAGGAGCACATCGCGTTCACCGAGTCCTTCGTCATGTCGCCCGATGTCGCAGACCTGAGCGAACGGCTGCGCCGCGTGCTGCGCGTGCGACCAAGTGAGGCTGCGCCCGCGCCACAGGAGCTGAGCCTAATCCCCCCGCCCCCCTCTCCCGAAACTACGGTTTCGGGAGAGGGGGGCGGGGGGGCGAGGCCCGCCCTCCCCGCACTCGACTATGCCCCTCAGCGCTTCCACCCGCAAATGCTTGACTGGGTTGCGGAGCGCATCGCGGGGCTGGTGAACGACGAGGGCGTGCCGCCGAGCGAGATCGCGGTGCTCAGCCCGTTTATGACCGGCGGGCTGCGCTTCTCGCTGGAGACCCGTCTTGCAGCATACGGCGTGCCGGTGCGCTCGCACCGCCCGTCGCGCGCGCTGGCGGAAGAACCGGCGACCCTGGCCCTGCTGACGCTGGCGCAGCTCTGCCATCCACACTGGCGCGCACATCCGACCCGGCATGACGTGGCCCACGCGCTGATGCTGTCCGTCAACGACATGGACCTGGTGCGCGCGCAACTGCTGGCCGAGATTGCGTACCGGGCGCAGGATGGTGAGGCCGACCTCAACGGGTTCGACGAGATCGAGCCGGAGATGCAGGAACGGCTCACTTTCCTGCTCGGCGGGCGGTACGAGGGGCTGCGCACCTGGCTGAGTGCGAACGCAAAGCTCCAGGCCGCGGCCAGCCGCGCCCCGGTGCGCGATGCACGCGATCGCAAGGCGGCCAAACGGCGCACCGCGGAGCTGGACCACTTCCTCTCGCGCTTATTCGGTGAGCTGCTGTCGCAGCCCGGCTATGCGTTCCACGGCAGCTTCGACGCGGGCGAAATTACCGCCAACGTCATCGAATCGGCGCGCAAGTTCCGCCAGGTGATGCAACTGGCGGAGGGCGAGCCGGCCGGCGGACGTCCAGCCGCGCGCACCGCGAGCCAGCCGCCGGCCCTGGTTCCCACTGGCAGCGGAAGCACTAGCGCAGCCGAGCAGTTCATTCCAGCGGACCTGGGCCGAGAGTGGGTCGAGCTCGTGCAGGACGGCGTGGTCGCGGCGCAGTACATCCGCAGTTGGCAGCGCCAGCCGGAGGACGCGGTGCTGGTCGCACCGGCCTACACCTTTCTGATGAGCAACCGGCCGGTCGATCACCAGTTCTGGCTCGACGTGGGCAGCAGCGGCTGGTGGGAGCGATTGTACCAGCCGCTCACCCAACCCTACGTGCTGAGCCGCCGCTGGCAGGCGGGCGCGCAGTGGACGGATGCAGACGAGTACGCTGCACGGCAGGAGGCGCTGTCTGCCCTTGTGATTGGCCTGACGCGACGCTGCCGGGTGCAGATCCACCTGGGCCGGTCGCAGATGGGCGCGACGGGCGTCGAGCAGCGCGGCGCGCTCCTGCGCGTCATCCAGCAAGTGCTGAGAAACCGATAGATGATGTTCACACCCCGACCCAAGCAGGCCGAAGTCCTGGCCTACACCGGCGGCAAGATGGGCGTGTCCGCGGTGCCCGGCAGCGGCAAGACGCAGGTGCTCTCCGCGCTGGCCGCGCGGCTCGTCGCGGAGACCAGCCTGGCCGATGACCAGGAAATCCTGATTGTAACGCTCGTCAACTCAGCCGTTGACAACTTCGCGCTGCGAGTAGGCCAATTCGTCAAAGAACTCGGATTGCTCGATGTAGGCTACCGCGTGCGTACGCTGCACGGGCTGGCGTACGACATCGTGCGCGAGCGCCCCGGGCTGGTCGGCCTGGCCGAAGATTTCGCCATCGTGGACGAACGGGAGGCGAGCCAGATTCTGCGCGACGCGGTCGAGGCCTGGGTCAGCGCAAACCCCGACAGCCTGACGCGGTGGCTCGACCCGGCCATCGACGAGCGCAAGGCCGACTGGGTGCGCCGTGACCACTGGCCGCGCCTCGTGACCGACATTGCGCTGGCCTTCATCGGCATGGCGAAGGACCTCCAAATTACGCCCGACATGGCGCTGGACATCCTGGCGGAAATCGAGGATGACGTCCCCCTGCTGGACATGGGCTTCGCCATCTACGCCGACTATCAACGCAGCCTCAACTATCGCGGCGCGGTGGACTACGACGACCTCATCCGGCTCGCGCTCAGCGCGCTCCAGTTGGACCCGGACTACCTCCAGCGGCTCCGCTTCCGCTGGCCGTACATCCTGGAGGACGAGGCGCAGGACTCCAGCCGGTTGCAGGAGGAAATCCTGCGCCTGCTCGCCGGCCCAAACGGCAACTGGGTGCGCGTCGGTGACCCGAACCAGGCCATCTACGAGACATTCACCACCGCAAGCCCGCGCTACCTGCGCGACTTTCTGGCCGCGGAGGATGTCACCGCGCGCGAGCTGCCCAATTCGGGCCGCTCGACCGCCAGCATTATGGCGCTGGCGAACTACCTCGTCGAATGGAGCCGGAGCGAACATCCCGTCGACGCCCTTCGTGATGCGCTCGCGCCGACGCGCATCGAGCCGACGCCGCCCGGCGACCCGCAGCCCAACCCGCCGGATGCGCCCGAGGCCATCCAGTTGGTCGGCCGGAAGCTGACGCCGGACGAGGAAATCGAGGCCGTGGTCAGGTCCATCGTGCAGTGGCTGCCGGAACACATGGACCAGACCGTCGCGGTGTTGTCCCCGATTACAGACCGCGGCGAAAAGGTGGCGGATGCGCTGCGCGCCCGCAAGATCGAGGTCATCGAGATGCTCAAGAGCACGCGCTCGACCCGTGACACAGCAGGCGCACTCGGCAACATCATCAACTACCTGGCCGACCCGGCCTCCCCGGCCAAGCTGGCGCGGGCCTACGAGGTGTGGCGGCGGGCAGACCGGGAGGACCCGGACTTACGGGTGCGACTGGATGCGGCGACCCGCGCGCTGCGCAAGGTGCGCGAGGTGGAGGCGTTCGTCTGGCCGCGGCCCGACCCGGAGGCGCTCGACGCGGTGCCGCTGGCCGAGGGCGACGGCGACCTCAACCTGCGCGAGCACCTGGCGGAGTTCCGTGTGTTCGTTCGGCGGTGGCAGGCCGCAACCACGCTGCCCATCGACCAGCTCCTGCTGACCGTGGGACAGGACATCTTCGAACGGCCTGCGGACCTCGCCCTGACGTACAAGCTGGCCGCCGTGCTGCGCCAGTCTGCAGCCAGCCATCCGCACTGGCGGCTGCCGGAACTGACGCAGGAACTGGCCGTCATCGCGCGCAACGAGCGCAAGTTCCTGGGGCTGGCCGACGAGGACACCGGCTTCGATCCGCAGGCCCACCGGGGCAAGGTGGTGGTCGCCACAGCACACAAGGCGAAGGGCCTCGAATGGGACCGCGTCTACCTGCTGTCGGCCAACAACTACGACTTCCCCTCGGCCATGCCCGGCGACAGCTTCATCTCCGAGCGATGGTTCGTCCGTGACCGGCTCAACCTGGAAGCCGAGACGCTGGCCCAACTCGCCGCCGCTGCCGAGGGCCAGCCGCCGCCCCCGGAGGGCGAGGCAACCGAACAGGCACGGCTCGACTACGCGGCGGAGCGGCTGCGCCTGCTCTATGTCTGCATCACTCGCGCACGGCGCGACCTGATCGTGACGTGGAACACGGGCCGTTCGGCGACGCACCGTGCGCAGCCCGCCGTGCCGTTCATTGCGTTGCAGACCTGGTGGCAATCCCGACGTTCCCAGGAGACAGCCTGACCATGAGCATCCTTCCGCCTGAGTTCCAGTTCAGCCAGGCCAGCCTCCAGGATTATGTGGAGTGCAAGCGGCGCTTTCTGCTGCGGTACATCTACCAGCTCGCGTGGCCCGCGGTCGAGGCGGAGCCGGTCGACGAGTACGAGGCGCACGTGGCAGCGGGCGAGGCTTTCCACCGGCTCATCCACCAACACCAACTCGGCCTGCCCGTGGAGCGGCTCACCGCGCTGGCCGGCGGCATCGACGACGAGGCCGCGGACGCGGGCGATGAACGTCGCCTGCTGACCTGGTGGCAGAACTACCTCGCTGCCGGCCCAACCGACCTGCCGCCGACGCGCCATCCGGAAATCACGCTCTCCGTGCCTGCGGGCGAGTACCGCATCGTAGCAAAGTACGACCTCGTCGCGGTGCAGCCGGGCCAGCAAGCGGTCATCGTGGACTGGAAGACCGGCCAGCATCGCCCCAGGCAGGCGTGGCTCAACGCGCGGCTCCAGACGCGCGTGTACCGCTACATTCTCGCGACCGCGGGCGCGCACCTCAACGGCGACCAGCCGCTGCTGCCCGGCCAGATTACCATGCTGTACTGGTTCGCCAACCATCCCGGCCAGCCGGAGCGACTGCCGTACAGCGACGAGCAGTGCCGCGCAGACGGCCGTTACCTGCTCAACCTGGTCAACGAGATTGCGACGGCGGCCACCGCGGACGGCGATGACGAGGCAGCGTTCCCCAAGACGGACGACGTGCGGCGCTGCCGCTTCTGCCCCTACCGTTCGCTCTGTGACCGCGGGGCGGAGGCAGGCGACATGACCGAGCAGACCCCGGAGGATGTCGAGCCGGAGCCGGCGCGCGACTGGCTGGACCAGATCGACTTCGAGCAGATTGGGGAGATTGTCTTT
>JAKPQT010000751.1 GCA_029555885.1 Chloroflexota bacterium | reverse complement strand
GGGGCTGGTCATCACCGGCGTAGACCTTGCTGAATACGTGAAGTTCCTGCCGCCGGTCATGGGCGGGCAGATACCAATCCAACGCGAGACCTTCTACCTGCCGCTGATAAGCGCCAGCCTGATCGCCACACTGATCGCCAGTCGCCGCAGTCTCCCCCTCTGGCTGCGCCTGCTGGCAGGTGCAGCAGCGATTCCGCTGGCGCTGGCGATGCTGCCGCCGGCCTGGACCCCGGGCACGTTGCGCCTGCCGGAGTTCCGCCTTCAGATTCTGGCGCTCCTGGCCTGCCTGACCGCTATCCCCCTCACGGTGCTCCTCCGCTACCTGCCCAATCGCGCGGTCCTGCTGGCCATCGCGCTGTTCGCACTTGCCGCCGTCCTGTGGCCGGCCTGGTCGCTCAACCAGGTGCTCCCTGCAATCCGAGACATCTACCGCGCGCCGCTCGCGCCGGGGTGGGGGTTCTGGCTGGCTCTGATCGCGCAACTCGGGCTTGCCCTGTATGCCACCGCCCGGACGATCACGACGAGATGACCGCTCAAGGCAGCCGGCTGGGATCCACCCGCCAGTTCCGCACGATCGGCGGCGGAAAACGACCGCGCGCAATCGCGGCCGTCAGCCGGCGCAAGTGCTGCTCGGCGTGGATGGTCGCAACAGCGTCCAGCCGACCCTCTCGAATCGCTTGCTCGAAATCCATCTCGTGGTGCACCGTCACCTCCCCCGCCGGGGTGACATGGATGTCGAGCAAATAGTCATCAGTCGCGCAGCCTGATTCATCGCAGGCAAACGGCGCACACAGGTCGATCTTCGTGCCTGCAGGCGCGCCATCGGGCATGTAAAAGCGCTCGACGATCTGATCGTGCGCGGCCAACCAGAAGCGATAGCAGATGGTTGCACCCGCCAGCCAGCCTGGTAAAGGGGCAGCATAAATGACGCGTTCCACCAGCATCGCTCCCAGCCACTCAAGGCGGTAGTCGTGCATGTCGACCGGATATTCGAAATGCCCGGTTCTGATTTGCGGCAGTTCCACACTCATCGTATGATCATACCAGCTATGCTGAAACCGACCGAATGCGCAGCCCCGTTCACCATTGACGCCCTGCCGCGCGAGCCAGGCGCGTACCTGCTCGTCATCGACCTGTGTGAGGCGATCTGCCTGAGCGCGGGCCGGCTGGGCGATTGCGAGTTGCCAGCAGGTCGGTATGCCTATGTCGGCAGCGCGCGGGGCCCCGGCGGGCTCCACGGGCGCATCGCACGGCACCTGAATCCGGCACGGCGGCCACACTGGCACATCGACAGGCTGACGGCCATCGCCCCCGTCGTCACTATTTGGGCCATCCCTTCGGCGCGGCCGCGCGAATGCGAATGGGTCCGGTGGCTCCTGGCACAGGCGGGTAGCCGCGTGCCGGTGGCCGGTTTCGGCAGCAGCGATTGCCGGGCAGGATGTCCTGCTCACCTGGTGCGCGTTGCGCCGAACCTGGATCTGGCGGCGTGGGACTCAGGGAACGGAGAGTGAGCGTGAGAGATTCCAACGAGGGCACAGGTCGTCCGCCAGCCGGCGCCGACCTGGTACAGGCGCTGCTGGAGGCTGTGGCTGTGGGCGACGACGAAGCTGCCGAACGCGCGGCCCGCGCCTGTACAGGTCAGGCCTGGCTGCTCCCTGCACTCCGTCCGCTCCTGGCGGACGGCGACGCAGACCGCCGCTGGTGGGCCGTGCGCGTGCTCGCGCTGCTGGATAGCGAGGAGGCCGCACCTTTGCTGATCGAACGGCTGCACGATCCTGATGAAGGCGTGCGCTGCGCCGCAGCACTGGGGTTAGGGGAATTGGCCTCCACAGCCTCCGTACCTGCACTTGTTGCGAGCCTGGCCGACGCGAGCGGATGGGTGCGCGACTCGGCAGGCGATGCGCTGGCGCAGATCGGCGCATCTGCGCTGCCTGCACTCGTGGCCGCCATGCAGGGCCCGGATGGGGTGCGGGTGCGCGCGGCCGCTGCCCTCCGCAAGATCGTCGTCGCAGACCTGCACAGGTTGGCGATCAACCAGTACCCGCCGCTCTACGGGCCGGCCCTGACCGTCCTCTTCCGTGCGCTGAACGATCCGAACCGGCTCGTCAGGCACAGCGCGCACGATGCGCTGGAGCGCCTGGGACTGCTCGAGACGGTGTTCTTCAGGCCGTAGTCGCCCGGTTTACCGGGTAAAGACCAACCACACATTGTAATGATCGCGTTCCTCAGCGACCTGGCGCGCGCCTACCGTCTCGAACATGCGCGTCATCTCAGCAGGGGCCAGGAAACGACTCCCCATCATCAGCACGCGTTCCATCCAGATGACCGGCCTGACCCCGCGACGGGTGCAATCTGGTTCCTGAATCAGCAGGCGACCGCCCGGCGCGAGCACGCGCAGCAGTTCGCTTGCTGCCGCGTCCTGGGCAACCGCAGGCGAGGGGACGACGAAATGGTGGAACGCGTCCACCACGAGAAGACGCTCGGCGCTCGCAGTCGGGAAAGGCAGCCGCGTGACACTGCCAAGAACAACCGGCAGGCCCTTCGCCTGCGCCTGCTCCGCCATGCGCCGGGAGGTGTCGCAGACAATCACCTGCACCTCCGCCGCGGCCAGCATCGCCGTCGCCCGGCCCGTGCCGCCGCCGATGTCCAGCAGCCGCTGGCCCGGCCGCGCATCCAGCAGGCGCAGGAGCCTCTCATCCGGCGGATGACCCAGGGCGCGGTCGTACCAGCGGGCAATCAGATCGAAGTGGTCGAGCGGGAGGCGCATGGCCTATGCCTCCCCGGCTGGCCGCAGCATGGTGACCAGACGCCGGCCCGGGATCTGCCGGAAGGTTGCCGCTTGGCTCACGGCCAGGAGCGCCGCGGGGATGTCGGTCAGAATCGTGCCCGAGATGGCCGACAGCCCCAGGTCAAAGAAGAGCGGCGACAGGGGTGTGGTCGCACCGAGCAAGAGCGTGTAAGCATCGGGCCGGCACAGCGCGTGCAAGCCGTCAAACGTACCATTCACGAGCGTCATGCCCGTCAACGCGACAACATCGGCCTGGGGCAGCACTTCGGCTGCCAGCGAGGCCGGCACGTCTCCCGGACCGGGGTTGAGTTCCAGCACCCAGCATTGGCGGGCTGCGGCACGTACCTGCTCCACGAACGGAAAATGCCCGACGATGGCGACGCTATGCCCCGCGCCGCGCGCGGTGATGAGGTCGCCGGCATTCAGGTCCACACACTGCGCCTCATCTACCTGGATGAGCGCGTTGAGCGCGGCGAAACCGATGCTGCGCTCGGTGAGCTGGTTCGACTGCACCCAGCCGGCGAGTTCCCGGGCCGAGCGCCCGATCAACCTCCCGGCGTCGCGCACCGCGGGCGTGCCGTGCTCTGCCCCATGGACGGACTGCGTGGATGCCAATCCCGCGCCCGGTCCGCCCGGCAGCTCTGCTGCGACGATAGTCCAATGGGTTCCGACCCGGATATCGGTCACCGGCCCATCCCGCTCTGCTGACGCCAGGACGCGCGCCAGAAGCTCGCTCATAGTTCTCTCCTTCACTCGCCCACGCTCATGCTCAAACCGATGCGCCCGCGCTCGCGATCGATGCTGGTCACAGTCACGTCCACGACATCGCCCACGCGCACGATATCGTGCGGATTGCGGACATACTGCTTGCCCATCTTGCTGACATGGACCAGGCCATCTTGTTTGACGCCGATATCCACGAACGCGCCAAAGTCTACCACGTTGCGCACGGTACCCTTGAGCAGCATCCCCTCATGCAGGTCATCGATAGTCAGCACGTCGCGGCGCAGGATGACCGGCGGGAGGTCCTCGCGCGGGTCGCGTCCGGGCCGCAGGAGCGCGTCCACGATGTCGTGCAGCGTCGGCGCACCAACGCCTATCAGCTCGGCCACATCATCCCACGCGCCGCCCGGCTCCGCGCTCTCAGTAGGCGCCAGCCGATTCTCCTCGCACCAGCGGCGCAGCCGGTTGGGCAGGTCGTTCATCCGCAGGTTCAGTCCGGCCAACTCCAGCAGCTTGCGCGCCGCATCATAGCTCTCCGGATGGATGGTCGTGTTGTCCAGCGGGTTCTTGCTGCCGGGCACGCGCAGGAAGCCGGCGGCCTGCTCGAACGCCTTCGGTCCCAGCCCCTTGACCTTCTTCAGCCCGGCACGCGACTCGAACGGGCCATTGGCATTGCGCTGGCTGACGAGCGCCTCGGCCAGCCGCCGGCTGACGCCCGACACATAGGCCAGCAGGTGCGCGGAAGCGGTGTTGACATCCACCCCCACGTAGTTGACGACCGACTCCACGACCGCGTCCAGCGTGGCGGCGAGCTTCTTCTGGTCGACATCATGCTGATACAGGCCCACGCCGATGCTCTGCGGATCGATCTTCACCAACTCCGCAAGCGGGTCCTGCAGCCGCCGAGCGATGGACACCGCCCCGCGCATGGACACATCGAGATCAGGGAACTCGGCGCGCGCCAGGTCGGATGCAGAATAGACCGATGCACCCGCCTCGCTGACCATCACGTAGGCAAGCTGCTTACCCTTCCCTGTCCGGGGCTGGGCCTGGATCAGCTCCGCGACTAGCCCCTCCGTCTCCCGGCTTGCCGTCCCGTTGCCGACGGCGATGACGGTCACGCCGTCGAGCTGCACCAGCCCGGCCAGCACTTGCAGCGCCTTGGCCCGCT
>JAKPQT010000195.1 GCA_029555885.1 Chloroflexota bacterium | reverse complement strand
CTACACGGGCGGGACCGACCAGTACCGCGGCGCGATCCGGGGCGCCTGGGGCAGTGAGACGCAGACACCCAGCGAGAAGAATGCGACCCTCGGCCTGGCGCCGCTCATCGCGCAGATCTACACCTACAAGGTGCCGATGAGCCAGTCGCTGGTCGAAGACGCGGCGAACCTGGTGGACCTGGTGACCTCGGACATCACCAGCGTGGCGGCCATCGATGAGGACACGGCTTTCCTGACCGGCGACGGCGCGGGCAAGCCGCTGGGCATCCTGCCTTCCTCGGGCAACGGCAACAGCCTGACCGAGGTAGCGTCGGGCAACGCCAGCGCGCTGACCGCGGACGGCATCAAGGGGCTAAAGCGGGGCATTGCCAGCCAGTACCGGCAGAACGGGCGCTGGGTCGCCAACTCGGACACTTACGCCCTCATCGAAAAGCTGAAGGACGGCAGCGGGCAGTACATCTTCGGCGACCTGTCAGATAGCGGGATGCTGCTGGGCCGGGAAACGTTGGAGTCGGATGCGATGCCGGACGTCGCGGCGACCGCGTACCCGCTGCTGTTTGCGGATATGTCGGGCTACTGGGTCGTCGAGCGCGCGGGGCTGACCATCGTGCGTTTCCAGGACTCGAACACGGGCATCAACAAGGTCGAGTACCACGTGCGCCGGCGCATCGGCGGCCGGCCGGTGGAGACCTGGAAAATGGCCGTCATGGATGTCAACGCCTCCTGAGTGGTTGGGTGAGCTGGGGCTGGCTGAGCCAGCCCCTGAGATAAGGGGAGAGCAAGATGAACGGGAGCCTTTCTGAACGGATGAAGGTCGCGCTGGGGAGCGCGAAGCCGGAGACGGCGATGAGCGGTGTGGCAGCGTACCCGGCGAGCGGGTCGTATGTGGACGTGAGCGGGTACGAGTACGTGCACATCATCGCCCACCTGGGCACTCTGCACGCGAGCGACACGCCGACGCTGGAGCCGAAGTGCTCGGATAGCGCATCCGGCACGCTCGACAGCATCGATGCGACCAATCTCAAGCACACCTGCGACGTGACCAACGACGACGGCGACGTGCTCATGTGGTCTATCGAGGTGCGCAAGCTGCCGGTCGACCATCACTTCCTGGCGCTGGCGACGGGCGGGACGCTGACCAATGGCAGCTACATCGACGTGCTGTTCCTGCTGGAGAACGGCTATCAGCCCGTCACGCAGCCGAGCACGGTCAGCGCGAGCTATAACTACCTCGGCTGACCCTGGACCCCGATGTCGCTCGCCGTGCGACCCAAGGCCGCCGTGAGCTTACGGGATTAGGGGATTAGCTTGATGAGGCTATGCAGGTGGCAGGTTTGCGGGGGCTGTGCCTCGGCACAGTCCCCTGCGGGAGGCAAGGGACATGACGAAGGAACAGTGGAGCAAGATCATCGGGGTGGTGTTGACGGCGGTGATCGCGCTGCTGGCGGTGTTCGGGTATGACGTGATCGTCGATCGGCCGCGCGAGCAGCAGCTGGCGGAGATCGCCGGCAGTGGGTTCGCGGTGCAGACGGAGACGGGGCACAACACGGCCTGCTACATGGAACAGGGCGGGGCCCAGTTTACCTGTGACAGCGGCGGTGAGATCGAAATCAATTCCGGCGGCGTCCTGGACATCAATGCCGGGGCGACGGCCACCATCGAAGACCTGACGATCGGGGATGACCTGACGGTGACCGGGGATCTGACGCTGAGCGGGGCCTTGCTAAATAGTTCGACGGCCATCACGTTGACGGCCGGGCAGACGGTTACGCCAACCTATGGCCTGTACATCCTATCAGCGACGGGGGCCGTGTCGATGACGCTGGCGGCCTGCAATGCGCCGGGGCAGCAAGTCTTCCTCTATGGGGATGACAACCAGACGATCACCGTCAATGACACCAACATCCGGTCGACCGATGGCAATGCGGTCACCCTGGGGCAGTATGACATGGTGGGGTTCATGTGTTCAGGCACCGAATGGGATCACCTGTTCAAGAGCGCCAATAGCTAGGCAGCGCGCGGGAGGGACGGATGGCAGGAGTTGTAGCGCCGGTCGCTTACCGGACGAAGGCGGCGACGATCTCTGACGCAGCTGTGGCGGTGAGCGCGGCGGGCTGGAGCTGGACGGCGGGCGACCTGGCCGCGGCCGATGTGGCGTATGTCTCGGCCATCGGGCAGGGCGTCAGCCTGACCTGGGACGGCACGACGCCGACCGCGGCGCTGGGCATGCCGCTCGCGGCGGGCAGCACGGTCGAGCTGCAGGGGAATGCCAACATTCAGGCCATCCAGTTGATCCGGTCGGGTGCCTCGGACGCGACGGTCTCGATTACGCTGGCGAGGTTCTGACCCTGCTGTGCCGGCTGGTAAACGACGGGAGTAGAGCATGCGAGTGCGAGTGCTGGTAGCGGGGAGCTACAACGGACCGGGGCATCATGATCCGGTGACGGCTGAGCCGGGCGACGTAATCGAGGT
>JAKPQT010000191.1 GCA_029555885.1 Chloroflexota bacterium | reverse complement strand
CGCCTTCTGCCTGGAGCATATTTTTTACGATTTTGAGAACCGGCCGGTTGCCTGGGGCCGGTTCATCTGCCGCGCCGACCGCTACAGCCTGGTTGGCCGCATCGGCGCCGACATTTCGTGAGTGTGGAGCTGGACCATGCGCGATGAGGTGAGAGCGAGGCTCCGTGACGCGGTCGCCGACCTCGATGAGAGCGCGGTGCTGGAGACCGTGCGCGCCTGCATCGATGCGGGCGAGGACCCGGCTGCAGCCATCGCGGCATGCGAGGAAGGCATGCGGCTGGTCGGCGAGCGCTATGAGCAGCACGAGTATTACCTGTCCGGCCTGATTATGGCGGGCGAGATCTTCCGCGAGGTGCTGGAGATAGCCCAGCCCGCGCTGCAGGCGAGCCTGGCCGGTTACTCGAGCGGCAAGGTGCTGATCGGCACGGTCCGGGGCGACATCCACGATATCGGCAAGGCCATCCTTCAGATCGCGTTGCGCTCCTACGGCTTCGAGGTCGAGGACCTCGGCGTCGATGTTCCACCGCAAGTATTTGCGGAACGGGCCGCCGAATGGCAGCCCGACATTGTCGGACTGTCCGGCCTGCTCTCCACGGCCTACGACACGATGCGTGAGACCGTCCAACTCCTGCGGTCCACAGTAGGCGGCGGCGCGCCCGTGCCGATCCTCATCGGCGGTGGGCTGGTCGATGAACGGGTGCGCAGCTACGTCGGCGCGGATTATGCGTGCAGCAACGCGCTGGAAGGCGTGCGCCTGTGCCAGCAACTGATGGATGCCAGGCGCATGGACGGTCAGGGGAGCGCCGAGCGTGAGTAGAGAAGCATCCTTCGATTGCGTCCCGGCCGCCCTTCGACTCCACTGCGTTCCGTTCAGGGTGCGGACCGCGACTCCGCTCAGGACGCTTTCGCCCTCAAACTAAATGCACCTGGCGCGTCTCCCTCTTGACAGAATTCCGTCTTGGCCTTAGTATATGAGTGATCGTTCATAAATTTAGACCATGATCGGGGGCAGGTTCTGAATGCCATGAAGACGTCGCCGGGAGCGACCTCCCATTCCCATCCGGATGCGAGCGAGAGGCGCGCCGCACGCGCGCGGCTGATAGAGCCGGCAGCCGCGCGGACGCTGGCAGGGGTGTTCAAATCGCTCAGCGATCCGACCCGGCTCCGCATCATCTCGCTGCTGGCCGAGCAGGAGTTCTGCGTGACCGACCTGGCCGCGACGCTGGAGATGGAGCAGTCTACCATCTCACACCAACTGCGTGACATGCGGGCGCAGCGGCTGGTGAGCTTTCGTCGCGAGGGCCAGCACGTGTATTACCGCCTGGACGATCCGCACGTGCGGAGGTTGTTCGAGCAGGGCCTGGAACACATACAGGAGCAGTAGTCGTGGGGCGGTCAACCGCGATCGCCCCTCTCTCAGGATCAAATACATGAACGATTACTCATATATCGGGAGCAAACCATGCGCAGATTTCCGCCGCGTGGCGGTGAACGCCCCGGCCGGCATGGGGGTGCTGGCCTGTCCGGCGTGCCACGGCGAGCTGGAGTGGCGCGAGGCGGAAAGCTCT
>JAKPQT010000190.1 GCA_029555885.1 Chloroflexota bacterium | reverse complement strand
CAAGACTCGCGCGGCGGTGGGTAAGCCGCCTGCACGAACCGAGGGCTGTCCGGCCGTCCGCAGTGCTGACGATGTTGTCGAATGCCTGGCCGACTTGTGCCTGCCGCAGCCGACCACTGCGGTTGCGGTCAGGAAGACGTTGGCGCAGGATCGTTCCCGCCTACGCTGGCTGAGTCAGCCCGGCTGATACCCGACACCGCATCGCCCCTGCCCGCATCCGTGGGCGCAAGCGCCGGCCTCATCTCCTGAAAACCGGCGGCCGCAAGGCCCGGAGATACGCGTCAGGCTTCGGACACGAAGCGCCCCTGCCCCAGTTGAGCATGCGGGACCGTAGCGGCATCAGCCGAGACGCCACTGCTGCAATCACGCCCGCACCCTGCCCCAGCACTTCTGCGCCAACCGCGTCGTCACTACGCGGCGCCAGCCAGTAGTGACGACGCGCACGCTGCCCCAGCGCACGAGCGTTTTGCCGGGGCTGTCGCAAGTGACGACCCCACGTGACGGACTCCCGGGCGCGTCAAGACCTCGGACCGTGCAACGCGGTCCGCACCGCCCGCTCCCCGCGGGCCATGTCAGCCATGGCGCCAACCGGCGCACCCAGAGCCTTGGGGCAATGGCTCACCCGATGGATCGCGTTCCCGCAGGAAGCGCCATCGACGCCAATGCCGCGTGCCGCGGCGGCCAGCAGTAACTCGGCACGAAACGGGAGTGGTGTCCCGTGTCCCTCGTGGTTCCCGCAACGCCCAGGCGTTCGGGACGGACAGAAACACTGACCTGACCGAATACACACCAGCGACAACGAACCCGAACCGCCCTCAGGGGCAGGCGACCGAACCGACGACGGAGTCCGACAGCAGCAACCGAATGCGCAACCTGAACTACGAGCTGAAGCAGCTTTGCCGGCGCAACCGCGACGGCAGCTTCGCGACCCAGCGCGATCGCGAGCGCGTGCTCGACCTGGTGGCGAGTCAGCTTCACGAGATGGGTTACCGACACATGGCCG
>JAKPQT010000185.1 GCA_029555885.1 Chloroflexota bacterium | reverse complement strand
CTCGTGCACGACGTTCGACAGCAGGTGGCGCCGGTTCTCTTCCAGGGCATGGATCCGATCGAGCATCCCCCCAAACGCGCGCGCCAACATGCGGACTTCCTGGGGTCCTTCCTCCTGGCGCAGGATGAGTTCGGTTTGGCTCGGGAAGGCTTCGACCGCGTGGGTCAGCCGCAGCAGCGGACGCTCGACCGTCACCGCGAGCAAGTAGCCGATCAGCGCGCCCAAAACAATGCCGGCCACCAGCACCCCTGCGATCCAGGCGCGCAGTTGCGCGAACCGTTGCCGCGCGGTGCTGAGATAGTCGGAAATGCGCACCACCGCGAGCACGCCGCCGCCATCGCCGACCACAGGCACCAGGACGTCCGCGACCTCCGCCTGCTGGTCGCGGCTGTAGAGGACGCGCGAGAACTGCTGCCCGCGCAGTGCGGACTCCATGCCCGGCAGGGCGAGCGCCTGGCCCACCAGGGCAGCATCCGCCGGATCGCCGCTGGCGAGCAGCACCCCCTCAGCGTCGAAAAGCATCAGTTGGCCCGGGAACAATGGAGAGATTCGCGTGACGAAGTCCGCGGCCTGGGCGGGCCGGCGCATCGCGTCCGGCTCCTGCCTGAGCAGCTCGACCACCAGCACCGCCTGCCCGGTGAGCTGCCTGGCCAGGTTCTGCAGCACGATCTGGCTTTCCAGGACATAGACCAGCGCGACGCCCAGCAACGGGATCACGATCAGCAGCAGCCCCACGTGGCTGGCGATGAGCCGGCTGCGCAAAGTGCGAAGCATCAGCCCTCCTTCACAACCAGCCTGTAGCCGACGCGATGAACCGTCTCGATGCGCACGTTGGCGCAGGGGAAGCTTTGCAGCCTCTCGCGGAGCCACCGGATGTGGACGTAGAGCACCTGGGGCTCGCCGTTAAAATCGTGTCCCCAAATCTCGGTCAGGAGCGTAGAGAGCGGCACGACGTTGCCGGCATGTCTCGCCAGCAGATACAGCACATCGAAGGCACGCGGGGTGACATCCAGGCGGTCCGGCCCCGCGCAGACCGTGTGTGTTGCCGGATCAATCTGCAGGTTTCCGACGATCAGGCGGCTTTGGGGCGCAGGTCGCGCTACCGGCCGAGCACGACGGAGCACCGCCGCGATGCGCGCCAGAAGAACCTCCGTGTCGAAAGGTTTCTTGACATAGTCGTCTGCGCCGAGCTTCAGCCCTTTGGCCTCGTCCTGCTCGCCACGGCGGGCCGTGAGGAGGATCACCGGGGTGTGATGGTCGCGGCGGAGGATGCTGAGCGCGTCCAGCCCGTCGATGCCGGGCAGACCGATGTCGAGCAGCACGAGATCAGGCGGATACTGCCGCGCCAGGTCCAGGCCTTCCGTGGCAGTCCCTGCGGCCTGGACCTGGTAGCCCGCGTGACCCAGCGTGTAGGCCAGGCTGCGCCGCAGCAGCGCGTCATCGTCGATCAGCAGGATGGTGGTCTGGTTCATGAATTGATCCGCAGCCAGGCGTACATCAGCACTCCGCCGGCCACCGAACCGTGCCACAGGCGGCTCAGCCCGTGGAGTTGCCTGGTCCCCACCACGACCAGC
>JAKPQT010000144.1 GCA_029555885.1 Chloroflexota bacterium | reverse complement strand
CACCGCGGTCGAGAGCGACGTCCCGCACCTCCTGCGGTGCCTCTTGGATCACCTGAAGCAGGTCGCCCAGCACGGGCACGCCCTCGTTGCGCTCGTCGAGGACTTTCAGCGCGCGGTCGATGATCGACTCTTCACGGTCGGTGGGAGGCTCCTTGCGCAGGATCGTCAACAGCGCCGACACCATCGTGTGGCGACGGCCGTGAGCGTCAGCCAAAACCTGCTGGCGTTCCTTCTCTTTGCCGGCTGCCTGCAACCGTTCGGCCGCCTCGATCGCCTCGCCGGGATCCAGCACATTCAGGTGCCCGCGGCCGCGGCCGAGAGTGATGACCTGCCCACCGAGCGCCTTGATCAGGTCGACATAGTCCGGCTTCAGGTCGCCCAGCACCAGCGGCAGCGCACCGAAACCGGCACCACCGGCAGCCATGCGGCGGATGATTGTCGACTTGCCAAGTCCCGGCAGGCCCAGCACGAACACTGAAGGGTTGCCGATGAGGTTCTGCTGAAACCAGGAGATCGGGTCGCCGCAGACCGTTGACCCGTTGATGAGGTTCAAGCCCAGCGGCACGCCCACCATCGGCGTGCCGGCCCCCACAACGTATGGCCACAGCCCGCAGACCTGAACTGTCGTGCCGCGGTACTCGTCGACGGGCTGGATGATGTTCGCCCCGCCGGCTGCGGCCTGCCACCACCCTCTCGAGGAGGGACGGCGCCGTTGCTGCAGCCGCTTGGCTGTCGCTTCCTCGCGCTGCAGCCGCGCAAGCGCCTGACGTTCCTTGCGTCCCTTGGTGCGGGTGCGGTGGAGACTCACAGCTGCCCCCTAACTTCCGCGGGTACCTGCAGATGCTTGGGCAGCACCAAGCCGAGAGGCAGCGCGGCCGCGAACGCGGAATCCTGCGAACCGTGCACGAGGCGTACCCGCAGGCGCGCCGTGGCGGAGAGATTGTCGATCGCAGCTCTAGCGTCCTGCTCACGCTCGCGATCGGTGACCGTTGCGGTGATCAGCATCCCGAAGTTCACCAAACCAGCACCGCCCGCTTCTTCGGCCGCCGTAGCAAACGCCGCCCGCGTGCTGGCCACATTCCGGGCCGACGGCCGGTCGGATGCGGACAGATTGAAGCTGGCCGCTCGCACGTCTGCCTCCACGATCGCCGCCGCTCGCGCCGCGTCGATCGGCCGGTACAGCAGCGTGACGCGCTTGCGCGCGATGTCACGGTGGGGCGCGAGAAGCCTCGCCAAGATTGTCGACGGGACGTTGCCTCGAGGGGCTGTGCTCATCATCCACGTCACCGACGTCGCCGAATCGTGTCGGTAGGAATCCCACCCCGCCTGATGGGCGGTCGGGCCGACCTCTGGCCACGAGAGCTCCGGCGGTTCGCCCGCAGCATTCGCCTCATCGATCAGGACCGCTGCGTCGGGGTCGTAGGCAACCCGGATAACCTCACACAGCTCCTGAGCGCTCAACGGGTGCACGGCGCCCGCGCCGGTCGAGGACAGGCCCAGGGTCAGGCCGGGGATGCGGGACGCAAGCTCACGTCCCATCTCGTCCGCGGTGCGCTTG
>JAKPQT010000125.1 GCA_029555885.1 Chloroflexota bacterium | reverse complement strand
GGGTCTTTTTCGCCATCGATCTCGTCCTCCTGCGGCTCATCCGGCTCCGGGTTCACCGCGCCATTGCCGAGCGCCGCCTCAATCGCACCCAGGAGTTCGGCCCAGGTCTCGGGCCGAAGGGACAGGCCTTTCTTCGTGGGCTGCCCATCCCCGCCAGGCACCGCCGGAACCGTCCAGACGCGCACGTCGATTAGCGGAATATCGTTGTACTCGCCTACCGTCACCCGCAGTTCCTCGCGGGCATTCTTCGGGATTGTCGCCACCGTGGTTCCGTCCATCATTCCACCTCACGAAATAGCGGCGCTCTAAGCGCCTGGAATGCTCCCTGCACCGATGGCCCACCGCGCGGGAGTTATCGCGTTAGCGGGCGATTGTGGCCCGTCTATGGGCCTCCTCGCAGCGGGTATCAATCGCAGGGCAAGGAACCACAATACCCGCACCTCTGGCCAGGTAGTAACCACGCGCGCCCGCACCTGCAGCACGGCAGGCGCAGTTCCTCGCGGCGCTTGCGCTTGCCCTCTGCCCAGGTCGCCGCGTCGGGCTCAGCCTGCGTCTGTTCCGGCTGCGTCGCCTCCGTCGGTTCCGGCGTCGGCTCCATCGGCCTGCACCTCCCCCGGCTCCGGGTCCACGGCCTCAAACTCGCCTTCGCGCACCGGCTCGCTCGCACGGCTCAGTTCCACGAGCGCCGCCGCGAGGCTCTTGCCGGCGTCCTGCTGCTCCGTCTGTTTCATCCGCGCCTTGGCCGCGGGGCTGATGCCCAGCTTGTCGGCAAGCGCCTCCATGCGCCCACTCATCCGCAGGCGCAGGCCGAATACAGGCTGCTCCTCAAGGTAGGCAGGCGCACCCGGCAAGAACGGACTTCCGTGGGCAATGTAGGTGTCAATGATGCCCAGGCCCACCACGAGCTTGCAGTATTCGCGCACCAGCGGCTCAATCGCCGGCGTGGTCTCCACCTCAGCCCGCACTGCCTCCAGCAGGGCTTCCTGGTGGGCTTCCGCAATCGCACAGGTCGCCCCGGCTTCGAATGCGTCACAGGTCGCCCGAGCAATGCAGGCGTCACAACTTGGCGCCAGTGATCTTTCCATCCACCGCCTGCCCTGGTGGGACAAGCGGGCAAGTTCCGGCGCGCCCCGTCCTGTCCGCAGGCCTGCAAGCATGCGCGCGCG
>JAKPQT010000750.1 GCA_029555885.1 Chloroflexota bacterium | reverse complement strand
GTCGCGGTGATGCGCGGGAGGCGCAGTTGCTCGTTGAGGAAAGCGACGGGCACTTCCAGCAGGGAGAGCATGGCTCCGGTGGCCGCGATGGCCGTCAGGATGAAGAACATGACCATAAAGACCTGGCCCAGCGGCATGGCGTTGAAGACCGCGGGGATGGTGATGAACAGGAGCGAAGGCCCTGCATCCGGCTCGAAGCCGAAGGCGAAGACCGCGGGGAAGATGGCGATGCCCGCCAGGATGGAGACGAGCACGTCGCCCAGCATGACGCGGGCGGCCGTCCCGGGGATGTTCTGGTCCGCGCGGAAGTAGCTGCCGTAGGTAATCATGGTGCCCATGCCCACGGACAGCTTGAAGAACGACAGGCCCATCGCGACGAGCACCGTCGCCCACGTCACCTTGCTGAAGTCGGGCCGGAACAGGAAGACCAGCCCCTCGCTCGCGCCGGGCAGCGTCAGGCTGCGCACGATGACGATCAGCAGCAGGACGAACAGCGCGGGCACGAGCCGCTTCGTCATCCGCTCGATGCCCTTCGACACGCCCGCGATGATGATGGCGGCAATCATGGCAAGCACGAGCCACTGCCAGAGCAGCGACTGCACCGGGCTGCTGATCAGCCCGCTGAAGGCCGCGGCCGTGACCTGCGGGTCAACGGACGAAAGCTGGCCGAACGCAGCCTTGAAGATGTAGGCGATGACCCACGCGGCCACTTCTGTGTAGAACGCAAGGATGAGGAACGCGGCCAGCGCACCCGCTGCGCCGATCAACCACCAGGGTTGGCGCGGCGCCAGCTTCTCGAAGGTGGTCACTGCATTAGCCCGCGCGCGCCGCCCCAGCGAGAGCTCGGAGATCATCACGGGCAGGCCGACCAGGAGCGTGCAGGCCAGGTACAGGATCAAAAAGGCAGCGCCGCCATTGAGGCCGGTGAGAGAGGGAAACTTCCATATGTTGCCGAGGCCGATTGCCGAGCCGAGGGTGGCGAAGATGACGCCGAGGCCGGTGGTGAAGCCGTCCCGCGGCCGTGCTGCGACATGCTTGTTCACGACGATTCCTTTCCCGAAAAGGTAGATTGTTCCAGAAGGAACAAAAACGTTTGCATCCTACCCCTGTTATGCGGATGCGTCAAATCGCCGCGCAACGGGCTTTTGCCTCAAGTCTTTGACGCGCGACCCTATTTCGCATATAATCCGCTGGATGGTGCGAGGTAGGCATGCGACAGTGGGTTGAGCAGTTCAGCCATTGGAAGTGGCTACGGCCGGGCATGGGTGTCAAACGCTGGCTGTCGCTGCTTCTGGTGGGTCTGGCCTTGCTCGTCTGGGCGGTGACAGTGTTGCCGCGGGTCATCGAGCTGTCCGGCTTATGGCGCCTCGTCCAGCGGTTGCACCTGCAGCACGTCCACCCGATCGTCCAGATGACCGTCCTGGCGGTCATTGGGGTCGGTTTGGTCGCCTGGGCCGTCCTGGGCCTCAACCGCTCTGTCCTCTCGGCCTTCCGCCGCAGCAGCCACACCGAAGTGGCCGACGTCGTCTACCGTCACCGGCAGCGCCGGCGCGGCCCGAAGGTCGTCGCTATCGGCGGCGGACACGGCCTCAACACCCTGCTCCGCGGTCTCAAAGAGTACACGGACAACATCACCGCAGTCGTCACCGTGGCCGACGATGGCGGCAGCTCAGGCCGGCTGCGCCGCGACCTGGGCATGTTGCCGCCCGGCGACTTCCGCAACTGCATGGCGGCATTATCCGACGATGAAGGGCTGCTGAGCCAGTTGTTTCAGTACCGCTTCGGCAGCGATACAGACCTCGACGGCCACAGCTTCGGCAACCTCTACCTGACCGCCATGACCGCGATTACGGGCAGCTTCGAGGGCGCGCTGGAAGAATCGGGCAAGGTGCTCACCATGCGCGGTCGCGTCATGCCGTCGACGCTGGCGCAGGTGGTGTTGTCTGCCGAAGTTCTGGCAGCCGATGGCAGCGCCCCGGCGGATCGTGTGACCATTGTGCGCGGGGAGTCGAACATCGGCGCAACCGGCGGCCGCATCCAGCGAGTCTATCTGGAGCCGGAGAATCCGCCGGCATACCCGGGGGCCATCCGCGCCATCCTGGATGCAGACCTGATCGTCATCGGGCCGGGCAGCCTCTACACCAGCGTGCTGCCCAACCTGCTCGTGCCCGACCTGGCCCAGGCCATCGCGGGTGCACAGGCCGTCAAGGTCTACGTCTGCAACGTCGCAACCCAGGCCGGCGAGACGGCGGGCTACAGCCTGACGGATCATGTCAGTGCCCTGCGCGACCACATTGGCCGGGAGCTCTTTTCGACGGTGCTGGCGAATGACACCTTCACCGGCAACCGGCCGCCTGGGGCCGGCGTGGAATGGGTCGGCCTGCCGCGGCCCGAGAGCGTGGATTACCGGCTGGTCACCGGTGACCTGGTGGACGCGCAATACCCATGGCGGCACGACCCGGCCAAGCTGGCGCAGGCGTTGGTCGAACTAGTGACAAGCTGATAGGAGGGATGGCCGGATGGAGGCAAACGGGGTGCAGGATCACCTGTTTCAGGCGCTCTATTGCGTGGCGCGCACGGTCAACTCGTCGCTCGACACCATGCAAGTCTTGCAGACGATCGTGAGCAGCACCACCGAGGCGCTGTCCGCAAAGGCGTGCTCTCTGCGGCTTCTGGCGCCAGACAACAAACACCTGTTGTTCGGCGCTTCGCACGGCCTCAGCGCCGCCTACCGCGCCAAAGGCCCGGTAGGCATCGGCCAGAGCAAGGTGGACCGGCAGGCGCTGGCCCAGCGCAAGACCATTTACATCCCCGACGCGCGGGTGGATACACGCTTCCAGTATGCGCAAGCCGCGCGCGAGGAAGGCATCGTCTCGGTGTTGGTCGTCCCGCTCTACGTGCAGGATCAGCCGCTGGGCGTGCTGCGGGTCTACAGCAGCAGCGAACGCACGTTCACCGAGCCGGAGCTGGCGCTGGCAGAGGCGATTGGCAGCCTGAGCGCGCTAGCCATCGAGAACGGGCGCCTCTACGAGCGGCTGCACCGCAACTACCAGGCGGCGGTCGAATTCGGCCAGCGCGAATTCGAATAACTTACAACAGGCGAATGTATCGCTATATGCGCTGGCTCATTGTTCAGTGCATCACAACTGCGTATGCTATATGCAACCGTGTGAACAATCGCAGTACCCATCTAAGGAGGCTTTCTACATGACAGTGCAAGTTGGTATCAATGGCTTCGGCCGCATCGGGCGGCAGGTGCTCAAGGCGATCCGCGACTACCACGGCGACACCCTGGAAGTCGTTGCGTTCAACGACATCGGCGACCTCAAGACCATGGCGCATCTCCTCAAGTACGACTCCAACTACGGCCGCTTCAACGGCACCGTGGAAGTCCAGGACGATGCCCTGCTGATCGACGGCAAGACCGTCAAGGCCTTCAAGGAAACCGACCCGGGCAAGATTCCCTGGGGCGACCTGGGCGTCGATATCGTCGTCGAATCCACCGGCCTGTTCACCATCAAGAAGGACGGCGTCAACAAGAAGGGCAAGACCGTCCAGGGCGCAGAGAATCACATCACCCGCGGCGGCGCCAAGAAGGTCATCATCTCGGCTCCGGCTGAGGGCGAAGACCTGACCATCGTCATGGGCGTCAACGACGACAAGTACGACCCGGCGAACCACCACGTCGTCTCCAACGCCTCCTGCACGACCAACTGTCTGGCCCCGGCCGCCAAGGTCGTCAACGACAAGTTCAAGATCGTGCGCGGCCTGATGACCACGGTCCACGCCTACACCAACGACCAGAAAATCCTGGACCTGCCCCACAGCGACCTGCGCCGGGCGCGCGCAGCCGCCATGAGCATCATCCCGACGACCACCGGCGCGGCCAAGGCCGTTGCGTTGGTCATTCCGGAACTGAAGGGCAAGTTCGACGGCTACGCGCTGCGCGTGCCGACCTCGACCGTCTCGGTCGTGGACTTCACGGCCCAGGTCGAAGTGCCGACCACCACCGAGGAGCTGCGCCAGGCGTTCCGCGAAGCCGCCGCCGGCCCCATGAAGGGCATCCTCGCCGCGGTCGATGAGCCGCTCGTCTCCATCGACTACAAGGGCGATCCGCACAGCTCGTCGGTCGACCTGCCCTTCACGATGGTGCTGGGCAAGGAAAAGAACGACTTCCTCAAGGTCGTCACCTGGTACGACAACGAGTGGGGCTACAGCGTCCGCACGGCCGACCTGGCCGCACTGATGGCAAGCAAGCTGTAAATGTGTCTATGTGCCAGGCCACTGACCGTGGCCTGGCACACAACTAAGGAAAGACCCATGAACAAGAAAACCGTGCGCGATGTCGATCTCAAGGGCAAGCGCGTACTGATGCGGGTGGACTTCAACGTGCCCATGCAGGACGGCGTGGTGACGGATGACAAGCGCATCCGCGCGGCGCTGCCGACCATCCAGTATGTGCTGGACCAGGGCGCGTCGCTGCTGCTGATGAGCCACCTGGGCCGGCCCAAGGGCGGCCCGGATCCTGAATTCAGCCTCAAGGCCGCGGCCGAGGCCCTGTCCAAGCTGCTCGGCAAGCCGGTGCAGATGGCGCCAGACACGGTCGGGCCAGAGGTCGAGAAGCTGGCCGCCGCGCTCAAACCAGGCGACGTGCTCATGCTGGAAAACACGCGCTTCTACAAGGGCGAGGAAAAGAACGACCTCGAACTGGCGCAGCAGATGGCGAAGCTGGGCGACATTTACGTCAACGATGCCTTCGGCTCCGCGCACCGCGCACACGCCAGCACCGAGGGCGTGGCCCGCTACTTGCCCGCGGTGTCCGGCTTCCTGATGGAACAGGAGCTGGAATACCTGGGCCGTGCAACGCAGAATCCGGAGCGACCCTACGTCGCCATTTTGGGCGGCGCGAAGATCAGCGACAAGATCATGGTCGTCGAGAACCTGCTCGCCAAGTGCGACAAGCTCATCATCGGCGGCGGCATGGCGAACACCTTCCTCGCCGCGAAGGGCTACGACATGGCCGACAGCCTGGTCGAAACGGGCTCCATCGAGACGGCGAAGAACATCCTCGCCGGCGCGGGCGACAAGCTGGTGCTGCCGGTAGATGCGGTGGTCGCGGACAAATTCGATGCCGAAGCCAACAGCCAGGTCGTAGACGTGGACAAGATTCCGGCGGGCTGGCGGATGCTGGACATCGGGCCGAAGACGCTGGCCCTGTTCGGGGATGTGCTGAAGACCGCCAAGCTCGTAGTCTGGAACGGGCCGATGGGCGTGTTCGAGTTCCCGAAGTTCGCGGAAGGCACGTTCGCCATCGCCAAGATGCTGGCCGAGGGCGGCGCAACGACCGTCATCGGCGGCGGCGACAGCGCAAGCGCGGTGAAGAAGGCGGGCGTTGCCAAGAAGATGACGCACGTCTCCACCGGCGGCGGCGCGTCCCTCGAGTTCCTCGAAGGCAAGGAACTGCCCGGCGTCGCAGCGCTGAACGACAAATAACGCATTATAACTAAATGACCGGCACGCTGGCGCCTCGGGGCCAGCGTGCCGGTCATATTTAACCCTGGACCTACCGCCAGAACACCTTCAGCAGCATCGCTGCACCGCCGAGAATCAGCAGCACCGGCCACAACATCACCCAGTTGATCCCCAGGTTGATGTCGAACAGCAGCACAATGGCGACGAAGCTGAAAATCAGGCCGCCGACCAGCGAGCTCAGGACATCCGAATTGACCTGCCCGCCGGCATCCCGGTAGCGATCCCACGCCGCACCGAACGATGCAACCGCGGGGATGAAGATGAACAGCGCCCACCAGTTCCTGAAGGTAAGAGCCCCCAGGTTCTGCGCCATGAAGATGAGGCCCAGGGCGATGAGCAGCGCGCCGCCGAGCCAGGCGGGGCCGCCTTCGGTGCGCCGCGCGCGCCGAGCCGCACGGCGCGCGGCGCGCGTGTCCAAGTCCTCGCGCGGTTCGATGTCGGATGGCGAATCAGGACCGACCGGCATTTGAGCAGACATGCTGACGTCCCTTCTGCCGCATGAGCGGCAACACACTGGAATGGTACACCACCTAATACGCACCTGCATCCCTCAGGGTTGCGGACCCCGCAGCATCCGCCTCAACATGCGCCGCGTCATGGTCAAACAACCAACCATTTGTTACCCTATCACCGTTGTGTTTTGTATCAACGGGCTTCCTGCATGGCAGCGAGTCCGATCTGCAACCCAGCAGACACCCACCCACGGCAGCGTTGCCCAGGAGGTAGCCATGCATACAGTCGCGATACCCACGAAAGACCCTATGACATCACAGAAACGGCAGAAACCGGCTCACGCCTTCCCCATCGAGGATATCCGCCAGCGCGTAGTTGGCGTCGATGTCAAAGTACCGCTGCTCAACGGCGCGCGGCGGCCCTATGTCAACTTCGACAACGCGGCCACCGCCCCGGTGCTGTGGGATGTGATGGAGACCATCGACCTGTTCATGCCCTGGTACTCCAGCATCCACCGCGGCAAGGGCTTCAAGTCGGAGATTTCCAGCCAGGCCTACGACCAGGCGCGCGCAATCGTCGGCCAGTTCTTCGGTGCAGACCCCGCCGACCAGGTGGTCATCTTCGGCAAGAACAGCACCGAGGCCCTCAACAAGGCCGCCCGACGCATCGGACTGACGCGCGACGACGTGGTGCTGGTCTCGCTGATGGAGCATCACTCCAACGACCTGCCGTGGCGCGAGCAGGCGCAGACCGTCCACATCGGCCTCGCGCCGGACGGCTCGCTCGACATGGCGGACGTACAGCGCAAGTTTGCGGAGCACGCAGGCCGCGTCAGGCTCCTGGCGATCAGCGGCGCCTCCAACGTCACCGGCTTCATCAACCCGATTCACGAGCTGGCCGAGCTGGCCCACGCCAACCGTGCGCGCATCCTGGTGGACGCAGCTCAACTCGCGCCGCACCGGGCCATCGACATGCGGCCCGCGGCTGACCCCGGTCATCTTGACTTCCTGGTCGCTTCGGGCCACAAGATGTATGCGCCCTTCGGCGCCGGCGTGCTCATTGGACCACGCGCCGTCTTTGCGCACGGCACACCCGACTACACCGGCGGCGGAACCGTGGAAATCGTCACCGAGGACGATGTCTACTGGGCCGGCCCGCCGGACCGTGACGAAGCCGGCAGCCCCAACGTGGTCGGCGCGGTCGCCATGGCCGCCGCGTGCAAGGCACTGACTGAGATCGGCATGGACCGGCTCGCGGAGCACGAAGCCCGGCTGACAGCCTACGCGCTGCGTGAACTGAGCCAGATTGAGGGCGTGGAGATTTACGGTGACGCCGACCCGGCACGGGCCGCCGAGCGCCTGGGCGTGATCCCGTTCAACCTGCGCGGCGTCTCACATTACCTGCTCGCCGCGATCCTGGGCGCGGAATACGGCATCGGCGTGCGCAACGGCTGCTTCTGCGCGCATCCCTATGTGCTGCACCTGCTCGACATCCCCGACCCGGTCGCATGGAGCTGGCGCAAGCAGGTCGTGGCGGGCTTCCGAGCGCATCTGCCGGGATTAGTGCGGCTCAGCTTCGGGTGCTACAATACCGAGGAAGAAGTCGATTGGCTGGCCGCCGCGCTGCGCAAGATTGCCCGCGGGGAAATCATGGGCAACTATGTGCAGGACCCGGCCAGCGGCGCGTTCCACGAGACCGCGTTTCATCCCGATTGGAGCGGCTGCTTCAAGATTTAGGGCTCCAGAGGAGGCCAGATGAGCTTTCTGGACAGATTACGTGGGATGCTCGGCGGCGCGAGCAAGCCGCGCGGTGGCGGGCGCGGCGGAGCAGGCGGCGGCAGTAGCTTCGGCGGCGAAGATGCCAACACGCACCTTATCTATGCCAAATGCCGGCGCTGCGGTGAGCCGCTGCTCGGCCGGGTCAACATGATGAACGAGCCAAGCCAGGAGGAAGATGACACCTGGGTCGTGCGCAAGACCCTCAGCGGGAGCGGCAAAAACTACTGCTTCCAGACCGTCGAGGTGACGCTGCAGTTCGACCGGCAGAAGAAGAACGTTCTGAGCGCTGAGGCGACCGGCGGCTCACTCATTACTGCTGAAGAATACGCGGCGCTGTTAGCCGCACAGCAGGCGGCGGCTGAGGCCGCAGAGGCAGAAGCAGCCGCGCCTGACGATGACACTACCCACGCGAAAGAGGCATAAACATGCGGAAACCGATCCTGGCCGGCAACTGGAAGATGAACAAGACACCGGCGGAGGCTGTGGAGTTCGTCCGGACCCTGGTCCCCCTGGTCGCGGACTATGAGGGCGTAGAGATTGTGGTCTGCCCGCCATTTGTCAGCCTGCCCGGCGTGGCAGACGCGCTGCAGGGCACGCGCATCGGCATCGGTGCGCAGAACATCCACTGGGCCGAGAGCGGCGCGTATACCGGCGAGGTGTCGGCCGCGATGCTCCAGGGCCTCGCCGGCTATGTCATCATCGGCCATTCCGAGCGCCGGCAGTATTTCGGTGAGACGGACGAGTCCGTCAACAAGAAGCTCAAGGCGGCCCTGGCGCACGGGCTGACGCCCATTGTCTGCGTGGGCGAGGACCTGGCCCAGAACGAGGCTGGCGTCACCGACACGCTGGTCAGCAGCCAGGTGCGCGCGGCCTTCGAGGGCATCAGCGCGGAAGATGCGCCGCGCGTCGTCGTGGCCTATGAGCCCATCTGGGCCATCGGCACCGGCAAGACGGCCACCAAAGAGGTGGCGAACCGGGTCTGCGGTGAGGTCGTGCGCGGCACGCTGGCCGGGGTGTACGGCAAAGAGGTCGCGGAGGCCATCCGCATCCAGTACGGCGGCAGCGCCAACGAGAAGAACATCGGTGAACTGATGGCCATGCCCGACATCGACGGCGCGCTCATCGGCGGTGCCAGCCTCAAGACCGACGCGTTCACCGCGATGATCCGCATCACCTCCGGCCAATGAAAAATTAAGAGTTAGGAATTAGGATTATTCAAATCCTAATTCCTAATTTCTAATTCCCAATTCCATGTCCCTCCTCCCCCCACTCCTGACCTTCGCCCTCACCCTGGTCCTGCTGCTGGCGTTGAGCCGGTGGCTCAACCGGCAGGTGCAGATTATCGGCCTGCGCGTGACGGGCAGCGGCGCAGTCACGATCATGCTCTACTACCTGGTGATGTTTCCGGGCATCGTCCTGCACGAATTGAGCCACTACATCACGGCTGCCGTGCTGGGGTTGAAGGTGGGCAAGTTTTCCCTCGGACCGAAGGTGCGGCGGAATGCCATCGAGCTGGGGTCCGTCACGGTGAGCAGCGGCGGCCCGATGCGCGACAGCCTGGTCGGCCTTGCGCCGTTCATCGCGGGCACACTGGTCCTGCTGCTCGTGAGCTTCCAGGTGTTCGATGTGGCGACCCTGGGCCAGGAGTGGACCCGGGCCGGGTGGACCGGTGTCGCGCGGCAGCTCGACGGCATCTGGCTGGCACCCGACTTCTGGGTCTGGGCTTATGTCATCTTCGTGGTCAGCAATGCGATGACGCCAAGCGCCGCCGACCGCCAGCCGTGGCTCGTTGCGGCCGTCTACATCGCAGGCGCGTTGCTGTTGGCCTGGCTGCTGGGCGGACTGCCCCTCCTCGCGGACGCGCTGCGCGACCGCGTGGCGGGTGCGCTGCAAATCCTCACGCTGGGTTTCGCCTTCACCGTGGCGGTGAACGTGCTGATTGCCGCGTTCCTCTTGTTTATCGAGGTGGTGATTATCCAGGTGCAGCGCGGACGCCGCGCCTAAAACATCGAGACGACCCGGTGGGCCGTCTCGACAAAGGCACTTTAAACGCAAAGACGGCCCGGTGGGCCGTCTTCACTTAACGAACAACTAGATCGCGTAGCACTTGCGGTGATAGATCACCTGGTGCGAGCGCGGGCGATTGCCTTCCATCTCCATGACCTTGACCATCATCAGGTCACCGAAGCTGACATCCTGCCCACACTTGTTGCACTTGTGTCCGGTCAAGGCCTTGCGGCGCTTCTCAAGGGTTGCGGTATCCGCACCCATCTTAGTTGCTTGAGCCATCGTATCCCCCTTTTACGAACCATACGGCACCGCAGGGCGCCGAAGACATTTCTCAGGCTATTATCGCTGAAATCGCCGGTTTGTCAAGAAAGACGGACGAAGGACGAGGGACGAAAGACGAAGGGTAGCGGGGGATGGAATGGAACCGCAGGGTGACGCGCTCTCATTCGTCTCCGTCTATCGTCCTTCGTCTATCGTCCTTCGTCTACCGTCCGTCAACCGATCACGGGCAGGGTCGCCAGCGATTTCGCCAGGTCTGCGTCGGAGAACTCGCCGTCCTGCAGCCGCCCCGCGAGATACGCATCGTAGGCCGCCATGTCGAAGTGACCGTGGCCCGACAGGTTGAACAGAATCACCCGCTTCTCGCCCTTGGCCTTCGCATCCAGCGCCTCATCGATCGCGGCCCGGATGGCGTGGGTACTCTCTGGCGCAGGCAGGGTGGCTTCGGTGCGGGCGAACAGAATGCCCGCCTCGAAGCAGGTGTTCTGATGATACGCGCGCGCAGTGATGTGCCCCGTGTTGACCAGCAGCGAGAGCAAGGGCGCCATGCCGTGATAACGCAGCCCGCCTGCATGGATCGCGGCCGGCTCGAAATCATGGCCGAGGGTGTGCATCTTGACCAGCGGCGTCATCCCGGCGGTATCGCCGTAGTCATAGGCATACGGGCCTTTGGTCAGCGTCGGCCAGGAGGCCGGCTCAACTGCGATGAAACGCGTCTGTTTGCCCTGTGTGAGGTTCCGCTCGACAAACGGGAACGCGATGCCCGCAAAGTTGGAGCCGCCGCCGACGCAGCCGATGACCACATCCGGGTACTCCCCGACTTCCTCCATCGCATCCAACGCTTCCTGGCCGATGACAGTCTGGTGCAGCAGGACATGGTTGAGCACTGAGCCGAGGGAGTATTTCGTCTTGCCGCCGCTTGTCGCCGCTACTTCCACAGCTTCCGAGATGGCGATGCCGAGGCTGCCGGTGTGATCGGGCTTGCGCGCCAGGATCGCGCGGCCCGCGTTGGTGCGATCCGACGGGCTCGGCGTCACGCGCGCACCGTAGGTCTGCATGATGGAGCGCCGATAAGGCTTGTGCTCATAGCTGACCTTGACCATGAAAACGTCGATATCGATCTTGAACATATCGCCCGCGATGGC
>JAKPQT010000090.1 GCA_029555885.1 Chloroflexota bacterium | reverse complement strand
AGCAGGTAGGCCACGGCGAGCCCGGGAATGATCAACTTGGTTGCACCCGAAACGCGCGGGTCACGGAACAAGCGCCACGCCAACCGTACATTGCGCACCAATTCTGTCAACAGTCCTGCCTTCGCACCTGCGGAACCAACCGGATTTCCCATGATCTAGCTCCTTAACCTCCCAAACACCATGCTGGCTTAACCAATATACTTATATCAACTTACCATTAGAATTACGTTTCGGCGGTCCATTTTGTTTCATGGGAGCCGGGACACGTTCCTACCGCAACTCAACGCTCACATCCACCTGCGCCTGGACGATGATCTGGCCGAGGCTGAACTCGCTGTCCTCGATGGCCGGCGCGGACGCAGGCGCGATCTCCTGCATCACGTTCTGCGCCATGCCCGACGCCAGGTCCCGGCTTCCCGAGCCATAGTAGTATGACCACGAGTTTTCCTGAATGTTGGTAACGTGGCCCGCAGCAACACCCGCGGCGGCGGCCAGCGCCTCCGCCTTCTCCAGCGCGGCCTTCACCGCCATCTCGCGCGCCTGGTCGCGCAGCTCGCGCACCCGGGTCGTGCTGAATGCCAGGTCGTCGACCGAGGTTGCGCCGGCCTCCAGCGCAGCCACCAACACATCACTCAAGCGGCTCACGTCGCGCAAGTTGACCACGACGCCGTTATCACTCCAGTAGCCGACCAGTGCCCGGTCCCCTTTCGCCCGATAGTCATACTCAGGCCGCACCGTGAAGTGGTCGGTGCCGATGTCCTGGCTGGCGATCCCCTGGTCCGCCAACGCATCCAGCACCCGCTTGACGATCGCCACGTTCTCTGCCTGCGAAGCCCGGGGAGTTTGGGCAAATGTCTGCACGCCGAACCGGATGGTCGCCCGGTCCGGCTGGACGCGGATGACCGCGCTGCCGCTGGTGTGCAGGGATCCGGTCGTTTCGGCCTGCAAGAGCGGCGCGGCCGCAACGGTCGCAGGGCTCGCCGGCCGAGCGATTGCTGCAACGAACAGCGTTGCGATACAGCCGATGATTGAGAGGGCCTTGTTCATGCTGTCTTCCTCCATGCTTCTTGTGGATCGCACTTCCGGGGACAGCGTAGCAGGTGGATGTGTCAGAATGGTGGCAGACGGGAAACAGGTATCGATCAGCTCGCGGGCAGCGAGAAGGTGACCTTCGTGCCCTCCCCGCGCCGGCTTTCGAGGGTGATGGAGCCGCCGTGCGCCTCGATCAGCGCTTTTGCAATGGCCAGGCCCAGGCCCGAGCCGCTGGCGCTTGTGCGCTCCCGCTGGCGGGACCGGTCACCCCGATAGAAGCGCTCGAACACGCGTGGCAGATCCTCCGGTGGAATGCCCGGCCCGCAGTCCTGCACGGAGACAAGTGCACCCTCGGGCGAGGCAGCGGTGTGCACCGTCACCACCGCACCCGCGGGCGAATACTGCAGTGCATTGTCCAGCAGGTTGACCAGCACCTGGCGCAGGCGATCGGGATCTCCGGCCGCGAACACGTTCGCACCGTGCACGACAATCGCCACATCTGCGGCCTCGGCCTGCGGAGCGAGCTCGCCGGCCGTCGCGCGCGCGAGTTCGGAGAGGTCCAGCCGTTCGCAGCGCAACCCCAAGGCCTGGTTGTCCGCGCGCGAGAGCAGCAGCAAGTCGTTGACCAGGCGGATCAGGCGATCGGCCTGGCGCTCGACCGATGCCAGAAACCCGTCGCGTGCGTCCAGGTCATCGACCGCGCCGTCACGCAGCGTCTCGGTCAGCCCCTTGATCGCAGTGAGCGGGGTGCGCAATTCGTGACTGACGTTGGTGACCAGGTCCGCGCGCGCCTGCAGCGTGCGGTGCAGTTCGTCACGCATGGAGCCGAAGGAGGCGGCAAGGCGGCCCAGCTCGCCAGGCGTGCCTGCAGGCAAGGGATAGTTGAAGTCGCCCTGTGCCAGGCGATCGGCCGCGGCCGT
>JAKPQT010000082.1 GCA_029555885.1 Chloroflexota bacterium | reverse complement strand
CGAGGCGTCGTCAAGGATGATGCGGTTGAGGTTATTCTCTGCCTGGAGATCTATCGCTTCTGTAGACAGGGGTGGGAAGATGTTGGTCGGTTGCATGAGACGCCCGCCCGAGGACAGCACGACCTGGCCGAACCGGCCCAGTTGGAAGTGCTCGGTCACGTACAGCGTCTGCGGCAAGCGGACGAGCATGCCCTCGTACTGCTCGAGAGCGGTCGCGGAAGCGAAGGGCAGCGTGACGTCGGTTGGGGCGACCGTACCGGTGCCGCACTTCACGATGGTGCCGACGCTGATCTGGCTCTGGCCCTGATTCTCGCCGGCGGAGCCGGTCACGCGCACGATGTCACCGATGCTGACGGTGTCCGCGTTGCTACCTTCAAAGACAAAAATGCCGTCCGAAGTCGCTGAATTGCCATCGCCGGTTGGGTCCTGGATGAAGAAACCGCGCAGCGCAGGCGAGGGACCTTCATAGTCGCCGACCACGACGCCTTGGGTCGTACGCGTGCCGGTCAGTGCCACGGTCGCGCCGCTGCCCTGGATCTGGTAAATGGGGGTGTAGGGCTGGGCACAAATATCAAAGGGAGTGAAAGTGACTACGTAATTCGCGGCCATGTTGTCGGGCGGGTCGTTGCTATCCTGATCTGTGACTTGACTCGCCAGCACCGTCAGCGTGCAGCTCTCACCGCTCACAAGGTTTGAGTCGGGATTGAGCAAAAACGTGGTCGGCCCGCCGGTGGTGGTTACAGCTACGGTGCCGGAGGTCGAGCAAGAAAGAGTGAACCACGGGTCGGTCACGTTCACCGGCTCGCTGAAGGTCACGCTCAAATCGGCGCCGACTGGCACATCGGTGGCGCCATTGGCCGGATAGGAGCTGGTGACGGTCGGCGCCGCGTCCGTAACAGAGCAGCTGGCGGTGTGTACGCCCAGGCCGGCGAAGGTGTCGGTCGCGAAGCCATCCCACTCCACCGATGGATCGAAGGCGTTGTTGCCATCGGGGTCCCCGGCGCAGACCGTGGCCTTCCGGCGCAAGGTGTTGTCCGCCGTGCTGACCAGCCCGGTGCCCCATTCGGCGCCGGGGTCGGAGCCAATCTGTCCGATGGCATCAATGACAGTTGTTCCCTTGCGCAGGACTACCGCGTCATTGCCGTTGAACCAGCCTGAACCGTTGGTCTGGTCGGCCTGGGCGAGGATCGTCGCGTTGGCCGATGATTGAGCGACGACGTACACATCGCCGTCGGCAACCGTGCCGGTCAGGTTGATGGTCAGGCCCGCAGTCGCACTGCCGTTGAAAAACATCTGCACGCTATAGCCGCCGGTCGCCAGGTTGATGGTCGCGCCGGTGCCGTTGTAGATTTCGAGCGCCTTGTTATTGCTTGAGCCTTCGATGTATTCCGAGAAGAAAAGGTCGGTGGGGGTGGCGGCGACCGCGCTTTGCAGCGGGAACGCCATCAACATTAATGCCAGGATCGTGACCAGGGACAGCGCCTTGAACCAGGGTCTATGCATCTTCGATTCTCCTGTGGTGGGTAGATGGGAAATCTGGCAGCCAGCCGGTAACAGCTATAAACTGTATCGCATTGTACTCCGCGATGCGGCAGCGCGCCAATCCGTTGGCGGAGCTTCATTCCAATGGATTTGGCCGGTTCCCCGCTGGGCCGTATAATCCGCGGACATCCCGGCCCGAGGAGTTCCGCCATGTACCTGCACGACCGCCAGACGTTGACCCGCGCGGACCACAAGCGCTTCATCACCTACCCGTTCGAATTGCCCGCGAGTACCCGCCGGCTCGATGTGCGGTTTGCCTTCGATCCCTCGGCTGAACAGGGCATCTCCAATGTGCTGAGCCTGACGCTGTTCGGGCCGGACGGCTGGCGCGGGGCCAGCCATTGCTGCCGCGCGGCCCAGGAGATATCCATCCGCGCGGAGGCTGCGACGCCCGGCTATCTGGCAGGGCCGCTGCCCGCAGGCGCGTGGATGCTGCAGGTCGAGACGCACGGGCTGGTGCCCGGTACGGCGTGTACCTACACGCTGGACATCGCCTCGCAGGATGGCGCCGCAGCCGATAGCCTGTCGGCCGTTACGGAAGCGGCTTTACCGCCCGCGCGGCCGCTGCGCGGCGGCTCGGCCTGGTATCGCGGCGACCTGCACACGCATACCGTCCACTCGGACGGCCACGTGCCCGTCGCGGGCCGGGTGGCTGCGGCGGAGGCGCGCGGCCTCGATTTCTTCTTCCTCACCGACCACAACACGGTGTCCGGGCTGGTCGAGCTGGACCGCGTGCCCTCCCCGCGCGTGCTGCCCGCCCGCGGCATGGAGCTGACGACTTTTTGGGGTCACGCGCTGTGCCTGGGCGGTGGAGAGTGGATTGAGTGGCGCGCTGAGCCGGGCACTGGGGAGATGGCCGCGATTGCCCGCGCAGCGGAGGCCGCAGGCCGCCTGTTCATCATTGCGCACCCGCACGCCATCGACGACCCGTACTGCACAGGCTGCGCATGGCACTA
>JAKPQT010000069.1 GCA_029555885.1 Chloroflexota bacterium | reverse complement strand
ATAGTTGCCTGGCCGCACTACATCGGCGCGCGCCGGAAGCCGGCGCCATATCACAGACTGAACGCAGTCGCCTCCTGACGATCGGCCAGGGTGCCATCGACAGTGTGCTGGGGCGGTCCCGAATGCGATGTGGTCGGCTTTATGAAGCCGAACTGTGCCGCCTGCAAGGTGAGTTACTGCTCGCGCGCGACGGTCTGGCCGCGGCCGGCGAGGCGCTGGACTGCTTTCAGCGCGCCCTGGCGCTGGGCCACGATCAGGCTGCCCTGGCCTGGCAGTTGCGCACCGCAATGAGCCTGGTCCGGCTGCGCGAGCATCAGGGCTCAGACTATGCGGCGGAACTCGCGGACGCGCGGCGTACCCTGGCTGCCATCTACGGGCAATACACCGAAGGCCATGACCTGCCCGACCTGCGGGAGGCCGCCGCACTACTCGGCGCGGCGGCCCGATCACGGACTTGGACGGGCTGAATCCCCACTTTTGCGTTTCTTGGGATGGAATTTCAATGCCGCCTGTGGCATACTGGACTGATGATGACTGGTTGGCGAATCATATCCGTGGACCACAGCAACGCCGCAGCTTTCGTGGCCTATTGCCGCGCGCACGGGGCCGAACACGACGAATCGTTCCTGCCCCAGGCAGATTTCGTCCCGACCGCGGAATATCCGGCCTACCTCATGCTGAGCGGCGAGGACGACGACGAAGCCATCGTGGGTGCGGCATGCCTGCTGCGCACCCCGGGCTACGTGCAAATGCGCATCGCCCGCTTCATGATCCTGCACGCGCTGGAGCCGTCGCGCACAGCGTATGCCGCGTTGCTCGCGGCGCTCAGGCCCCACCTGGCGGATCTGGACTACGCTTTCGGTTTCATCCCGGAGCATCTTACCGCCGTGCGCCGCATCTGGGAGGACCTGGGGCTGCGTGTGGAGCGTTACGCGTTCGTTCTGGAGCATCCTGGCGCGCCGTTGCCGGCTGTCCAGATGCCGGAGGGGATGGGGTTTCAGCATGTCCATGAGTCGGACCAGGAGGCCCTCGCAACCTTCTGCGACCTCCTGAACATCAGCTTCGCGGGCCAACCGCAGCGTGCCGACGCGACACCGGAGCGCCTGGTGCGCGACATCGTGGGTCCTTACGGCCTGCCGGATGGCCTGCTGCTGTTGTGGGTGGATGGCCGGCCGGTGGGAACGGTCAGCGTCGAGCGCGACGACGAGC
>JAKPQT010000067.1 GCA_029555885.1 Chloroflexota bacterium | reverse complement strand
CTGGGCGTGAACGCGTACCTGGTCAAGCCGGTGTCACAAGACCAGCTACAGGCGACGCTGGCCCGGCTGGCGGGACCGGCCGATGGCCAGAAGACGGTGCTGATCGTGGAAGACGAGCCGGACGCGTTACAGCTTTTCTGGCGGATACTGGGCGCGACAGGCGCCGGTTATCGGGTCATTCCGGCTACCAATGGCCGCGAGGCACTGGACCTGCTGCACGAGGAGCGGATTAGCGCCATCGTACTGGACCTGACGCTGCCAGAGATGGACGGGTTCGCGTTCCTGGCCGCCCGCCATGCAGCCCCGGCCCTGCGCGACATCCCGGTGGTCATCGTCTCCGCGCGCGACCCGGCCGGACAGCCCATTGTGGCCAACGCTTTGGCCGTCACACTGCAGGGCGGCCTGTCGCTGCCCCAGTTGCTGGGCTGCATCGAGCGCCTCAGCCAACTGCTTGCCCCTGCCGCCGGACCTGTGCATCCAGGGCCGTCAGAAACGCCGTCCGGCTGACCGGCTTGCGCAGGTAGCCGTCGGCCCCGAGCGTCAGCGCCAGCTGCTCCTCCGGCAGGATGGTGCAGATGATGACCGGGACATCGCGCAGGTCCGCCCGCTGGCGGAGTTGCGCCAGCGTTTGCCAGCCGTCGACTTCGGGCAGCATGACATCCAGGACAATCATGCTGGGCTTGACGGCGGCCGCGAGATGCAGGGCCTGGTCGGCGTCGCGGGCGCCCACGAAAGTGTAGCGGGTGCCGGCCAGGTAGCGCTGAAACAGCCGCAGCGAGTCCGTGTTGTCATCGACGACCAGCACGGCCAGCTCCTCGATGGCCGGGACAAGCACGCAGAGCGCCGGCTCTGGCATCGCAGTTCCGGGCTCGGCCGGCAGGTGTGTGGCGAGCCTGCCCCCGGCCAGGCTGAGGAGTTGCTGGCCCATGCGCAGGCTCTCGGCGATATCGGGCGCCACTGCCGCCGCGGCCAGGTCCACAGGCATCCCAGCGGGGCCGCTGACGGCAAAAGACACACATGCGGTGGCCGATTCGGCTGCGGCGCGTACGACCACGCGGCCGCCGTCCGCAGCGCGGAGCGCTGCCGTATAGACCATGACCAGCGCCTGTTGGACCATGGCCGGCGGGACAGTTACCAGCAAAGGGACTGTCCCGGGCTCCGTGATGATTTTGACCGCGAGCTTCTCAGCCAGGGGCGCAATGGTCTGCTGCGTGCGCTCGAGGAGGCCCAGCAGATCGGTCACCTGGTTAGGCTCCGACTGTTCCACCCAGGCCAGTTCCTGGTCGCGACTGGGCGCGGCGTAGGCGGCGACCGGCATTTCAGCCGCCTCCTCATCGCCTGCGGGCACAGGCCACAGCGTATCGCCCTCCCGCTGCAGCCGATCGGCCAAGCCGTGCTGTGCGACGAGGTGCTCGGCGAGCAGCTGCAGCGCCTGGCTATCCTGGCGGCGCAGTTGACGGGCACTGACGCCCAAGGCCGCAGCCACTTCCTCCTGGCTGAGCTGCTGGACATACTGGTACAGCAACGCGTTATAGATCCGCCAGGGCCGCGCTTGCGGCGGCGTCTCGGCACCGGGCTTGAGCGCGGCAATCGCTTCGGTCAGGAGCGCGCGCAATGAGGCGGTGGCGCCCTGGCCTTCGAGGCCCAGCAGGGGCAGCAAGCGGCTCTTACGCAGCTCTGCGGTAACGTAGAGATAGCGCAAGGCATGGCGCAGTTCCTGGATGAGCTCGACGCCTGTCAGTTGGTCGCCCATGACGTCCTACCTATGTCCTATGTCAGGCCAGAAACCCCTTGGCCGGAGGTCTGGAACATGATATGCTTGACTTACTGCCATCACTATACCACACGTCTGCGTCAATCTCATCGCACAGGAGCGTGAGCGTTGAGTGCTCTTGAACGGGTTTCCCCGCATCCTGCCACACCGGCCGACAGAGGTCGCCGCAGGTTGAGCCGCGAGGTCAGGAACATCCCCACCGGCCTGCTTTTCATCCTGCCTTGGCTAATCGGCTTCCTGGTTTTTGTCGTTTATCCTCTGGTTGCGTCGTTTTACTACAGCTTCACTTTTTACCCGATCTTAGGCAAGCCGCAGTTCAGCGGCCTGGAGAACTACATTTCTCTGTTCAACGATCGCCTGTTCAAGACGGCTACCTATAATACCGTCTACTTCGCGGTTCTCTCGGTCCCAACCGGCATTCTCATCGCCTTTTTACTCGCTTTCGTAATGAACCGTGAGCTTCTGTTTCGTCCGCTCTACCGCACGATCTTTTATATCCCCACCCTGGTACCTGGTGTTGCCAGCGCCATCTTGTGGCTCTGGCTCTTCAACTCCCAATTCGGCCTGATAAACATGGCCCTCAGGTCCATTGGTATGTCTCCTATTCCTTTCCTGAGCAGCATGGCCTGGGCTAAGCCGGCACTGGTGATGATGACGTGGTGGGGTGTCGGCGGCTGGATGCTCATCCTGCTAGTACATCCCGACAGAAATAGTCCGCCGGTTCAGGCGGTCAAAGGGCGACCAGCGTAGGTCCACTTGAAGGGCTTGGCTTTTGCCCGGTTGAAGAACTCGATAAAGGCC
>JAKPQT010000065.1 GCA_029555885.1 Chloroflexota bacterium | reverse complement strand
CGAGGCTAACCTGGATGTTGGAGATGCCATCGGAGTAGTCCTTGGGCAGCTCGCGGTATACATAGGTGAAGGGGCCGCCCTCGAAGCGGAATTCGACGGTCTCGGTGACATCCAGCACGCCGTCAGCCAGCAGATTCCACTTGACATCGAACCGCTCGGCCGTATAGCTCTTGCCGGCCGCGACCACACCGAGCGGCGCCGCGGCGCCGGCCAGCACGCCGAACATGACGACAAGGACAAGCCAACGCTTGAACATATGGCCCTCCCATAGCTGCGCGTGAGATACTCGACGATATTATCGCGCTGCAGCGAGGGACGGAATATGACGCGGACCTACCCAGGAAGATGACAAGTAAACGACAGTAAAGCCGATATCAGCATGAGACCCGCCGGGCCGCGCTGGGGCTCGACGGCTCTGAGCGCACCTTCAGGCCACCCGGAAGCGCGCGTCCTGCCGCGGCAGGTCCACAGAGCGCAGGATGAGCGTTACGCGACTGTCGAGCGGCAGATCAGGAGGCAGGTAGACCTGCGTCTCCAACGCGAGCTCGGGAATGACGCAGATGCCGCTCTGCCCGCGGCGATCGAGCAGCACCGCCTCCCCTTGCCAGCCAGGATGTTGCTGAAGATAGACGAGCGTCCAGTGGCGGTTGGACAGGTTTTCTGCCTGGCGCGCCGCAGCGATGGCCGGTTCGACCTCGCCGATACGCTCCATGATATCGGCCGCGGTCAGCAAGGGCACGCCGGCCAGGTGGCCGCGCAACTGCTGGTGGGTGACGAGGTCCAGGTAGCGACGCAGGGGGCTCGTCACCTGCACATACGCGGGCAGCCCCAGCCCGAAATGCGGCGCAGGCGTGCTGCGATACTGGCTGCGCTTCATCGTGCGGCGCAGCGCAAACATCTCTGACAGCGTAGCCTCCGGCCCGAGCAGCGCGCCGTCACCCGAGCCATTATCCGGCGGGTCCTGCGTGGCATGGGGCAGCGGGATCGCGTGCTCCGCTGCGTAGCGCGCGACCGCCTCGCCGGTCATCACCATCGCGTTCTCGACCATGTGCCGGCTCGCGAGCGGGAGCACCGGGTGGATGCTCACCTCTCCCCCGTTCACGCGCACGCTGGCCTCGGGCAGGTCGATGCTGACCGCGCCGTTGGCACGACGAGCGGCCTCGTAGGCCTGCGCCAGCCGCCAAAGCGAGGCAAACGGCTCTTCTGTCAGCCGGCCGTCCGCCTCTTCATAGGTCAGCCGGGCCACCCGCACAAGACTCGGGAAGATTTCGAGGGACAGCAGCCGACCCTCCGCATCGACATCCAGCGCAAAAGACAGCGCGGGCGATACCGCTGCCAGTCCCAGGCCTAGCAGCGGCGTGGTCGCCGCGGGTAACATCGGCACCACGGTCTCCGGCAGATGCAGCGTGACCCCGCGGCTGCGGCCGTCCAGGTCCAGCGGGCTTTCGGGCAGAATCAGGCTGGCCGGGTCTGCCACGTGCACCCACACGCGGCCGCCCGTCTCCAGCGGCTCGAAGCTCAGCGCGTCATCGGGCGTCTCGGTTGTCGCGTCGTCGATGGCATACGCAGGCAGATGGGTCAGGTCGCGGCGGGTCACATCCCCGCAGAAGAAATCGGGCTCGGCCCAGGCCGCAGGCAGCGGCAGGTCGGGGGCATGCAGGTTGAGCCCCAGCCGGACAGGGTACGGATTGACCGTCAAATCCCACGCGCCGAACTCCAGGAGTGTGGCGTGGGCGTTCTCCGGCGTCTCCTCGCGCCCCAGCGCGCGCATGACCCGGCTGCGCTCGATGCGGCCCAGCGCCAGGTCCTCCACTTCGCGCAGATAGCGGCGATCTTCGGGTTCGACATGCCCCGCACGGGCCCGGCCCACGAAGGCATCCCACGCGGCCTTCTCGGCGGCCTCAGCGGCGCGGCCGGCCTCGATGCGGGCGACTTCTTCCGCCGAAGTGACCGTGATGTGCTCCGGCGTGCCGCGGAAGTAAAGGCCGTCGAGCACCTGCTGCCAGGCGGCCCAGGCGGTCGCAGGGCTGTACTCACCATACGCCAGCTCGGCCAGCTCCGGCAGAGAGGTCTCGCCGCCGCTCAGGATCTCCCAGGCGGTCACCAGGTCTGCGCCGACCGGCTCGCGCAGCTCCGCCAGGCTGCGTATCGGGCCCGGGTGCAGCGGCACCACGTCCTTCGGGCGGACGCGGGCAACCTCCCCGCCTTCCAGCTCCAACACGAGCTTTTCGCCGGTTTCGCTGATGCGGGCTGGGCGGGTGCGGTAGAAGACCAGGCCATTCTGACGGATCGGGATCTCGGGCATAGACGCTCATTTCGAAGTGGGCTGAACGGGAGTCTATCACAGCGCCCGGCGGTTGACAATCTGTTTAAGGTATACTCTGTGTTTTACCTCACTGGCAATTCACGAAGAAAACGCTTATGATAGGACCATATGCCGAGAGCAATGCTACAGGCGTGTAAGCGAAAGGGAAATGCCATGGAGAACAGCCAGCAGGCAGAGCCAACCAAGGGCGAAGCCATTCATAACGAACCGCTCAAGAGCGGGACCAATCGAAATGGGTCGAACAAGAATGCGCCGCAGGCCGGCGGGCCGAACAAAGGCGGCCCGGTCAAGGGGGGAATGCCCCGGCCGGACCCAGACGATGACAAGCAGCGCCAGGAGCAGATGCAGCGGATGATCCGCACCGGCATCACCTACGTCATCGTCGGTTTCATCGTGCTATGGCTCTTTCAGCAGTTCGTGCTCGGTCCGACGCTGTATCAGGCGGTGGAGATTCCCTACAGCGAGTTCCGCGCCAAGCTGGCAGACGGCCAGATCGTCACTGCGGTCATCGGCGCCAACGACATCATGGGCGACATGAAGGACCCGAATGCGCCGGCAGAGACCGCCGAAGGGACGGAACCTGCGGCCACCGTTCCGGTCACCCCAACGACCGGCCAGCCGATCCGGTCTGTCGCCGGCACGACACCGGGCACGATCCGCTATGATACCGTGATCGCCGCGGGCGGGGACCCGAACCTCGTTGCGGACCTGGAGGCTGCGGGCGTCGAATATCGCTTCGAGCGGCCTGCCAGCCCGGCAGGGGTGCTGCTGTTGTCGTGGATTCTGCCGCTGGGCCTGCTGGCCGTCTTCTGGTATTTTCTATCCCGCGCACGGGGGGC